>NZ_AP022598.1:0-302209 GCF_010725485.1 Mycolicibacterium parafortuitum | reverse complement strand
CGTCGCAGGGATGCCGAAGCTGCGCTCGGCGATGCACCTGGACACCGTCTTCACCTTCGCCGACCGCGACGTCGTCACCGTGTATCCCCAGATCGTGGACAGCATCGTGCCTTTCACGCTGCGACCTGCCGACACCGCGACCGGGGTCGAGGTCGTCGAGGACACCAAACCGTTCCTGGAGGTGGTGGCCTCCGCGCTGGGGCTCCCGGAATTGCGGGTGGTCGAGACGGGTGGCACCCGGTATGACTCGGAGCGTCAGCAGTGGGACAGCGGCAACAATCTCGTCGCGGTGGAGCCCGGGGTGGTGTTCGCCTACGACCGCAACACCCACACCAACTCGCTGCTGCGTAAAGCCGGTATCGAGGTCATCACCATCGTCGGCGCCGAACTCGGCCGTGGCCGCGGCGGCGGGCATTGCATGACCTGCCCGCTGATCCGCGATCCCTAGAACGCGTTCTAGTTTCGGCTGTTAGCCTGATCGCCATGACATCAGGTGCACCCCTGGAAGGTCGCGTCGCGCTGGTTACCGGCGCCGCGCGCGGGCAGGGCCGCGCGCACGCGGTCCGGCTGGCCGGCGACGGCGCCGACATCATCGCGATCGACGTCTGCAAACCGGTCTCGGATTCGATCACCTACCCGATGCCGACCTCGGAGGATCTGGCCGAGACGGTGCGCCTGGTCGAGGCGACGGGCCGCAAGGTGCTGGCCCGCGAGGTCGACATCCGCGACCTGGCCGCCCAGCAACAGGTGGTCGCCGACGGCGTCGAGCAGTTCGGCCGCCTCGACGTCGTCGTCGCCAATGCCGGGGTGCTGAGCTGGGGCCGCATCTGGGAGATGTCCGAAGAGCAGTGGGACACCGTCGTCGACGTCAACCTCAACGGCACCTGGCGCACCATCCGCGCCGCGGTGCCCGCGATGATCGAAGCGGGCAACGGCGGCTCGATCATCATCGTCAGCTCCTCGGCCGGCCTGAAGGCCACCCCGGGCAACGCGCATTACGCGGCGTCCAAGCACGGCCTGGTCGCGCTGACCAACGCGCTGGCGCTGGAGGCCGGCGAGTACGGGATCCGCGTCAACTCCATTCACCCGTACTCGATCGACACCCCGATGATCGAGAAGGACGCGATGATGGAGATCTTCTCGAAGTATCCGACGTTCCTGCACAGCTTCGCGCCGATGCCGTTCAAACCCGTTGCCCGCGACGGGAAGCCGGGGCTTCAGGAGTTCATGACGGTCGAGGAGGTCGCCGACGTGGTGGCCTGGCTGGCCGGGGATTCGTCGATGACGATCTCGGGCTCCCAGATCGCCGTGGACCGCGGCACCATGAAGTACTAGCTCAATACCTCGGCGAATCGGTCGACGGCCCAGTCGATCTCGTCGGCGGTGATCACCAGTGGCGGTGCGAACCGCAACGTCGATCCGTGGGTGTCCTTGACGAGCACGCCGCGCTCGGCCAGTCGCAGGCCGACCTGCTTGCCGGTGCCCAGCGCGGGGTCGACGTCTACGCCGGCCCACAGGCCTCTGCCGCGCACCGCGAGCACACCACGGCCGATCAGAGCGGTCAGCCTGGCATGCAGGTGCGAACCGAGTTCGGCTGAGCGCCTCTGGAATTCGCCGCGCTCCAGGATTGCGACGACGGTGCGCCCGATCGCGGCGGCCAAGGGATTGCCGCCGAACGTCGAGCCGTGCTCGCCGGGATGCAACACTCCGAGGACGTCTCGGTCGGCGACCACCGCCGAGACCGGTACCACGCCGCCGCCGAGCGCCTTGCCCAGCAGGTAGACGTCGGGCACCACGCCCCAGTGGTCACACGCGAAGGTCCGACCGGTGCGGGCCAGACCGGACTGGATCTCGTCGGCGATCATCAGCACATTGCGTTCGGTGCACAGCGCTCGGACCCGCGGCAGGTAGTCGTCGGGCGGCACGATGATGCCGGCCTCACCCTGGATCGGTTCCAGCAGAACGGCGACGGTGTCGTCGTCGATCGCACGCGCCAGCGCATCGGCGTCCCCGAACGGTACGGACCGGAATCCGGGCGTGTAGGGGCCGAACCCGCGGCGCGCGGTGTCGTCGTCGGAGAAGCTGATGATCGTGGTGGTGCGGCCGTGGAAGTTGTTGTGCGCCACGACGATGTTGGGGATACGCGCGCCGCGGACGCCCTTGACGTCGGCGCCCCACTTCCGGGCGACCTTGATCCCGCTCTCCACGGCCTCGGCGCCGGAGTTCATCGGCAGCACCATGTCCTTGCCGCACAGCCCGGCGAGCGCCTCGCAGAACGGTGCGAGCTGATCGGAATGGAACGCGCGGCTGACCAGCGTCACCGCATCGAGCTGAGCGTGTGCGGTCGCGATGATCTCCGGGTGGCGGTGCCCGAAGTTGACCGCGGAGTATGCGGCGAGGCAGTCGAGATAGCGCCGGCCCTCGACATCGGTGATCCACGCGCCCTCGGCACCGGCGGCGACGACGGGCAACGGCGCGTAGTTGTGCGCGACGTGCCGGTTCTCGCTGGCGATCAGTGCGTCGGTCATCGTGTGCATTGCTGTCATCCGAACACCTCCAGCGTGCAACATTTCACCGAACCGCCACCTTTGAGCAGTTCGGAGAGGTCGACCCCGACCGGCCGGAAGCCCGCGCGCGTCAGTTCTTCGGCGAAGCCGCTCGCCGCGGCGGGCAACACCACGTTGAGGCCGTCCGAGACGACGTTGAGGCCGAGGACGTACGCGTCGGCGCTGGCGACCTGGATCGCATCGGGGAACATCCGCGCGAGCGCCGCCCGGGATTCCTCCGAGAACGCCGGCGGGTAGTAGGCGACGGTCGCGTCGTCGAGCACGGCGAGCGCGGTGTCAAGGTGGTAGAACCGCGGGTCCACGAGCTGCAGGCCGGCCACCGGCATCCCGACGTGCGCGGCGACCTCGTCGTGGGCGCGCCGATCGGTGCGGAACCCGTACCCGGCCAGCAGTATGTCGCCGACGGTCAGGAAGTCGCCCTGGCCTTCGTTGACGTGCCGCGTCTGGAACGGTTCGTAGCCGTTGCGCCGCATCCAGTCGGCGTAGGCGACAGCCTCGCCCGCGCGTTCGGCATGGGCGAACCGGGCGACCGCGGCCCGGCCGTTGACGACGGTCCCGCCGTTGGCCGCGTAGACCATGTCGGGCAGGCCCGGGATCGGGTCGATGACCTCGACGCTGTGGCCGAGGGCGAGGTATGTCTGCCGCAGCGCCTCCCACTGGGTGACGGCGCGGTCGGTGTCGACGGGGGAGGACGCGTCCATCCAGGGGTTGATGACGTATTCGACGGTGAAGAACGTCGGTGCCGTCATGAGGTAACGCCGGGGCCGGGCGGTGCGGACCGGGGCGAGGCCGGCCCGTGGTTCGGTCGCGGCGATGTCCATCGTCATAAAACCCACGATAGGAACGGCACGTCACGCAATCAATCGACGATTCATGCGTGTCTACGCTAGGTTTATTGCGCTATCAGGTGTTCTGTGGCGTTTTGTTGCGTGGGGCGGGGTATGGAGCGTCTGGACGAGACCGACGAGCGGATCCTGGCGGAACTGGCCGACAACGCGCGGGCCACATTCGCCGAGATCGGGCTGATCGTGAACCTGTCGGCACCCGCGGTGAAGAGGCGGGTCGACCGCATGCTCGACAGCGGTGTGATCAGGGGGTTCACCACGGTCATCGACCGCAACGCGCTGGGCTGGTCCACGGAGGCGTACGTGCAGGTCTTCTGTCACGGCACGATCGCTCCGGCGGAGCTCAGGGCCGCCTGGCGCGATATCCCCGAGGTGGTCAGCGCCGCGACCGTGACGGGGACCGCCGATGCGATGCTGCATGTACTCGCCCGCGACATGCGTCACCTGGAGGAAGCGCTCGAGCGGATCAGGGCGAGCGCCGACGTCGAACGCAGCGAGAGCATCGTGGTGCTGTCGAACCTCATCGAGCGCGCTCCGGGCTGAGCGCGTACCCGCGGGGTGGCGCACACTCTCAGTGCGGGATCGTGTAGAAAGCCCACGTGACCACATCAGAGGTTCCCGGGCCCGGCGTCGTCATCGTGGGCGGTGGACTGGCCGCCGCACGGACGGCCGAGCAGTTGCGCCGTGCCGAGTACTCCGGCGCGATCACCATCGTCAGCGACGAGGACCATCTGCCGTATGACCGGCCGCCGCTGTCGAAGGAAGTGCTGCGCGCCGAAACCGACGACGTCACCCTCAAGCCGGCCGAGTTCTATGCCGAGAACAACATCACGGTGCTGCTCGGCAACGGCGCGAAGTCGGTCGACACCGAGGCCAGGACCCTGACGTTGGCCGACGGATCCGAGCTGTCCTACGACGAACTCGTCATCGCCACCGGTCTGGTGCCCAAACGCATCCCGTCGTTCCCCGACCTGCCGGGCATTCATGTGCTCCGTAACTTCGACGAGAGCCTCGCGCTGCGCCAGGACGCGAAGGCCGCCAAGCGCGCTGTGGTGGTCGGCGCCGGGTTCATCGGCTGCGAGGTCGCGGCGAGCCTGCGCAAGCTTGGCGTCGAGGTCACCATCGTGGAACCGCAGCCCGCTCCGCTGGCATCGATCCTCGGGCAGCAGATCGGCGATCTCGTCACCCGGTTGCATCGTGCCGAGGGCGTCGACGTCCGTTGCGGCGTCGGCGTTTCCGAGGTGAGCGGTGACGACCGGGTGCGCAAGGTGACATTGAGCGACGGCACCGAACTCGACACCGACGTCGTCATCGTCGGTATCGGTTCGCATCCCGGCACGGGATGGCTGGAGGGCAGCGGCCTCGAACTCGACAACGGTGTGGTGTGCGACGAGACCGGACGGGCCAGCGCGCCGCATGTGTGGGCGATCGGCGACGTCGCGTCGTGGCGCGACCATGTCGGAGGTCAAGTACGCGTTGAGCATTGGAGCAACGTCGCCGACCAGGCGCGGGTGCTGGTGCCGACCATGCTGGGACAGGAACCGCCTGCGGCGGTGTCGGTTCCGTACTTCTGGAGCGACCAGTACGACGTCAAGATCCAGGCGCTGGGCGAGCCGGAGGCCACCGACACGGTGCACATCGTCGAGGACGACGGACGCAAGTTCCTCGCCTACTACGAGCGCGACGGCGTGGTCGTCGCGGTGGTCGGCGGCGGATTCCCCGGCAAGGTCATGAAGACCCGCGCGAAAATCGCTGCCAAAGCGCCGATCTCGGATCTGCTCGGCTGAGACTGCAGAAAACAGGGCCACCTCCTTGTGGGAGGTGGCCCTGTTTGTTCCGGGGGGTCAACGGACTTTGACGTAGTAGATGTGTCCGGTGACGGTGTTTTGGTAGAGCCGGTCGTTGAAGTTGTCCTGGACGGTGCCGCGGATGGCGGGTCCTCGGTTGACGCCGACGATGTTGGCGTCTTCCAGGGGTGTGTCGGAGAGTTTCTGCACGATGACGCGGTTGCCCTGGGCTTCGAGTTGGCTGATGGTGGATTGGGCGTCGCCGGTGCCGGATGGGGCGGCCAGCGCGGGGGCGGATAGGCCCAGGAACGCGGCGGACAGGGCGGCGGCGGTGGTGGCGGCGATGCTGAACTTCGTCATTTCTTCTTCCCTCTTTCAGGTCGGTCCCGACCTTGCGATCTTGATGTGTCTGACCTGTTAAACCCGCAGGTCAGCCGGATAATTCCGGTGGCAGGAATTGATCGGCGGGTGGCAGAATCCGATGCTGTGGGGGGGGTTGTCCCCAGATCCGCGTTGGTCCCCAGCTGCGGTCTGCGCACTCCGAAATGTCATCCCGCGCCGGTAATATCGCACACATGTTCGAAGTGTCGGTGGCCGAGCCCGAGAGTCTTGCCGGGCTCTCGGATGCCGACCTGATCGACGCCGCCCGGGCAGCGAGCCGGGCCGAGAATGCGGTGTGCGCACGCAAGTTGGCGGTGATGGCCGAACTGTTCGGCCGCCGGGTCGACCTCGCCCCGGAGGAGCGGCTGTACTGGTGGGTGGATCCGGAGGCCGCGGTGACCGCCGAGATCGCCGCGGCGTATCGGATCACCCAGGCGTTGGCGCTGCACCAGACCTACCGCGCCGTCGTGCTGCGGGATCGGCTGCCGCGGGTGGGGGCGTTGTTTTTGGCCGGGACGATCGGGGAGATGCTGGTGCGCGCGATCATCACCCGCACCGACCTGATCACCGATGCGGCGCTGATCGCCGCCGTCGATGCTGAGTTGGCCGAGTCGGTGGCGGGGTGGGGGCCGTTGTCGGTGAAAGCCACCCAAGCCAAGATCGACGAGATCGTCGAACGCCACGACCCGGACGCGGTGCGCCAGTCTCGGGATGCCGAGATCGGGCCGGCCCTGGAGTTCGGCGCCCCCACCGACGCGCCGGGGTTCACCACGATCTGGTCGCGGGTGTTCGACGGGGACGCCGCCGCGGGCTGGCGCACCTTGACGGCGATGGCCTACAGCGTCTGTGACGCCGACCCGCGCACCCTCGACCAGCGCCGCAAGGACGCGTGGGCGGCGCTGTTGCACGGGATCACCAGCCTGGCCTGTCGCTGCGGCAACACCGACTGTGAAGCCGCCGTCAACCCCCGCCCTGTTCCCGAAGTCATCGTCTACGCCCTCACCGACCAGACGGCCAAGAACGCCGAACAACCCGCGGCGGCTCAAGGCGACCGGCCGCCCGCCGAACTGCGCGACGATCCGCCCGTCGACGTCGAGGGTGACGAGCCGCAGCCCGTCGACGCTGTCGACGCCGCGACTAACGAGGAGCAGCTCGAGGAGGCTGCCCCGGTCGAGGGGGCACCGGACACCGAAGGCGGCACCGCGCCCGCTCAGCCCTCCCCGCCCGCGCCCGCGCCGCGGCGCAGCGCCCCCGTCCTGCTGCCCGGCCGGTCGGGCTACCTGTTCGGCTCCGGGTTTCTGCCTGCCCCGTTTTTCGACACCATGCTCGACAGCGCCAGGATCCGCGAGATCATCCACCCCGGAGCGGCCGGGCCGGAGCCGCGCTACACCCCCTCAGCCGCGCTCGCCGAGTTCGTCCGCTGCCGCGATCTGACGTGTCGCTTCCCCGGCTGCGACAAACCGGCCACCACCGCCGACATCGACCACACCGTCCCCCACCCGGTCGGACCCACCCACCCCTCAAACCTCAAAACACTGTGCCGTTTCCACCACTTACTCAAAACGTTCTGGACCGGACCCGGCGGCTGGAAAGACCGCCAACACCCCGACGGCACCATCGTGTGGACCTCACCAACCGGACACACCTACACCACCCACCCCGGCAGCCGCCTGCTGTTCCCCGCCCTGTGCACACCCACCGGCACCCTCTGGACCGGCGACCCACCCCACGTGCCGATGAGCGACAACCGCGAGGCGATGATGCCGCGCCGCACCCGCACGCGCGCACAAAGCCGCACCGCCTACATCACCCGCGAACGCCAACACAACGCCGACCACCACGGCGACACACCCCGCGGCAACGACCCACCACCCTTCTGACGGGCGGTCAGGCGGGCCGCGAGTCCCCGTCGATCAGAACTCGCCGAGGTAGAACCGCGCGCCCTGGTCATCAGTGCACAACGCCGAACGCCCGTAGGACTGCTGTGACGGTTCCTCGATCACCGTTCCGCCCGCTTCCCGGACGCGGGCGACCGCCTCGTCGATATCGGCCACGGTCCACATCGGCACCGTCACCGCCTCCGGGTTGCCACCCGCGGCGCCGGCCATCGGGTGCGATCCGACCACAGCCCATCCGTCGTCGATCCGACCCGGCTCGAACGTCCAGAACAGCACCCGGCTGTAGAACGCCCGGAACGCCGCCGAATCCGGCACCTGGTACGTGATGTACGAAAGCTCCCCGGGGCCATCACCATTCAACAACGGCCTCGGTTCGTCGGGCCGGGGCCGAAACACCGCGAAGTCGAGGCCCGACGGATCCTTCGCACCCATCACGCTTCCGAAATCGAACTCGGTCACCTCGTCGACGGTGCCGCCGCCGGCCGTGATGCTCTCCCGCGCGCCGTCCAGGTCCGTCACGGCATAGCAGCAGAACAGCGTGTTCTTTCCCGCAACCGTGTAGATGCCGATGCGCTGACCGGTATTGGTGACCCGCTGCGTCGCCGGGTCGTACACCCAGCCCAGAACCTGGCCGTAGAACGCCGCGGCCCGCTGCGCGTCGGGTGTCCACACCGCGACGAACCCGACGTCGCCGTGCCGGATCGGGATCGAGACGCCGGTGACCGGTCCGGTGAGCATCCACCGGTGCCCGAACGGGTCGATCAGCGCCGCATTGCGCGCCCCGTAGTCCTCGTAGGGCTCCCGCTGCACGTGTGCTCCGTTGCGGCGGGCACGTTCGAGCGTCTCGTCGGTCGACGCGACCGCCAGCATCAGGCTTACCGAAACCGCCTGCGGCGACGGGGCTCTCAATCCGATCTCGGGATACTCGTCGGCCAGGTACACCGTCGCCCCCGCCATGGTGAGTTCGGCGTGCCCGATCCGGCCGTCGTCCATCTCGACGGGCTGCCCGACCACCTCGGCGCCGAACACGTCGCCGTACCACTCGATGGCCGACCGCGCGTCGGCGACGGTCAGATAGGGGAGCAGGGCTGCTGAGCTGGGGGCGGCCGCGGGACGGTTGAGCTCCGCGATCGCCGCATCGGTGCCGGTCATCGTCACTCCTCGGGTTCGATCAGGTTGCTGCTCAAACAGATTCGCCGCTGCCTCGAGCCGGTCCCGCAGCCGTCGCGCGAACTCGGGATCCGGTGCGACCGGGAGGTCGCCGGAGCGCAGCACGTCCAGCGGATCGATCACGGCAGTCCTCCTTCCGGTCGCGGATACTGTTCTCGGAACGCCCGCCGGGCCCGGACCAACAACGCCTCCGTCGCGTGCACCGTGCGCCCGAGCAGTTCGGCGCACTCCGGCACCGACAGGTTGTCGAGGTACCGCAGCACCAGCACAAGCCGGTGCTGCGACGCCAGGCGCGCCAGCACCTGCTCGGCGACGATGCGGTCCAGATGGGCATCCCACGTGTCGTCCGGATCGTCCGGCTCGGGCATCTCGGCCACCGGCACCGTCGCCCGGTCGTGCCTGCGCCGGTAGTGGTCGGCCAGCTTGTGGCGCGCCACCCCGATCAGCCACGGCACCGTCAGCGGCGGTGGTTCCGGCTTCCTGGCGGCATCCATCGCCGCCAGGAAGGTCTCCGACGTCAGGTCCTCGGCCGTCCCGCGGTCACCACAGCGCCTGACGAAGTACCCGTACACCTGGGGCAGGGCCTCGTCGTACAGCGCGAGCAGTGCCCGCGGATGCTCGCCATCCGGTTCGGCGCTCACACCCTTATCGTCGCCTCCCGGGCCCGAACTCCGACACCCGAACTTCAGGACGTCATGTTCGCCAGCAGATTCAGCCGGTCCAGGGCCTCGTCGGCCAGGCCTGCCACGTCGTATCCGTTGAGATCACCGCATGCGGTGATCTCGAGCGCGGCGTTGTGGGCCGCGATGAAGGCGTTGTCGCAGGACCGCCGTGCGCTGGTGATCGACCACAGCGCGATCTGCGGCGACGCGTGCTCGGCGGCCGGGATCGACTCGAAGTGCAGCGTCTCGTCCTGCATCGTGACGACGGTCAGCAGTTCGTCGCGGCAGTCACCCAGCGTGCGCTTCACCGCGTCCACCGCGTCGGCCGCGTCGAAGTTGGCCGGGTACACCGCCGCCATCTCCTGGATCGAGAACCGGTTGGCCCCGTTCCACTGTCCGGCGCTGTGCGCTGCCGGGACGGTCCCGATGTCGAACAGGAACGGCGGATCCACCTCCCGGGCCAACCCGGCACAGCGCTGCGGTTCGACCGTGGAGAACAGGTTGGACTCCGCCTCCCGGCTGGCCCTCGGGCTCAGCACGTCGGAGACCTGGCCGGCGGTGATCGGCGCGACGGGCCACGCCCGGACGGGCCTGGGCTCCTCGACGACCCGGGTGCAGCCCAGCGTCGCGACGATCGCCGTCAGCGCGGCCAACCACCAGAAGTGTTTCATCTCAACCGATTTCCGACAGCCCGGAGGCGAGCAAGTCGAATGCCTCACCCAGCGAGGCGGGCAGGCTCACCGTCTCGTCCTCCAGCCAGTGCTCGTAGGCCGACAGCGACACCGCCAGCATCGTCCACGCCACCGTCTGGGGTATCAGATCGCTGTCCGCGACCCCGAGCCGGTCGGCGACGAACCTCGCCACCACAGCCCGCCAGCCGGCGTACATGGTCATCGAATATGCCTGCAGCGCCTCGGTTTCCAGGATCAGTCGCATGCGCTGGCGGTGCCGGTCGGGGTCGTCGAAATCGTTGAACGCGAGCAGCGCGGTACGCAGCGCGTCGCGGATCGGCACCGTCGGGTCGAGCTCGGCCAGCAGCTCGCGCATGTGCTCGAGGTGGGCGTCGAAGTCGCCCCACGGCAGCGCGCTTTTGGACGGGTAGTAGCGGAACAGCGTCCTGCGCGCGATCCCGGCCGCACCGGCCACGTCGTCGACGCTGACGTCGTCGAAGCCGCGCTCCATGAACAGGTCGATCGCGACGTCGCTGATGTGCTCCCAGCTCGTCGATCGACGGCGTCCCACCCGCGCCTTGCCGGCGCCCATCGCAACCCCTCTTCCGTTTCGGCACTCGATGCCATATTGTGGGCGACCTACGTCACAAATGTCGAGACCCTATCCGGGTCGCACCAGCAGAAAGGCCAGATCAGATGGATCAGAATCAGCAGGTCGAGACCGGCGAACTGGTGACCGAGAGCCTGGTCGAGGAAGTCTCGATCGACGGGATGTGCGGGGTCTACTGAGCATGACCGCGCCGAACGCCCTCATCTTCGATGCCGACCGGCACTGGAGGTTGCATCCGCAGGTCGCCGTGCGGCCGGAGCCGTTCGGCGCCCTGCTCTACCACTTCGGGACCCGCAAGCTGTCGTTTCTGAAGAACCGGACGATCGTCGAGGTGATCAACTCGCTGTCCGATCACCCCGACGCTCGTTCCGCTTGCCGCGCCGCCGGAATCGACGATTCCGACCAGGCGCCCTACTTCCACGCGCTGGGCGTGCTCGTCCAGTCGCAGATGCTCATCCCAGCCCCAGGAGCAGACTCATGACACTCGCCGCGCCGGTGCCCCGCTTGGTCGACCAGTTCGAGCGCGGTCTGGACGCGCCGATCTGCCTGACGTGGGAACTGACCTACGCGTGCAACCTCTCGTGCGTGCACTGCCTGTCGTCCTCCGGTAAGCGCGACCCGCGCGAGCTGTCCACCCAGCAGTGCAAGGACATCATCGACGAGCTTGAGCGCATGCAGGTGTTCTACGTGAACATCGGTGGCGGCGAACCGACCGTCCGCAGCGACTTCTGGGAGCTCGTCGACTACGCCACCGAACACCACGTCGGCGTGAAGTTCTCCACCAACGGCGTCCGGATCGACAAGAAGGTCGCCGCGAAGCTGGCCGCCAGCGACTACGTCGACGTGCAGATCTCCCTCGACGGGGCGACCGCCGAGGTCAACGACGCGGTGCGCGGCCCCGGCTCGTTCGCCATGGCCGTGCGTGCGCTGGAGAACCTCAAAGAGGCGGGCTTCAAAGACGCCAAGATCTCCGTCGTGGTGACCCGCCACAACATCGACCAGCTCGACGATTTCAAGGCGCTGGCCGACAACTACGGCGCCACCCTGCGCATCACCCGGCTGCGCCCGTCGGGGCGCGGCGCCGACGTGTGGGACGACCTGCACCCGACCGCCGATCAGCAGGTGCAGCTCTACAACTGGCTGGTCGCACACGGCGAGCGGGTGCTCACCGGTGACTCGTTCTTCCACCTGTCCGGGCTCGGTGAGCCCGGCGCGCTGGCGGGGCTGAACCTGTGCGGCGCCGGTCGCGTGGTGTGCCTGATCGACCCGGTCGGTGACGTGTACGCGTGCCCGTTCGCGATCCACGACAAGTTCCTGGCCGGCAACGTCCTGACCGGCGCGGGTCCGGACGCGCCGGGATTCCAAGGGGTGTGGCAGCACTCCGAGCTGTTCCGCGAGCTGCGCGAACCGCAGTCGGCGGGTGCCTGCAGCGGCTGCGGACACTACGACGCGTGCCGTGGCGGCTGCATGGCCGCCAAGTTCTTCACGGGCCTGCCGATGGACGGCCCGGATCCCGAATGCGTGCAGGGGTACGGCGAACCCGCCCTGGCGCTCGACCGCGACAAGCCCCGCTCCAGCGTGGACCACTCCCGCGCCGGCGGGCGCAACAAGCCGAAAGGCCCGATCCCGCTCACCCTGCTGAGCGCCCCTCCCCGGCAGCCGGTCGGCGCCGGGGCGCCTCCGAAAAAATTCTGTAACGAAAGTCCGGTGTAGACCTCCCCATGGCACGAGATACCTGGTTCGAGACCGTCGCCATCGCCCAGCAGCGGGCGAAGAAACGGCTGCCCAAGTCCGCATACTCGTCGTTGATCTCGGCGAGCGAGAAAGGCCTGACGGTCTCCGACAACGTCGACGCGTTCGGCGAACTCGGCTTCGCGCCGCACGTCATCGGCGCCACCGAGAAGCGTGATCTGGCGACAACCGTTATGGGGCAGGATATTTCGCTGCCGGTCATCATCTCGCCGACCGGCGTTCAGGCCGTCCACCCCGACGGTGAGGTCGCCGTCGCACGGGCCGCGGCGGCACGTGGCACCGCGATGGGGCTGTCGTCCTTCGCCAGCAAGCCGATGGAAGAAGTGACTGCGGTCAACGACAAGATCTTCTTCCAGATCTACTGGCTGGGCAGCCGCGACGAGATCCTGGCGCGGATGGAGCGTGCCCGCGCCGCCGGCGCCAAGGGCCTGATCCTGACCACCGACTGGAGCTTCTCGCACGGCCGGGACTGGGGCAGCCCCAAGATCCCCGAGCAGATGGACCTCAAGACCATCCTGAAGATGTCGCCCGAGGTCATCACCAAGCCGAGCTGGTTCTTCAGTTTCGCCAAGACCTTCCGTCCGCCGGACCTGCGGGTGCCCAACCAGGGCCGCCGGGGCGAACCCGGCCCGACGTTCTTCCAGGCCTACGGCGAATGGATGGGTACGCCGCCGCCGACCTGGGAAGACGTCGCATGGCTGCGCGAGCAGTGGGGTGGGCCGTTCCTGCTCAAGGGAGTCGTCCGGGTCGACGACGCCAAACGTGCTGTGGATGCCGGCGTTTCGGCCCTGACGGTGTCCAACCACGGCGGCAACAACCTGGACGGCACCCCGGCGGCGATCCGGTGCCTGCCCGCCATCGCCGATGCGGTCGGCGATCAGGTCGAGGTTTTGCTGGACGGCGGCGTCCGGCGCGGCAGCGACGTCGTGAAGGCCGTTGCTCTGGGCGCGCGCGCGGTGATGATCGGCCGGGCCTACCTGTGGGGTCTGGCGGCCAACGGTCAGGCCGGTGTGGAGAACGTCCTCGACATCCTCAGCGGTGGCATCGACTCGGCGCTGCGCGGGCTCGGCAAGTCCTCGATCCACGATTTGACGCCGGAAGACATTCTGGTGCCCGAAGGGTTCACCCGGACCCTGGGAGCCTGATACGGACGTGGCCAAGGGGGCTGACGTGAATCCCCGGCCGCGATGCACATCGTGGATGGGAAATCAACCGCTACGCATGCGCCAACAATTGGCGCATACCAGGTGAATTCGGCCTACCATCGTCGCGTGGTCTTCCCCCGTGAGCTCGGGAACTCGACGTCGAGGCAGCTGAACGACGCAGCGCCCACCGTGGTGGTCCCGGTCGGTTCCACCGAGCAGCACGGACCCCACCTGCCGTTGGACACCGACACCCGCATCGCGGCCGCGGTCGCCGACGCCGTCGTCGCGCGGTTGAGCGCCACCGACTCCGCGAAAGGCGCCGCGAAAGGCGCAGCGCACTGGGTGATCGCCCCGGCCGTCGCGTACGGCGCCAGCGGTGAGCACGAGGGTTTCGCGGGCACGGTCTCGATCGGCACACCGGTACTGGCGGAACTGCTCATCGAATTCGCCCGGTCGGCGTGCCGGTGGGCACCGCGGGTGCTGTTCGTCAACGGTCACGGGGGTAATGTCGAGGCGCTGCGCCGAGCGGTCACGCTGCTGCGCTACGAGGGGCGCGACGTGGCATGGTGTCCGTGTCCGGCGCGCAACGCCGACGCACACGCCGGCCACACCGAAACGTCGGTATTGCTCCACCTTTCGCCGGACGTCGTCCGGCAGGACGAGCGGGTCCCGGGAAACCGGGCTCCGCTCTCGGAGCTGATGCCGCAGATGCTCCGAGGGGGAGTGGCTGCGGTGAGTTCGCTGGGGGTCTTGGGGGACCCCACCACGGCGACCGCGGACGAAGGGGGGAGGATCTTTGCCGAAATGGTCGACGCCTGTGCTGGACGCGTCCTCCGATGGGCGCCTGACAGCGGGGGGATGCTGACATGACGGGGCCGCGGCTTCCCGACGGTTTCGCCGTCCAGGTGGACCGGCGGGTGCGTGTGCTCGGCGAGGGTGCGGCGCTGCTCGGCGGCACGCCGACCCGGCTGCTCCGGTTGGCCCCGGCCGCCCAGACGATGCTGCACGGCGGGCGCCTCGAGGTGCGCGACGCCGTCAGCGCCCAGCTGGCGCGCACGCTGCTCGATGCCACCGTCGCCCACCCCAGACCGCTGAGCGGGCCTTCGCATCGGGACGTCACCATCATTATCCCGGTGCGCGACAACCATTCCGGGCTCACTCGCCTGGTCTCGACGCTGCGGGGCCTCAAGGTCGTCGTCGTCGACGACGGCTCGAGCAGACCGGTGCGCGACAGCGACTTCGAGGACACCTGCTGCGACGTGCGGATCGTCCGTATTCCGCGCAGCAAAGGCCCGGCCGCTGCCCGCAACGCCGGTCTGGCGGTGTGCACCACCGACTTCGTCGCATTCCTCGACTCCGACGTGGTCCCGCGCAAGGGCTGGCTGGAAGCGTTGCTCGGCCACTTCTGCGACCCGGCGGTCTCGCTGGTGGCGCCGCGGATCGTCGGGCTGGAACAGTCCGACAACGTGGTGGCGCGGTACGAGGCGGTGCGGTCGTCGCTCGACCTCGGGCTGCGCGAGGCCCCGGTGATCCCTTTCGGCTCCGTGTCGTACGTGCCGAGCGCGGCGATCATCTGCCGGCGCGGCGCACTGCTCGACATCGGCGGGTTCGACGAAACGCTGACCTCCGGTGAGGACGTCGACCTGTGCTGGCGGCTCAACGAATCCGGTGCCCGACTGCGCTACGAGCCGATCGCGACGGTCGCCCACGATCATCGCACCGAGTTGCGAAAGTGGTTCGCGCGCAAGTCCTTCTACGGTGCGTCCGCGGCTCCGCTGACGATCCGGCACCCCGGCAAGACCGCCCCGCTGGTGATCTCGGGCTGGACCCTGGTGGTGTGGACCCTCGTCGCGATCGGATCGGGAACCGGCTATCTGGCCTCGATCCTGGTGGCGGCGCTGACGGGGCGGCGGATCGCGAAATCCTTGTCGAACGTGCAGACCGAGCCGCTGGAGGTGGCTGTCGTCGCCGCCCACGGCATCGGGTCGGCCGCGGTACAGCTGGCGTCGGCGATCTGCAGGCACTATTGGCCGCTCGCTCTGGTCGCCGCGGTGCTGTCGAAACGGTGCAGACGCGTGGTGGTGGTGGCGGCGGTGCTCGACGGGGTCATCGACTGGATCGCGCGCAGCGGCCACGCCGACGAGGACACCAAACGCGTCGGACTGCCGACCTACCTGGTGCTCAAGCGGATCGACGACATCGCGTACGGGCTGGGCCTGTGGACCGGTGTCGTCCGCGAGCGGCACGCCGGCGCCCTGAAGCCGCAGATCCGGACTTGAGAGTCCTGATCGTCGGTGCGGGCAGTGCGGGATCGGTGCTCGCAGAACGTCTCTCGGCCGACGAGGGCGTCCAGGTCACCGTGCTCGAGGCCGGTCCCGGCCCCGACGATCCGCGTGTGGCCGCGCAGATCCAGGATGCGCTGCGGCTGCCGATCGGCGCCGCGAGCTCGGTGGTGCACCGGTATCGTGCCGCGCTGACCGACGATCCGGTACGCCACGCCCACATCATGCGCGGCGCGGTGGTCGGCGGCTCCGGTGCGGTCAACGGAGGCTACTTCTGCCGCGCGCTGCCGAGCGACATCGACGCGTGGGGGATACCCGGCTGGGCCTGGGACGACGTGCTCCCGCACTTCCGCGCCATCGAAACCGATCTGGACTTCGACACCCCGGTACACGGCACGGGCGGCCCGATCACCGTGCGGCGCGTCACCGAGTTCGACGGTTGCACAGCGGCGTTCGTGCAGTCCGCCCGTGACGCCGGCTTCGGCTGGGTCGAGGATCTCAACGGCGCCACCGCCGATCGACCGGTGCCGTCTGGGGTCGGGGCGGTCCCGCTGAACATCGACGGCGGCACCCGCGTCGGGCCCGGTGGCGCGTACCTGGCGCCTGCGGTGGGACGCCCGAACGTCAGCGTGCTGACCGACACCAGAGTGCTGCGGCTGGAGTTCGCCGGCACCCGGGTGAGCGGTGTGCTCTGCTCGGGCCCCGACGGCCCGGTGACGCTGTCGGCGGACCGGGTGGTGTTGTGCGCGGGTGCGATCGAGACAGCCCGGCTACTTCTGCTCTCCGGCGTCGGGCCGCAGCGGGTGTTGCGCGCCGCCGGGGTCCGGACGCACCTGGATCTGCCCGTGGGCGTCGACACGATCGACCATCCGGAGTGGGTGCTGCCGGTGAGCTGGCCGCCGACGCACGACGTGCCGCCGCTGGAAGCGGTGCTGACCACCGACGACGGCGTTGAGATCCGGCCCTATACCGTCGGATTCGAGGCGATGATGACCGGTGGCAAACACGATCCGACCGACCAGCCGCACCTCGGTGTGACGCTGATGAGGCCGCAGTCGCGGGGGCGGGTGAGCATCACCTCCGCCGACCCGGACGCCGCACCTCTGATCGAGTACCACTACGACAGTGCGCCCGCCGACGTCGACCTGTTGCACACCGGGACGCAACTGGCGAGGGAATTGGCCGGCAGCACAGTGCAATCCGATGCCTCGTGGGCGACGTCGCAACACCTGTGCGGAACCGCGAAGATGGGCGAGGTGGTCGACGAGCGCTGCCGGGTGTTCGGCGTGGAAAACCTGTGGGTGGTGGACGGGTCGATACTGCCCGACATCCCCAGTCGCGGGCCGCATGCGACCATCGTGATGGCGGGGCACCGGGCCGCCGAGTTCGTCAGCGCAACGAGGTGAGCGCCTCGGCCAGCACCGTCGCGGCGGCGACACCGTCGATCACCGGCACGCCGAGCCGGCGCGTCAGCTGCGCGGCGTAGGGCGCCATCGCCGCGCAGCCGAGCACGATGGCCGCACTCTCGTCGCGCTCCAGCGCCTGCGTGCACAGGTCACCGATCGGTTCGATCGTGGTCGGGTCGGCGTCGATGCGCAGGACCGGGATATCGCACGCATAAACGCCGAGGCAGTGGTTCGGCGTGTAGTCCTCGGCCAGCTGCCAGGCGCGTTCGATCGTCGCCGACATCGACGTGACGACCGAGAAGCCGCCCGCGACCAGCGCGGCGGCATGCATCGCGGCCTGGGCGATCCCGAGCACCGGGACGTCGAGCGCGGCGCGGGCCTCCTCGAGGCCGGGATCGCCGAAGCATGCCACCACACACGCGTCGGGGCGCTGCCCGGCGGGGCGCAGCCGTGCCGTTCTCAGCACATCCAGAAGGCCGGGGATACAGCGCTTTTCGTCGTCGGCGTTCTCGATGGCAGGCGGTCCGTCAGTCGGATTGATCGCCTCGACGACGGTGTCTGCCCGTGCCACTGCCGACGCACCGGCCGCGATCGCCGCCGTCATCGACGCGGTGGTGTTCGGGTTGACCAGTAGCAGGCGCACGATGGGAAAGCCTACGGCGGATCACCGCCCACTGCTGACCGTCGCGACCCGGTGACCACACCGCGGCGAACACCGATCCGGCGATCAGCACCAAAGCGAGTACCAGCAGCGCCTGGCTGGTCGCGTGCATGAACGCGTCCTCGGCGAGGGTGGTCAACCGGGCGCCCAGTGGGCCCAACTGGTCGGCGATCGAGAGTGCGTAGGCCAGTGAATCGGTCGCGGTGTCACGCACCTCGGCGGGGAAGTCGGCCAGTTTCGGCGCCAGCGCGCTCTGATAGACCGCCGCCACGATCGAGCCGGCCACCGCGATACCGACCGCCGCGCCGACCTCCCGGGTGGCGTCGTTGACCGCGGAAGCGACGCCCTGCTTCTCGTCGGGCACCGCGTTCATGATCGCCGAAGTCGTTGGTGCCGTGCACAACCCGATGCCCGATGCGGTGATCAGCATCGGCCACATCAGATCGATGTAGGTGGAGTCGGCGTCCAGGAGCCGCATGCACAGCAGTCCGACGGCGATCAGGGCCAGGCCGACGCTGACCGCGAAGCGCAGGCCCACCTTCGGCAGGTACAAATGCAGGGTCGCGCCGAGGACGAGAACCGGGATTGCCAACGGGGTCAGCGCGAATGCGGTCTGCAGCGCGCTGTAGCCCATCACCAGCTGCATGAACTGCATCTCGACGAAGAAGAAGCCGAAGTTGGCCAGGAACAGGAACGTGATGCCGACGGCGCCGGTCGCGAAATCGGGCCGCCGGAACAGTCGCACGTCGAGCAGCGGGTGTTCCCGGCGCAACTGCACCCACGAGAACCCCGCGCCGAGCGCCACCCCGCCGGCCATGGCGCCCAACACGATCGGATCGGTCCACCCGCGCACAGGTGCCTCGACCACGCCGAGGACGAAGATCGCGATGGCCGAGGCGATCAGCGCCGCACCGACCCAGTCGATCGGCGCCGCGGTCTCGTCCCGCGACGAGCCGATGGTGAACGTGGTCACGAACATCAGCGCGGCGCCGGCGGCGAACATGTAGAAGATCGAGTGCCACGAGAAGAAGTGCAAGAGCACGCCGGTGCCGAGGAAGCCGACCACCGCACCCGAGCCCGAGACGCCGGCCCAGATGCCGACGGCCTTGTTGCGCTCGGATTTCGGGAACGCCGCGGTCAGCAGTGACAGCGTCGCCGGCATCACCAGTGCAGCCCCGACGCCCGCAACCGCGCGGGCGACGATGATCTGCATCGGACTGTCGAGCAGCACCGGGGCGATCGACGCCAGCGCGAAGATCGCCAGACCGGCCAGCAGCGCGCCCCGCCTGCCGTACCGGTCGCCGAGGGCGCCCGCCGGCAGCAGCAGGCACGCCAGCGCCAGCGTGTAACCATCGACGATCCAGGTGAGCTGGCTCTGGGTGGCCGAGGTGTGCACCGCGATGTCGGGCAAGGCCGCGTTGAGCGCCACCATCGACGCGATCACCATCAGCACGTCGAGGCTGGCGACGGTGAGCAGCCAGATCCGGCGGCGTTTCGACAGGGCGGTGACGGCGACGTCGATATCCTGGGCAGAGCGTGAGGAGGTGTCGACCATGTCGGCGTCTCGTTTCAGCAGGGCGTAGTTTCGAGACTAACAGTCTCGCAGTAAGACCGTCAGTCTTGTTCCCTGTCGGGAGGTGAAGGAAACCCATGGCGGCCACCACCGGCGACCCACGGCCGGCCCGCTCGCGGGCACGGCTCCTCGACGCCGCGACCACACTGCTGCGCACCGGCGGGCCCGGCGCGGTGACGATCGAGGCGGTCACCCGCAAGGCCAACGTCGCGCGCGCCACGCTGTATCGCCATTTCCCGAGCGCGAACGACCTGGTGGCCGCCGCGTTCATGGGTTTGATCTCGCCGCCGCCGATGCCGCCGGAGGACGGCCCTCTGCGCGAGCGGCTGATCGCGGTGGTGGTGGGGTGGGCCGAATCGATCGCCGAGGCGCCGACCACGCTGACCGCGATGGCCTGGCTGTCGTTGGGCCCCGACATCGACACGCTTCCCGACGCCGGGGCGCAGCACGGCACGGGGGTGCGCTCGCTGCGTGAGCACATCGCCGAGCATTACTCGGCGCCGTTCGACGCGGTGTTCGACAGCCCTGAGGCCGCCGCGGCACTGCGCCCGGTCGACCGCACGATGGCGTTCGCGCTGTTGATCGGCCCGCTGGCGTTCGGCCGGATCAGCACGCTGGCCGACTTCGACTACCGGGCCGTCGCCGTCGCCGCGGTCGACGGGTTCCTGCGCACGTTCAGCGCAGCGAGTACCGAACAGGCAGGTGCTTGAGGCCGCCGACGAACGTCGTCGCCGAAAGCTCGGCCGGACCAGCCGACTCGATCGACTCCAGTCGCGGCAGCAGCTCGGTGAACAGGCTGTTCATCTCCATCCGGGCCAGCGCGGCACCCAGGCAGAAGTGCACGCCGTAACCGAACGACAGGTGCTTGTTCGGGTCGCGCCCGACGTCGAACGCGAACGGGTCGGCGAAGACCTCCTCGTCGCGGTTGCCCGACACGTACGCCAGGTACACCGACTCGCCCTTGGCGATCGGCACGCCGCGCACCGTGGTGTCCTCGGCCGCGGTGCGCATGAACTCCTTGACCGGTGTGGTCCACCGGATCATCTCCTCGACCGCGGTTCCCATCAGCCCGGGATCGTTCTTCAGCCGCGCGAGCTGGTCGGGGTTCTCGATCAGCGCGTGCAGGCCGCCGGAGATCGCGTCCTTGGTGGTGTCGTGTCCCGCACTGGCCACGATCACGTAGTAGGACAGCGTGTCCATGTCCGACATCGGCTCACCGTCGACGAGGCCGTTGGCGATCGCCGAGGCGAGGTCGTCGGTCGGATGCTCCCGCCGCGACGCGGTCAGCGCCGCGAAGTAGTTGAAGAAGTCGGTCAGCACGGCCAGCTGCTCCTCGGGAGTGGTGCCGCGCTTGTACTCGTCGTCGTCGCCGCCGAACATCTCCTGGGTCAGCATGTGCATCCGGCCGAAGTCCTCCTCGGGCAGCCCGAGCAGCGACAGGATCACGTACAGCGGGAAGTTCACCGCGATGTCGGTGACGAAATCGCACTCCGGGCCGATGTCGCGCATCCGGTCGACGTAGCGCTTGGCGAGCTCGTCGACGCGCACCTTCAGATCGCGCATCGCCTTGGGGCGGAACCAGTCGGCGCCGATGGCCCGCACCTTGCGGTGGTGCGGGTCGTCCATGTGGATCAGCGTGCGCAGCCCGATGCCCGCCTCCTGCTGGGACTTGCCGAGGTCGTCGGCCTCGGCGGTCACCAGCAGCGGGCGGGGGGCGGACAGGAACAGGTCGTTGGCGCGCTCGATCGCCATGATGTCGGCGTGCTTGGTGATCGCCCAGAACGGCCGGTACGGACCGTGGTCGACCCATGCGACGGGCTCGTCGGCACGCAGGTGGGCCAAGGCCGTGTGTAACCGCTTGTCGTCGGCGTATGCCGTCGGATCGGCGAGCACCTTGGCCGCTTCCTGCGAAGGCCGGTCGATCGTCGGTGTGCCCATTGCGCTCCTCACAAGCTGTGTTGACAAGTGTCAAAGAACAGCTTATGTGATCGGCGCCACTACCCGCCCGAGGGTGTGGGTCAGGCCAACTCGTAGCGGATCGGCAGGTGCTTGAGGCCGCCGACGAAGATCGTCGAGATGAAGTCCGGCTCGCCGGCGAGTTCGATGGACTTCAACCGCGGGACAAGCTCGGAGAAGAAGCTGTTGATCTCCATCCGGGCCAGCGCGGCGCCGAGGCAGAAGTGCACGCCGTAGCCGAACGACAGGTGCTTGTTCGGATCGCGGCCGACGTCGAAGCTCATCGGGTTCTCGAAAATCTCCTCGTCCCGGTTCGCCGACACGTAGGACAGCAGCACCGCCTCGCCCTTCTTGATCGGCACGCCGCGCACCTCTGTGTCGGCGGTGGCGGTGCGCATGAACTCCTTGACCGGCGCGGTCCAGCGGATGATCTCCTCGACCGCGGTGCCCATCAGGCTCGGGTCGGCCTTCAGCCGCGCCAGCTGGTCCTGGTTCTCGATCAGCGCCAGCAGCCCGCCCGAGATCGCCGCGCTGGTGGTGTCGTGGCCGGCGCTGGCGACGATCACGTAGTACGACAGGCAGTCGATGTCGTTGAGGTACTCGCCGTCGAGCTTGGCGTTGGCGATCGCCGACGCCAGATCCTCGGTCGGGTTCTCCCGGCGGTCGGCGGTCAGCTTGGTGAAGTAGCGGAAGAAGTCGGTGATGACCTCGTGCAGTTCCTCGGCGCTCTTGCCGCGGCTCAGCTCGTCGTCGTCGCCGCCGAACATCTCCTGGGTGAGCTTGAGCATGCGGCTGAAGTCCGACTCGGGCAGGCCGAGCAGCGACAGGATCACGTACAGCGGGAAGTTGACCGCGACCTCTTGGACGAAGTCGCACTCCGGGCCGATCTCGACCATCCGGTCGACGTAACGCTTGGCCAGTTCGTCCACCCGCTCCTTGAGGGCCCGCATCGCCTTGGGGCGGAACCAGTCCGCGCCGATCTTGCGGATGTCGCGGTGCAGCGGGTCGTCCATGTGGATCAGCGTGCGCAGGCCGCCGCCGTTGGCGAGGTTGGCCGCGGCCAGGTCGTCGGTCGCCTTGGTGTTCAGCATCGGCCGGGGCTCGTTGATCCACAGGTCGTTGGCGCGCTCGATCGCCATCACGTCGGCGTGCTTCGTGACGGCCCAGAACGGGTAGTAGTCGGGCACGTCCACGTAGGACACCGGGGCGTTCGCCCGCAGATGCGCAAGTGCTGCGTGCAACCGCGGCTCATCCGCATAGGCCCGGGGTTCGGCCAATACCTTCGCTGCGTCGTCGATAACCGGCGTGCTCATGTGCCCTCACTCGAAAGAAACTTGACGGGTGTCAAGTGAAGCATATGTGACGGGCGCTACTGTCGTAAATCATGATCTTCCGGGGGATCGTGCTGCTCGTCACACTGCTGGTGGTGGCTGCCTGCGGGCGCGGCGGGGCGGGCGGCCCCGAATCGGCGGGTGAGCCGCCCCCGGATCCCGCGCTGGTGCGGACCGCGGCGGGGATGCTGCGCGGTGTGGTGGCCGACGATTACCGCCTGTTCGCCGGAATCCCTTATGCCGCACCGCCTCTCGGTGATCTGCGCTGGCGCGACCCGCAGCCGGCGCCGGCCTGGGACGGCGTCCGCGACGCGACCACGTTCGGCCCGCGGTGCATGCAACCCCTCGAGGGCGACATCGAACTCGGCAAACAGACCGACGAGGACTGCCTGTCGCTGAACGTGTGGACCCCGCCGGTGGCCGACGGGGGCGACGAACCGCGCGAACCCAAGCCCGTCATGGTGTGGATCCACGGCGGCTCGTTCGTCGCCGGCAGCGGCGGTATCTACGACAGCGCCCGGCTGGTGTCCCGCGGTGACATCGTCGTCGTCACCATCAACTACCGGCTGGGAGCGCTCGGCTTCCTGGCGCACCCGGCGCTCGGGCAGCCGGGCGAGGCCGGCAATTACGGCCTCGCCGACCAGCAGGCCGCGCTGCGCTGGGTTCGCGACAACATCGCCGACTTCGGGGGAGACCCGGCCAGGGTGACGATCGCCGGGGAGTCCGCCGGGGCGATGTCGGTCTGCGACCACCTCGTCGCGCCCGGCTCGAAGGGGCTGTTCGACGCGGCGATCATGATGAGCGCGCTGTGTCAGGCCCAGGTCGGGCTCCCCGAGGCCGAGCAGCGCAGCATCACCTACGCCGCCGACGCGGGATGCGCGGGCCCCGAGGCCGCGCAGTGCCTGCGCGCACTCGACGCGAACGCGTTGCGCACCCCCGTCTGGTACTACGGCATCGGCGCCGACCAGCTCAGCGGTCCGGTCACCGGGTCCGCCGCACTGCCCGTGGCCCCGCCCGACGCGTTCGCCGCCGGTGCCGCGGCCGGCGTCCCGGTGCTGATCGGAACGACCCGTGACGAGTGGACACTGTTCGTCGCCCTGCAGCACCTACGCGCGGGCAAGGACTATGAGCCCGCCGAGTATCCGGGGCTGCTGGCCGACACCTTCGGCGCCGACGCGGCGGCCGTGCAGGCCCACTATCCGCTCAGCGCGTTCCCGAACGTCGCGCTCGCCTACGCGGCCACGGTCACCGACGGTGTGCTCGCATGCGGCGGCGCGCGCTGGGCGCGTGACCTGGGTGCCCGTGCCGGTGCCGGTGTGTACTTCTACGAGTTCGACGACCGCTCTCCGCCGACGCCCGATCCGCTGCGGAACCTGCCGTTCCCGGTCGGGGCGAGCCACTCCCTGGAGTTGCGCTATCTGTTCGACGTCGGGGGAGCGCCGCCGCCGAACCCCGCGCAGGTCAGACTCGGTGAGCAGATGGTCGACTACTGGTCGGCCTTCGTGCGGGCCGGGGCGCCCCGCGCCGACGGTCAACCCGACTGGGCCGAGTTCGGGCCCGAGGGCCGGGTGATGTCTCTGCGACCCGACGGCAGCCGCATGACCGGCGACTACGGCGCCGACCATCGATGCGCGTTCTGGGACGGTCTGCGGTAGTCGCGAGCCGTCCACCAGGGATTTGGAGCAGGCCGGGATCTGAGGCATACTGTTCGGGTTGCCTTGAGCCGGGACGGTGTGTGATTGCGCCGGGCCGGCACGGGCATGCGACCAGCGTCCTCCGGGACGCATCCGGTCCCCCACCTCGATCGTGACGATTCTGCGCCGCGGACGAGTATGCGTACGGCGACACGCCCGACCGCGGGGGTCGGTGAACCACAGACAGGTAAACAGCGGCGGCACAGCCAGGCCCATGGATATTTCATGGACACCGTGGGCCCGTTAGTAGTGAGGTAGGAGAAGCGTGGCGGGACAAAAGATCCGCATCAGGCTCAAGGCCTACGACCATGAGGCGATTGACGCCTCTGCGCGCAAGATCGTCGAGACGGTCACCCGGACGGGAGCCAGCGTTGTCGGCCCGGTGCCGCTGCCGACCGAGAAGAACGTGTACTGCGTCATCCGGTCCCCGCATAAGTACAAGGACTCGCGGGAGCACTTCGAGATGCGTACGCACAAGCGGCTGATCGACATCCTCGACCCGACGCCCAAGACCGTTGACGCTCTGATGCGCATCGATCTGCCGGCCAGCGTCGACGTCAACATCCAGTAAAGGAATTCCCGAGAAATGGCTAGCGATAGCAAATCCGCCGCTCCGCGCCGCGGCATTCTGGGCACCAAGCTGGGCATGACGCAGGTGTTCGATGAGAACAACAAGGTCGTGCCGGTGACGGTCGTCAAGGCCGGGCCCAACGTTGTGACGCGCATCCGGACCCCGGAGCGTGACGGCTACAGCGCCGTGCAGCTCGCCTACGGCGAGATCAGCCCCCGCAAGGTGAACAAGCCCGTCACGGGTCAGTTCGCGGCCGCCGGTGTCAACCCGCGCCGCCACCTCGCCGAGCTCCGGCTCGACAGCGAAGAAGCAGCGGCTGCCTACGAGGTCGGCCAGGAGCTGACCGCGGAGATCTTCGCCGACGGCGCGTACGTCGACGTGACCGGCACCAGCAAGGGCAAGGGCTTCGCCGGCACCATGAAGCGCCACGGTTTCAGGGGCCAGGGCGCCAGCCACGGCGCGCAGGCCGTGCACCGTCGGCCCGGCTCGATCGGTGGCTGCGCCACCCCGGGTCGCGTCTTCAAGGGCACCCGCATGTCGGGCCGGATGGGCCACGACCGCGTCACGACCCAGAACCTCAAGGTGCACAAGGTCGACGCCGAGAACGGCGTGCTGCTGATCAAGGGCGCCATCCCCGGCCGTAACGGTGGACTGGTGGTTGTCCGCAGCGCAATCAAGCGAGGCGAAAAGTAATGGCTACAGGCGAGAACAATCGAGAAATCCCGGTACTGACGCCGGCAGGCAAGAAGGACGGCAGCGTCTCGCTGCCCGCCGCGCTGTTCGACGTGGAGCCCAACATCGCGTTGATGCACCAGGTGGTGAACGCGCAGCTGGCCGCCAAGCGTCAGGGCACGCACTCGACCAAGACCCGTGGTGAGGTCTCCGGCGGCGGCAAGAAGCCGTACCGGCAGAAGGGCACCGGCCGGGCCCGCCAGGGTTCGACCCGTGCGCCTCAGTTCACCGGCGGTGGCATCGTGCACGGCCCGCAGCCGCGTGACTACAGCCAGCGCACCCCGAAGAAGATGATCGCCGCCGCGCTGCGCGGTGCGCTGTCGGATCGGGCGCGCAACGACCGGATCCACGCGATCACCGAGGTCGTCGAGGGCCAGACCCCGTCGACCAAGAGCGCCAAGGCGTTCCTGTCGACGCTGCTGGCCGACCGCGAGGTCGAGAAGAACCGGGTGCTGGTCGTGATCGGCCGTGCCGACGAGACCAGCGCGCTGAGCGTGCGCAACCTCGCCGGTGTGCACGTGATCTCGCCGGACCAGCTGAACACCTACGACGTCCTCAAGGCCGACGACGTGGTCTTCAGCGTCGAGGCCCTGAACGCGTACATCGCTGCGAACACCAAGACTGAGGAGGTGTCGGCCTGATGGCAAACGTGACCGATCCCCGCGACATCATCCTGTCCCCGGTGATCTCGGAGAAGTCCTACGCCCTGATCGAGGACAACGTGTACACGTTCATCGTGCACCCGGACTCGAACAAGACCCAGATCAAGATCGCCATCGAGAAGATCTTCAAGGTCAAGGTCGACTCGGTGAACACCGCCAACCGACCGGGCAAGCGCAAGCGCACCCGCACTGGCTACGGCCAGCGCAAGGGCACCAAGCGCGCCATCGTCACGCTGGCCGCCGGAAGCAAGCCCATCGATCTGTTCGGAGCGCCGGCCTGATCGCCGGACACGACAAGAACAGGACTGAGTAGAAGATGGCTATTCGCAAGTACAAGCCGACGACCCCGGGCCGTCGCGGTTCGAGCGTCTCCGACTTCGCCGAGATCACCCGTGATCATCCGGAGAAGTCGTTGGTCCGCCCGCTGCACGGCAAGGGTGGGCGCAACGCCCACGGCCGCATCACGACCCGTCACAAGGGTGGTGGCCACAAGCGCGCCTACCGCGTGATCGACTTCCGTCGCCACGACAAGGACGGCGTCAACGCCAAGGTCGCGCACATCGAGTACGACCCGAACCGCACCGCGAACATCGCGCTGCTGCACTACCTGGACGGCGAGAAGCGCTACATCATCGCCCCCCAGGGTCTGAAGCAGGGTGCGATCGTCGAGTCGGGCGCCAACGCCGACATCAAGCCGGGCAACAACCTGCCGCTGCGCAACATCCCCGCAGGCACGCTGATCCACGCCGTGGAGCTGCGTCCCGGTGGCGGTGCCAAGATGGCGCGCTCGGCCGGTGCGTCGATCCAGCTGCTGGGTAAGGAAGGCACCTACGCCTCGCTGCGTATGCCCTCCGGCGAGATCCGCCGCGTCGACGTGCGCTGCCGCGCCACCGTCGGCGAGGTCGGCAACGCCGAGCAGGCCAACATCAACTGGGGTAAGGCCGGCCGTATGCGGTGGAAGGGCAAGCGCCCGACCGTCCGTGGCGTCGTGATGAACCCGGTCGACCACCCGCACGGCGGCGGTGAGGGTAAGACCTCCGGCGGTCGCCACCCGGTGAGCCCGTGGGGTAAGCCCGAGGGCCGCACTCGCAAGCCGAACAAGGCGAGCGACAAGCTCATCGTCCGTCGCCGGCGCACCGGCAAGAAGCGCTAGGAGTAAATAGCGATGCCACGCAGCCTGAAGAAGGGCCCGTTCGTCGACGACCATCTGCTCAAGAAGGTCGACGTCCAGAACGAGAAGAACACCAAGCAGGTCATCAAGACCTGGTCCCGTCGGTCCACGATCATCCCCGACTTCATCGGTCACACCTTCGCCGTCCACGACGGTCGCAAGCACGTCCCGGTGTTCGTCACCGAGGCGATGGTCGGGCACAAGCTGGGCGAGTTCGCCCCCACCCGCACCTTCAAGGGTCACATCAAGGATGACCGGAAGGCCAAGAGGCGCTAGAGATGACAACAGCGATTCAATATCCGTCCGCGCAGGCGAAGGCGCGCTTCGTGCGCATCTCGCCGACCAAGGCGCGTCGCGTGATCAACCTGGTCCGGGGGAAGAGCGTCGAGGAAGCCCTCGACATCCTCCGCTGGGCTCCGCAGGCCGCCAGCGAGCCGGTCGCCAAGGTGATCGCCAGTGCCGCGGCCAACGCGCAGAACAACGAGGGCCTGGACCCGTCGACCCTGGTGGTCGCGACGGTCTACGCCGACGAGGGGCCGACCGCCAAGCGCATCCGGCCGCGTGCCCAGGGCCGCGCCTTCCGGATCCGCAAGCGCACCAGCCACATCACGGTGATCGTGGAAAGTCGTCCCGCCAAGAAGCAAGGTGCGTCCGCGAGCGCTGCGCGTGCACGTCGTGCCCAGGCCAGCAAGGCTGCCAGCAAGAAGGAGGGCTCGGAGTAGTGGGCCAGAAGATCAACCCGCACGGCTTCCGTCTCGGCATCACCACTGACTGGAAGTCCCGCTGGTACGCCGACAAGCAGTACGCGGACTACATCAAGGAAGATGTGGCGATCCGCAAGCTGCTGGCCACCGGCCTGGAGCGCGCCGGCATCGCCGACGTCGAGATCGAGCGCACGCGTGACCGCGTCCGGGTGGACATCCACACCGCGCGTCCCGGCATCGTGATCGGCCGCCGCGGCACCGAGGCCGACCGCATCCGCGCCGACCTGGAGAAGCTGACCGGCAAGCAGGTCCAGCTGAACATCCTCGAGGTGAAGAACCCCGAGAGCCAGGCGCAGCTGGTCGCCCAGGGTGTCGCCGAGCAGCTGAGCAACCGTGTGGCGTTCCGCCGCGCGATGCGCAAGGCGATCCAGTCGGCGATGCGTCAGCCGAACGTCAAGGGCATCCGGGTGCAGTGCTCCGGCCGCCTCGGCGGCGCCGAGATGAGCCGCTCGGAGTTCTACCGCGAAGGTCGGGTGCCGCTGCACACGCTGCGCGCCGACATCGACTACGGCCTCTACGAGGCCAAGACCACCTTCGGCCGGATCGGTGTGAAGGTGTGGATCTACAAGGGCGACATCGTCGGTGGCAAGCGCGAGCTGTCCGCTGCGGCACCCGCCGCAGACCGTCCGCGTCGTGAGCGTCCGTCCGGCACCCGTCCCCGCCGCAGCGGCGCGTCGGGTACCACCGCGACGAGCACCGACGCGGGGCGCGCCGCCACCGGTGAGGCGCCCGCCGCGGCCGACGCCGCGGCCGGTGCCGCTGAGAAAACGGAGAGCTGAAAATGCTGATTCCTCGTAAGGTCAAGCACCGCAAGCAACACCACCCGAAGCAGCGCGGCATCGCCAGCGGCGGCACCGAGGTGAGCTTCGGTGACTACGGCATCCAGGCCCTGGGCCATGCCTACATCACCAACCGGCAGATCGAGTCCGCTCGTATCGCCATCAACCGGCACATCAAGCGTGGCGGCAAGGTGTGGATCAACATCTTCCCGGACCGCCCGCTGACCAAGAAGCCCGCCGAGACCCGTATGGGTTCGGGTAAGGGTTCGCCGGAATGGTGGGTCGCCAACGTCAAGCCCGGCCGTGTCCTGTTCGAGCTCAGCTACCCGGACGAGAAGATCGCCCGGGAAGCCCTGACTCGTGCCATCCACAAGCTGCCGATCAAGGCACGCATCGTCACAAGAGAGGAGCAGTTCTGATGGCTGTCGGAACCACCACCGGTGAACTGCGTGAGCTCAGCGACGACGAACTGACCGACAAGCTCCGCGAGTCGAAGGAAGAGCTGTTCAACCTGCGCTTCCAGATGGCGACCGGCCAGCTTGCCAACAACCGCCGGCTTCGCACCGTGCGGCAGGAAATTGCGCGCGTGTACACCGTGCTGCGTGAACGTGAGCTGGGTCTGGCCGCCGGACCCGGAGGTGAGGATTCGTAATGGCAGACACTCAGGCTGGATCGAAGGGTCCGGCGCACACCCCGCGGACCGAGAAGCCGCGCGGCCGTCGCAAGACCGCCATCGGCTATGTCGTGTCGGACAAGATGCAGAAGACGATCGTCGTCGAGCTCGAGTCGCGTAAGAGCCACCCGCTGTACGGCAAGATCATCCGGACCACGACGAAGGTCAAGGCCCACGACGAGAACGGCGACGCCGGTGTCGGCGACCGCGTCTCGCTGATGGAGACCCGCCCGACGTCGGCCACCAAGCGCTGGCGTCTCGTCGAGGTGCTCGAAAAGGCCAAGTAACCGGCCCTGCTTTCATCCGGCTGCCCACCGCTTCGCGCGGTGGGCAGCGGTGTTTGTTATCCGAATTGCGCCGCGCCCGACGGGCCCGGTGTGATCCACGTAACATTTCCGTATGCGGTGGGTGGGGGCGTGCTTTTTGGCAGTGTGCGCCGTGCTGATGCCGGTCGTCGCGTCGTCTGCACCGCCCGCGCGGGCCGTTCCCGTCACCTTCGATGAGCTGGGATCGGCGGGCCCGCTGGAGTTCTACGGTCAGGCCGGAACCACCACCGTGACCTTCCCGGTGCCGCCGGGCATGACCCCGACCGCACTGGACGCGACGCTGGAGCTCCCGGTCTTCCTGCGGTCGGCGGCCGTCACCGTGGTCCAGGATCGGCGCACCATCGCGCAGCTGGACGTGCCGCTGCTGCCGCGGGGCCCGGTGCGGATCCCGCTCGACGGCGTGGTCGTGGTCGAGAACGCGGTCACGATCACCATCAACGCGTATCTCCTTCCGCTGGACGGATACTGCCTGGACCCGAGTAATCCGTTGCGGCTCGTCGACGGCGCGGTCGAGTTCGCCGGGGTCGAATCCGTGCCTGCCGCGGTCGCCGACTTCCTGCCTCCGGTCCTGCGCACGCTGACTATCGCCGTCCCGCCGGACCCGTCGCAGGCGGAGTCCGATGCCGCGGTGCGGTTGGCCACCGCGGTGACCTCCCGGTATCGGCAGCAGAACACCGGGGTGCAGATCGCCGCATTGCCGCGCGGGCAGGTGCTGCCTGCCGCCGAGTCGGCCCCCTTCGAGCGGCGGATCGCGATCACCGAGGGACCCGACAGCGGGCTGTCGCTGCAGGGCGGCCCGGGGATCCCGGTGCTGCTGATCTCGGGTCCGGCAGCCGAACTGGCCAATCAAACCCGGCTGCTCGCCAGTGACCTGCGCCGGCTGGCGATCAGCACCCGGGCCGTGGTGGGGCCGTTGCGCGATGCCCCGCAGCTTCCCGGTGACACGACCACGTTGCGTGAACTCGGCGAGAACGAGTTGACGACGGAGGCGCTGGCCCCGCGCGTGGTCTTCGGCATCGATCAGACCCGGTTGGGCAGGTCGGCCCACAACGTCCGGGTTCACCTGGTCGGGTCCTACACCCCGGTGCCGGAGAACATCGGCGCCCAGGTCGTCGTCCGGACCGGTGGCGAGTCCTTCGACCGGTGGGTCGCCGGCCGAGACGGCGTCATCGACCACTGGGTCGACATCCCCGACCGCCTGCTCCAGCGGTTCACCAACCTCGAAGTCGCCGTCGACATCACCGGCAACACCGGGCGCTGCGGCGAGTTCCAGCCGCTCACCCTGTCCATCGACGGTGAGAGCACGGTGCAGAGCGCCCCGGCCACGCCTCCTGTGCCACCCGGGCTGCAGTCGCTGCCGCAGGCGTTGATGCCCCGCGTCGAAATCGGGATCGGCGACGACCGTTACGCCGATACGGCGCGAGCCGTGTCGATCATGACGGGGCTGCAGCGCCTCAGCGCGCTGCCCATCGATACGGCGGTCGTCGGTCTCCAGCAGGCCGTCGACAGCGGTGGCCCGGCGGTGCTGATCGCTGCCGACGGCTGGGACCGCGACGACATCACCCTGCCGGTCTCGGTGTCAGACGATGGGCTCACAGTCGAGGGGGCGGACCCGTCGGGTGCCCCTGTGACACTGCGCCTCGATCCGGCCGTCGGGTTCGGAGCGCTTCAGTCGGTCTTCGACGGTAGCCGGTCTCTGCTGGTCGCGACCTCCAACGGGGCGCCGCGTCAGCTCGACCAATTGCTGCGCTGGCTCGACGAGGACCCCGCGCGCTGGCCGCGGCTCTACGGGAGCGCGGTCATCTCGTCACCCGGCCGCGCCCCGGTGACGGTCCCGGCCCCGGTCGCCTCGGCGCAGGCCGCGACGCGGGATTCCGGGAGCGGTGGCACCGTGCTGATCTGGGTGGCCGCGGGTGTCTTCGCCGCGGCGGTGGTCACCGGGGCACTGCTGCTGCGCCGGCGACGAGGGTGAGATGACGACGCCGGCCGAGGCGCCGCCCGCGGCATCCCCGCCCATCGCCGGCATGGCGGGGGAACGGACGCTGAGCCGGCTGCTGCGGTGGGCGCTCATCGCCACCATCACCGTCCTGGCCTTTGCCGATTCGCTGCGCGCGTCGCTGGAGAACACCCGTGTGAACGGCATCAACGGATACACCTGGATCATTCCGGCGTCCGCGGTGCTGGCCGCGGGTGGCCTGGCGCTCCGTAAGCCCTACGCGGCGCGCATCGACGATCGGCAGACCGATGTGATCGTCGCGGTGATGGTGCTGACGTTCGCGGTGCTGGTGTACGGGGTCCTGACGCCGCGCTACGCCGACTTCTTCTGGATGTTGCGACTGGATCTGGTCGCGATGGTGCTGTTCGTCGCGGGGGCAGGAATCCTGCTGTTCGGGCTCCGGGCGGTGACCCGGTTCGACCCGGTCTGGGCGATGACGATCCTGGCGCTGCCCCTGGGGTATCACGTCGCGGTGATCGTGCTGGGCGGCGGTAAGCCGGCCGCTGGCGCGGCGGCCCTGATGATCACCGCGGCCGCCACCGCGATCGCGGTGGGGACCGACGATCTGCGCGTGGCCGCGGCCGCGGCCGTCGCGTGGTCGGTCGGGCCGCTGTCGCTCCTGGTGATCGTCGCACTGCGGCCGGACACGTCACTGCTGCTCTATCAGCAGATACCCACGCTCGCCTCGATCGTGTGTGTCAGCGCGGTGCTGCTCGTGCAGCCGCGATCGGTGCCGGCGGCCGCCGCCGCTCGCACCGAACCGATGACCGCCACCGATGTGTGGTGGGGTTCGCTGCTGGTCGCCGCCGTCGGGATCGCCGTGGCCGCGATCCCGCTGCCGCCGGGGTCCCGGCCGCCCCCGCTACCGCAGTTCGACGGAATCGTCGTGGGGCAGCTGCCCGCGCCTCCGGCCGGGTGGCACGTGGTCGAGACCGACTCCTACGACGTCGTCCGGCGTCTCTACGGCAGCAACGCCACGCTGGACCGGCAGAAGTTGGTCGCCGACGTCGGTAACCCGGAGTGGGACAAGTTCGGCCGGCCCCGCACGGTGGTGGTGGACACCGTCACCACGGACTGGCCGATGTCACTGCGGGTCTTCCCGCCCCAGGTGCTCTTCGCCGTCGACGAGCGACAGAGCGAGCGGCGCAGCGTCGACCTCGGCCACGGGATCACCGGCGAGTTGTTCACCGCCGTCGACGACGGCCTGCTGCTCACCTGGAGCCTGCTCGCATTCGAGTGGGGCAAGGACGGTCTGGCGCAGAGATACCTCATCGGCTCGGTGGACAACCACGAACCTGACGCGCCGTTCCCGGAACCCAACGGCGCGCCTGGCAAAACCCTCAGCCGGTTGTTCACCATCCTGTTCCGTGGATCCTCGGTCGTCGGCGACGAGACACCGTCGTTCAAGGACGCCGGCATGCTCACCGAATTCGGCCGGGGCTTCGTCGAGGCCCAGATGCGCGTTCCGGCAGAGGGATCGCGATGACAGTCGACGAGTCACGCGCGCTGCACCTGGCCGTCAACGGGCTGCTCGAACAGGACCCCATGCGGTCCGCGGCGATGCCGCTGATGGGTTGGCAGCGGTTGGCGCTGTGGGGCGGCCTGGTCGCCGTCGCTACCGGCGTGGTGTTCTGGCCCCAGGCCACCGCGATCATCCTGGTCGGGCTCTGCACCGCGGCATACGTGTTCACGATCCTCGACCGGGTGCTGATCTTCCGGCACGGGCTGGCGACGCGGGCCATCGTCGTCACCGACGACGAAGCGCGGTCGATACCGGACTCCGAACTGCCGTCCTACACCGTGCTGGTGCCGGCGTTCCGGGAGCCCGAGGTCATCGGTGAACTGATCGCCGGGATGGCGGCGCTGGAGTACCCGAAGGACAAGCTGCAGATCCTGCTGCTGTTGGAGGCCGACGACGAGGTCACCATCTCGGCGGCCCGTCGGTGTGCCGAGGTGGCTTTCGTCGAGGTGGTGCTGGTGCCGCCGGCAGAACCCCGGACCAAGCCGAAGGCCTGCAACTACGGACTGGAGTTCGCCACCGGGGAGATCATCACCATCTACGACGCCGAGGACAGGCCCGATCCGCTGCAGTTGCGCCGAGTGGTCGCGGTGTTCCGCCGGGCCGGGGACGACGTCGTCTGCGTGCAGGCGCGCCTGGCGTTCTACAACGGGCACCAGAACTGGCTGACCGGCTGTTTCACCGCCGAATACGGGCTGTGGTTCGGCTACCTGCTGCCGGGGATGTCGAGCACCGACACCCCGATCCCGCTGGGCGGCACCTCCAACCATCTGCTGGCCTCGGCGCTGGACAGGGTCGGCGCATGGGACCCCTACAACGTCACCGAGGACGCCGACCTGGGCCTGCGGATCGCCGCGAACGGGTTCGTCACGGCGGTGGTCGAGTCCACGACGCTGGAGGAGGCCAACAGCGATTACATCAACTGGATCCGCCAGCGTTCCCGGTGGTACAAGGGCTATCTGCAGACCTGGCTGGTGGAGATGCGCCGGCCCCGGGAACTGCTGCGCACGCTCGGGGTGCGGGCGTTCATCCGCTTCAACCTGATCCTCGGTGGGACCCCGGTGGTCGCGGTGCTCAACCTGTTCTTCTGGCTCATCACCGTCCTGTGGTTCCTCGGCCAGCCCGCCGCCGTCGCCGCGGTGTTCCCGGCGTTCGTCTACTTCCCGGCGCTGGTGTGCCTGGTACTGGGCAATCTCGCGATGATCTACCTGAACCTGGTCGCATTACGCGAGGACGACCGGCCCGATCTGCTGCTGCCGGCACTGACCGTGCCGTTCTTCTGGGTGTTGATGAGCGTGGCCGCGGCCAAGGGGCTCTACCAGTTGGTCCGTAATCCGTCGTACTGGGAGAAGACCGTTCACGGCCTGGCCGGGCGATGAGAGACGTCTCCGATCGGCGACTCAAGGCAGTCGTCTTCGTTATGGCCTTCGCCGGGTACACCGCGGTGGGGTATTGGTTGCAGGTGCGCCAGGGTTTTCTCCTCGGCGACGCGCTGTCGCGCACGGCCGCCGCCCAGAGCGTGCTGTTCAGCCGCGAACCCCATTTGGCCGCAATCGGATTCATCTTCACGCCGCTGACCGCGATGGTGCAGCTGCCGCTGGTGGCGCTGGCATCGTGGTGGCCGGACATCACGGCGCGGGCCTTCGCCGGAACGGTGATGTCGGCGGCGTTCATGGCCGGCGCGTCGGTACAGATCCTGTCGATGGGCAACGACCGCGGACTCCCGCGCCGCTACAGCCTGCTCATCACCGCGCTGTTCGCGTGCCACCCGATGATCGTGTTCTACGGATCCAACGGGATGAGCGAAGCGCCGTTCGTGTTCTTCCTGATCTGGGCGGTGCGCCGGCTGACGATGTGGATGGTCGACGACGACGTGCACCACTTGATCGCCGCCGGCGCCGTCGCGATGGGCCTGGCCTACCTGACGCGCTATGACGCGGCGGCGTGTGTGGCCGCCGCAGGTGTGCTGGTCGGGGCGACCACCTATCTGCGCGCCCGGGAGGGGCCCCGGCTCAAGCGCGCGCTGCTCGACGTCATCCTGGTCAGCGGACCCGGGATCGCCGCGGTCCTGGGCTGGGCGGCGGCCAGCTGGTTGATCACCGGGGAGGCACTGGCTCAGTTCACCTCGCAGTACGGCAACGCCGCGATTCTCGAACAGTCCGGAGGTGGCGCGGCGAACATCGTTGCCGGACTGGGGTACTCGGGGGTCTGTCTGCTGCTGCTGGCGCCGACGCTGGTGCCACTGACGGGGTGGGCCGCGGTCACCGGCCTGCGCCGCCCGACCCGCCAGATGCTGCTGCCGCCGATCCTGATCTTCGGGGCGGCACTGGCGTTTCAGACCCTGACGTACGCCACCGGCGGTACGTTCCCGTTCCTGCGGTTCTACATCGTGGCGGTGCCGTTCGCGGCGTGCATGGCGTTGCTCGTCGTCCCCGACGGCACGTTGGCTTCGCCGACCCGGCGCGGCCGCCATGCACCGGAGATCCCGCCCGTCCACACCGTCCCGTCGTACCGCGCGGGTGCGGTGGCGGCGGTGTTGTTCGCGGCCTGCATACCGGTGGCGGCCTGGGGGATGAGCCTGCCGGCCTATGCGCCGCAGGAGTACGCGCTGGGGGCGGTGCTGCGGCCCGACCCCGACGACACCAGTCCTCGCAAGGACGAACAGCGCCGTATCGCGGCGACCTTCTCCACGGAGCGGGAGCTGGCGCAGTACCTGGACGGCCTCGGGTTACCGCCGGGTTCGGTGATCACCGACACCATGTACGGGTTCGCCGTGGTCGTGGCGTCCCGTAAGCCGAAAACGTTTGTGGTGCCGTCGGATAGAGATTTCGTGAAGTTGCTCAACACGCCCTCGGCCTACGGTATCCGGTACCTGCTGGCGGTGCCGAACACCGGACGCGGCACCGCGGATGCGCTCAATCTGCGCTACCCGACGCTCTACGACACGGGATCGGATGTGGCCACTCTGGAACTCGAGATCCCCAACTCGGGAGCCAATCAGCCGAACTACCGGCTCTACCGGGTGAACGAACCGGTGCCCGTGCGGGGCTGACCAGTCGGTGACGCCGGGAGCGGCCATCGGAGGTTCTCGGCCTCGATCTGGGGAGCTCGGGGTAATCTCCGTGCGTGACGACGGAGTTCAACGGCAAGATCGAGCTCGACATCCGGGATTCGGAACCGGACTGGGGGCCGTTCGCCGCACCGACCGCTCAGCCCGATGCACCGAACGTCCTCTATCTGGTCTGGGACGACATCGGCATCGCGACGTGGGACTGCTTCGGCGGACTCGTCGACATGCCCGCGATGAGCCGGATCGCCCAACGCGGAGTGCGGCTCTCACAGTTCCACACCACCGCGCTGTGCTCGCCCACCCGGGCATCGCTGCTGACCGGCCGCAACGCGACCACGGTCGGCATGGCGACCATCGAGGAGTTCACCGACGGTTTCCCGAACTGTAACGGGCGCATCCCCTTTGACACCGCGCTGCTGTCGGAGGTGCTCGCCGAGAACGGATACAACACGTACTGCATCGGCAAGTGGCATCTGACGCCGCTGGAGGAGTCGAATCTGGCCGCGACCAAACGGCACTGGCCGTTGTCGCGCGGGTTCGAGCGGTTCTACGGATTCATGGGCGGCGAGACCGACCAGTGGTATCCCGACCTGATGTACGACAACCACCCCGTCGCGCCACCGGCCACGCCGGAGCAGGGGTATCACCTGTCGAAGGACCTGGCCGACAAGACCATCGAGTTCATCCGTGACTCCAAGGTGATCGCGCCGGATAAGCCGTGGTTCTCCTACGTGTGCCCCGGCGCGGGGCACGCGCCCCACCACGTGTTCAAGGAATGGGCGGACCGGTATGCCGGGCGCTTCGACATGGGCTACGAGGTCTACCGCGAGATCGTGCTGGAGAACCAGAAGCGACTCGGCATCGTGCCCCCGGACACCGAGCTGTCCCCGATCAACCCGTACCTCGACGTCAAGGGGCCGGACGGCCAGGACTGGCCGGCGCAGGACACCGTTCGGCCGTGGGAGTCGCTGAGCGATGACGAGAAGCGGCTGTTCGCGCGGATGGCGGAGGTGTTCGCCGGGTTCCTGTCCTACACCGACGCCCAGATCGGCCGGGTCCTGGACTACCTCGAGGAGTCCGGCCAGCTCGACAACACGATCATCGTCGTGATCTCCGACAACGGGGCCAGCGGGGAGGGCGGGCCGAACGGGTCGGTCAACGAGGTCAAGTTCTTCAACGGCTACATCGACTCGGTCGAGGAGAGCCTCAAGGCCTTCGACGACCTCGGTGGGACCGAGACCTACAACCATTACCCGATCGGCTGGGCGATGGCCTTCAACACCCCGTACAAGTTGTTCAAGCGCTACGCATCCCACGAAGGCGGGATCGCGGACACGGCGATCATCTCGTGGCCCAAGGGAATCGCCGCACACGGCGAGGTTCGGGACAACTACGTCAACGTCGCCGACATCACCCCGACGGTGTACGACCTGCTCGACATCACCCCGCCCGCCACGGTCCGCGGAGTCGCCCAGAAACCGCTCGATGGTGTCAGTTTCAAAGTGGCACTGGACAATCCGACTGCGCCGACCGGCAAGGAGACGCAGTTCTACACGATGCTGGGTACCCGCGGGATCTGGCATAAGGGCTGGTTCGCCAGCGCCGTGCACGCGGCGTCGCCGGCAGGCTGGTCGCATTTCGATCAGGACCGCTGGGAGCTCTATCACGTCGACTCCGACCGCAGCCAGTCTCACGACCTGGCCGCCGAGCATCCGGAGAAGCTCGAAGAGCTCAAGGCGCTGTGGTTCGCCGAGGCCGAGAAGTACAACGGTCTGCCGCTGAGCGACCTGAACATCCTGGAGACCATGTCGCGGTGGCGGCCGTACCTGACCGGCGAGCGCGACTCCTATGTCTACTACCCGGGAACCGCCGACGTCGGGATGGGCGCGGTGGTCGAGATCCACGGCAGGTCCTTCGCCGTGCTGGCCGACGTGACGATCGACGACGGCGGTGCCGAGGGGGTGATCGTCAAACACGGCGGGGCGCACGGCGGGTACGTGATGTACGTGCAGGGTGGGCGGTTGCACTTCTGCTACAACTTCCTCGGCGAGTACGACCAGACGCTGGCCGCGCCGGATCCGATCCCGGCGGGCGTGCACACGCTGGGCTTCTCCTACACGCTGACCGGCACCGCCGAGGGCAGCCACACGCCGGTCGGGGACGCCGCCCTCTACATCGACGGCGCGCAGGTCGCGAGCCTGGCTGAAATGCGTTCGCATCCAGGAACGTTTGGACTTGCAGGGGCCACCCTGGGCGTCGGGCGCAACTCGGGGTCTGCGGTGTCGTCGGCGTACCGGGCACCGTTCCCGTTCACCGGCGGCACTATCGCCCGGGTCGGTATCGACGTGTCGGGCCACCCGTACGTCGACCTGGAGCGTGAGTTCGCCCGCGCCTTCGCGAAAGACTGATCTTCGGTAACATGCAATATATTGCCGGTCGTCGGAGTTCATCTCTGTATGACCAACAGCAGCGTCCTCGGGAGCTTTCTCCGCTGGCACCGCCATCGATTGACGCCACAGGACGTCGGGCTGCCTGACCACGGGAGGCGACGGGTGCCGGGGCTGCGCCGCGAGGAGGTGGCCCAGCTCGCCGGCATCAGCACCGAGTACTACATCCGGCTCGAGCAGGGCCGGGAGCGCTCGCCGTCGGTCGCCGTCGTCGACGCGCTCGCCGACGCACTGCGCCTCGACGCGGACGAGGCCGCCCATCTGCATCGCCTGACCCGCCCGGTGTCCCGGCGCGGCGGCGTGGCCCACCCCAGGGTTCCCGACGGCGTGCTGCTGCTGATCGACCAGCTGGACCTGCCCGCGATACTCGTGGACCGCTACATGGACGTCGTGGCCTCCAACTCGCGGGCCCAGGCGCTGTTCCCGAACATGGAGCCGGACACCAGCCGGTTGCACGCGGTGTTCCTCGACCCTCGCGAGCGGGAGTTCTGGGTGGACTGGGAACAGGCCGCCGCCGACAGCGTCGCGCAGTTGCGTGCCGACATCGGCAACGAGTGCGAATCACCGCGGGTCCAGGCCTTGATCGCTGATTTGCGCCAGCGCTCCCGGCACTTCTGCCGGCTGTGGTCCCGGCAGGAGGTGCAGCAGCGCGCGGTGAGCCCGGTGCGGGTGAGGCACTGCGACGTGGGGGAGCTGGAACTGCATCGCGAGAAGTTCGCCGTCACCGGCGCCGAACGGCTCCATCTGTACATCTACTTCGCGGCTCCGGATTCGATGTCGGCGGGCCGGCTCGCGCGGCTGTGGCACCGGGAGAGTGGCAGTGCCGTTACCAGGAATGATCCGGTCTGGATGGGATCGCGCTGAGCACCTGAGACTGGCCGGCGTGTATTCCGGTCGGCACGACGATGAGCGTATCCAGGATTCGGCCCGCGAGTGGCAGAAACTTCAACTCGGCGTATTGGGTTTCGTCGGGCTCTGCGGCGTTCTCTCCGATGGTGGCGACGGGCGGGCCCGGCCACCGTGGCTGGCGCAACTCGGAGCGATCTCGGCGCTCGCCGGGTTCCTCCTCGCGGCACTGGCGGTGGTGTTCGTCGCCACGGTCGCACAGCCGGTGGCGGGCCGCCCGGTGCCCAGAAACGTTGCGGTACAACGCTTGACCGTCGGCGTCGTGATCACCCTCGGTGCCACCGCGCTGACCGCGCTGGCGGCTCTGACCTGGTGGTGGCCGCAGGCGGGACCGCGATGAGAACGGCGGAGATCGTGTTCGGCGAGTTCGTCCTGGATTCGCAGCGTTACGAGTTGCGACGCGACGGGCAGGCCGTCCCGGTGGAGCCGCAGGTATTCGACGTGCTGGCGGTGCTGGTGGCCAACCGTCGGCGCTGTGTGACCAAACAAGAGCTTTTCGAGGCGGTGTGGGGCGGAAAGTTCGTCGGCGAGGCCGCGTTGTCGAGTCGCATCATGGCGGCTCGGCGTGCGCTCGGTGACGACGGGGAGTCCCAGCGGTACATCAAGACGGTGCGCGGTCGCGGCTATCAGTTCGTCGGCGCCGTCACCGAGGGCGTCACCGATTCCGCCGTCGAGGCACCGGGCGGTGACGCCGAGCCGACGGTGGAGCAGCGCGTCGCGTTCTGCCGCGCCGCCGACGGGCTGCGGCTGGCCTACGCGGTGGCGGGGGAGGGGCCGCCGCTGGTGCGCGCAGGCAACTGGATGACGCATCTGCGCTACGACGTGGAAAGCCCGGTGTGGCGGCACTGGGTGCGCGATCTGTCCCAGCGTTACCGCTACATCCGTTACGACGAACGAGGATGCGGTCTTTCGGATTGGGATGCACCAGGATTCACCTTCGACGACTGGGTCGATGACCTGGCCTCGGTGGTCGACTCCCTCGAACTGGACCGGTTCCCGTTGCTCGGTGTCTCCCAGGGCGGTGCCGTGGCCGTCGCCTATGCGGCTCGCCATCCTGACCGGGTGTCAAAGTTGGTGCTCTGCGGTGCGTATGCGCGCGGGCGTGCGGTACGCGCGGTCGGTCCGGACGAACGCCGCGCGGCCGCACTGGATCTCGAGCTCGCGCGGGTCGGTTGGGGCAATGACGATCCGGCGTTCCGGCAGGTGTTCGCCGCGCAGTTCATCCCGGGGGGCACGCGCGAGGACTGGAGTTCCTTCGACCATCTGCAGCGCCGTACCACCTCGGCCGAGAACGCAGTGCGTTTCCTGGAGCAGTTCGCCCACATCGACGTCCGCGACCTCGCCGGCCAGGTGGCCTGCCCGACGCTGGTGATGCACGCGAGCGGTGACCGCCGGGTGCCCGTGCGGTACGGGGAGGAGCTGGCCACGCTGATCCCGCAGGCGCGGTTCGTCGCGCTCGAGGGCGGTAACCACCTGCTCACGGCCGGCGAGCCGGCATGGGAGACTTTTTGCGCGGAGCTGGACGCGTTCCTGGCTGGGTGAGCCGGCGGCGCAGCTGGGCCCGGCCGCGGTGCATCCTCGACATCACCGTGCCCTCGGGGACCCCCATCACCTGGGCGACCTCGCGGCACGACATGCCCTCGACCGCGGTGTAGTAGACGGTCAGGCGCATCGGCTCGGAGAGCTCGGCCAGCGCCGCGAGAATCCGGTCGTCGGCGATGTCGCGCAGCGCGAGCTCCTCTGCGGATGCCGCCCCGGAGTCTCCGTCATGGAATTCGGCGGTCAATGTTTCGGCGGGACGGCATTGGGCGGCACGGTATTTCGCGATCCACGTGTTACGCAGGATGCTCAGCAGCCAAGCCTTCAGGTAGGGATCCGGCCCGAGCCTGGGAAAGGCGCGATACGCCTTGATGAGTGTCTCCTGGACCAGATCCTCGGCGTCGGCGGCGTTTCCGGTGTAGGCGTACGCGCGCCGCTGCAGCATCGGGACCAGGCTCAGTACCGCGCGCTCGAACTCGGTGTCATCCGGGCGCTGGTCACGTTGTGGTGCAGCGCATTTCGGAGTCGTTGTCGTCATCACGAAAATGATCCTGCGCCGGAACGCGCCGCGGTGCTTGGAGACTGTGTGGAGATCGCGTGGAGAGATCGGACCCGCGCGGAGCCGACAGCCGCAGGTGCCCGAGCACCGCGACGGCCGCGGTGAGCGCGGCGGCCAGGCCGAACGGCACCGCCACGTGCACCCGGACCAGGGCCGCACCCGCGACGGCGCCGGCGAAGATCACCGCGATCGCCGCCAGCCGGCGGTTGAACACCGCGCCGCGCCCGCCACGGGTCCACGTCTCCCCGGCCAGCGAGGCGAGCGTCGAGGTGACCACCACTGTGGTCATGTCGGCGACCGCGACGGTGCGCGCGATCATCGCCTGGGATCCCATCACCGCCGCCGTGGCCGCGGCCATCACGATCTGCAGCGCCGTCCCGAGGTGACTGCCGGCCACGACCGCCGCCACCGCCAGTGCCGACAGCGTGGCCGCCCCGACGGACAGGAGCACGGTCACCCGGTGGTGCCAGCCCGGACCGCGGGGCTCGCCGCGGCCGCGCAGCACCAGACCGGCGAGATAGGCCGCGGCGGTGAACGCCGCCAGCGCGATGGCCGGTCCGAGCACGGGCAGTTCGTCGGCGCCGGCTACGCCCATGCCCAGGATCACGATGTTGCCCGTCATGTTTCCGGTGAACACCCGGTCCAGGGCCAGGAAGCCGACGGCGTCGACCACCCCGGTGACGAACGTCAGCACCACGGTGGCGGCCAGGGCGAGGGGTTGGCGCATCAGAACGCGATGATGGCGAACAGCGTGGACAGCACCAGCCCCGCCATCACCGGCAGGAAGCACTTGCGGGCCAGCGTGAGCACCGGAACCCGGGCGAACCCGGCCACGGCGACCAGCGAGGACCACGCCACCAGCGTGCCGCCGCCCGACCAGATGTTGCCCATCTGACCGATAGCGGCCAGCGTCGACGGATCCATCCCCGCCGCGCTGCCGAGGGCGCCCGACAGCGACCCGGTCAGCGGCAATCCGCTGAAGCCGGACCCCTCCAGGCCGGCGATGACGCCGACGAACATCACCGTGAACGCGACCACGAACGCATTCGGTGCAACATGCGAGAGGCCCGCATTGATGAGATCGAACAGCAGCGCAGGACCGGTGGCGTCCTCGGGCATGCCGAGGATGCGGGCCGAGAAGTCGCCGTTGCCGATGAAGAAGAAGCCGGCGATCGGCAGCACGATCCCCATCGCCTTGAACGCGAACACCAGGCCGTCGACCACGTGCTGCGAGGAGGCCTCCAGGCAGGCCCGGCGGCTGTTGGTCAGACAGGCCGCGAACAGGATCATCGCCGCGATTCCCCCGACGATGCCCGCGGCGTCACCGCCCTTGAGCGGCGGCACCGCGGTGGTGAACTTGCCCAGCAGCAGGTAGACGATGAACACCAGGTAAGCGACGGGCACGAGGATCGCAAACGCCTTGGCCGCCAGCGGCTTCGGGGGGCTGTCCGGGTTCGCGGTCGACGTGTCGCGCACGATGGTGGCCGTCGGGGCCCCGACCCCGTCGGCGGCGCGGGTGGCGGGCGGAACCGGTGCGGCAGCCCCGCCCGCGGCAGGCGCCGGCTCTGCGCCGTCGGGTGAGTCGTCACCCGAAGCGGTCACGCCGAACTTGTCGGCCTTGTTCTCCCATTCGACGAGCAACTCCGGCGACGGCGCACGCCACGTCCTGCGCTGGGTGAGGTAGGTGATGACCAGCGCGGTGAAGCCCACGATGAGCGAGAGCACCAGGGCCTTGTCGGCCACGCTGTCGGTGTCGACTCCGGCGGCGGTCGCCGAGATGCCGGGAGCCACCTTGATGATGTAGTCCGACGACAGCGCCATGCCCTGTCCCGCGATCGCGATGACCATGCCCACCGACAGCGGGCTCAGCCCGGCCCGGATCGCGACCGGGATCAGCACCGCGCCGACCAGAGGGACTGCCGGGGTGGGCCAGAAGAACAACGAGATGACGTAGGTGATCAGCGCGAGCATCACGAAACTGCTTGTGCCGGCCCGCATCACACGGCGGAACGGGGTCACCATCAGGCGGTCGGCGCCCATCTCCCGCATCGCGCCGAGCATCGCGGTGACCAGCGCGATGATCAGGAAGATGTTGAACAGTTCGTGGGCGGCGACCAGGCTGGCATTGAAGATCGACGACAGGCCGGTGATGACGCTGCCGGAGAACACCCACGCGGTCAGGAAGGTCGCCATGACCGCGGGGACGACGATGTTCTTGCGTAGCGCCATCGTGGCGAGGATGACGATGATGCCGGCGAGGTATATCCAGTGCGCCGCGCCCAGATGAGTCTGCATCCGACGGCCTTTCGCTCACAACTGCTCATGGGCTGTGCAGTCTGATGGGGGAATGCTCGGCGCGATACGAGCGTGGGTCAACGCACAGAGTGCACACCGCTGTGACAGTCCCCCTGTGCAATATGCTCGCCGGTTGTCGGCCACATGTCCTGGCGTTTCGGCCAGGTAAATACTGCGGCCGACGCTGCTGCGATGTGCAGTTGCGCCGCAGTCCGCCCGCCGCACTGGGCACTTTGACCCGAGGGGGCGGCCGCGTGGCGGGGTCGTCGGTGAGACAGTGACTGGGTCCCCGCAACCGCCGACAGATCGTGACGACAGCGCCGAGATGACCGACACCGACAGCCATCCCCCCGCAGGACCTGCGGTTCCTGAGGGCCGCGACGGCACGCCGCTGGCGCTGGCCGCGCTGCTGTCGGGCACGCTGGTCGGCACGATCAGCAACAACGTCGTCAACGTGCCGATGCCGGCCATCCTCGCCGACTTCGACGCCCCGCTGGGCAGCGGCGTGTTCATCGTGGTCGGGTTTCTGCTGACCTTCACCGCGACCATGCCGGTGGTCGGCTGGATCGGGGACCGTTTCGGTCGCCGGCGCGTGTACTGCGCCTCGATGATCGGTACCGCGGTGTGCGCGGTGGGGGCCGCGACCGCGCCGACCCTCGAGTTGCTGATCATGTGGCGCTGCCTCGGCGGGATGGCCGCCTCGGCGCTCGGCCCGGCGGTGATGGGCCTGCTGACATGGCTGTTCGCCGGCGAGCGGCGGGGCGGGGCGGTCGGTGCGTGGGCGTCGGTCAACGGCATCGGCCAGGCGGTCGGCCCGACGATGGGCGGCTTCATCGCCGACGCGTGGGGGTGGCGGTGGGTCTTCGTTCCGCTGGTGCCGGTCGCGCTGGCGGGGCTGATCGGGACGCTGCGACACATCCCGCGCTACCCCGGCACGCGGATGAGCTTCGACGCCGTCGGGGCCACCGCGCTGACCGCCGGCTCCGGCCTGCTGATCCTCGGGGTGGCCCTGGTGCCGCGGCTCGGGTTGTCCACCACGGTGCTCGCGGTGATCGCGGCCGCCGTGGTGGTGCTGGCGTTCTTCGTCTGGCACTGCCTGCGCGCTGCCGAACCGTTCGTCGACGTCCGACTGGTGGCCGAGGTCCGGTTCGCGCGCAGCACGCTGGGTGCGTTCTCGTTCATGTTCTGCCTCGGAGCCACGCTGTTGGCGGTGCCGCTGTACCTGGTCGGCAGTGGGCAGTCGGGGTCGGTGGCGGGGTTGGTGTTGCTGGCGGTCCCGGCGGCGATGACGGTCCTCGGGCCGCTGGTGGGCAGATACCTGGACCGGATCGGCCCGCGCCGGGTGCTGCGCACCGGGCTGGTGTTGCTGATCGCCGGTCAGCTCGCCCTGGCCGCGGCGACCGCGGCGGGGATCGCCGAGCGCGCCCACGGGCTGGGGGCGACGGCGGGCATCCTGCTGCTGGTCGGTGTCGGGATCGCGTTCGTCCAGACGCCGGCGGCCACCGGCGCGACCCGCTCTCCGGCGGGTGCGCAGGGCACCGGGCTGGGTCTGTACAACCTGATTCGGTTCAGCGGCTCGGCGATGGGTGCGGCCTGGGTGGCGATCGCGCTCAGCGCCGGCGGGGACGGCGGTTATCCGCTGGCGTTCCTCGTCGTCGCCGCGGTCGCGATGCTCGGGCTGCTCGGCTCGTTCGCCGGCCCGGATCCCGAACCGGCCCGGTAGTCAGGGCACGGGAGTCAACGGAACCTCGCCTCGCGGTCGACCGCCGCGTGGATCTCGGTGAGCATGTCCAGCCGGATCGCCAGCCAGACGGTGAACTGGTGCTCGGGCTCCCGGATGTCGAGCCCGATCGCCCGCGACACCCGATCCAGCTTGGTCAGCATGGTGTTGCGGTGCACGTTGAGAGCTCGCGCGGTCGCGTTGACGTTCCCGCCGTGGGCGAGGTACCCGGTCAGGAACTCCAGCAGGTCGGGGGTCGGCCGCAGCGGCCCGAGGATGTCGGTGACCAGCGCCCGGCTCTGCTCGGTGTCGGCGACGTCGGCGAGCACCGTGAAGCTGCGCAGATCCTGGTAGGACACCGCGCCGGTGACGTGCAGCCGGCCCGCGATGCCCAGCGCGATACGCGCCTCCCGGTAGCTGCCTGCGATCTGCTGGGCCCCGCGGGCGGGGCGGCTGTATGCGACGGCGACCGCGGTGGCGCGCCGGCTCTCCAGCTCGGCGGCCATCGCCTCGGCGTAGTGCGTCATCTCCTTGCGCATCGCGGTGTCGTCGTCGCCGCGCAGTGAGCGGACCACCACCAGCACGTCGCCGAGCACGGTGACATACGAGCGCACCGCGGGGTCGGGGGCCACGTTGGCGGCGTAGCGGGCCAGCCGCACCATGCTCGCGGTCGGGTTGTCGACGCCGCGCGGCACCGCACCGGGGGCGACGAACACACCGAATTGCGCGTCGATGTCGATCTCGTGATAGTCGGCGCGCGCCCGCATGTCGTGCTCGCTGGAGAAGTGGCCGTGCACCAGTGCCTGGACGAAGTCGCCCCTGGCCCGCTCCTCGGCTTCGTCCACGCTGTGCTGGCGCAGCATCTCCGAGCCGATGATCGCGGTGGCCTGTTCGGTGACCACGATGTGGCGTGCCAGATCGTGGCTGCCCGGGTCCGCGGACGGCACCAGCACGAGCACCCAGCCTTCGAACGCCTTCCCCAGCCGGATCGCCGTGGAGATCAGCGTCCAGTGTCCGCCGCTGGGGGCCTCGAACCGCTCCACCCTGGTGTCGTGGTGCGCCGACAGCCGGGCTGCCGCGGTCAGCTCCTCGGTCAGCAGGGGCAGGATCGACTCGGCCACCGCGGTGGCGGACTCGGCACTGAATCCGTTGTGCGCCACCACGTTACCGCGCGCATCGAGCGCCATCGCGGGGTTTCGGGCCAGGTTGGACACCTCGCGCACCAGCATCTGCAGCCCGGCGCCGCGGTGGAACAGTCCGGCCAGCGACGCGTGCACGTGGGTCGCGTAGCGCATCGCGTGCACTTCCTGGCTCAGGGCACGCTCGGCGAGCAGCCGGTTCAGGGCGGCGAACCCGACCGGAAACCCCATCTCCACCACCACCATGTCGGCCGGCAGCCGGGAGTACGGGAAGTCGGCGGGCGCCTCGCCGTCGACGAGCAGGGTGGTGGCCCCGCGCGCGGCCAGCGCCGCCACCGCTGCGCCGTTGCCCAGCAACGCCTCTGGCCTGCTGTACACCGCGACCCCGTCGAGCGGGTCGTGGCGCGACATCACCTCGGCCAGGGGCAGCACCCAGTGCAGCTCCCGGTCGAGCCGGTCGCGGCCGGCGACCACGCGCGCACCTGCCATCAGGGTCTCGTCGAGCAGCCCCGACACGGTCATCCGGCTCTCGTCGCGTCGCTCCGCTGTCATCACCCACCTGCTCCGTACCGCGGCATCTGTGCACGATCGCACCCGCTCCGCCGACACACTATGTGCAGATTGACTCGAATGCCCGGCGGATCGGGGACATGTTGACCAGAGCTTCCCTGGGGCGGCGCCGGTAGACATTCCAGGCAGGAGACCGATACGGCGATGACGCGCCGCGTCACCGTCCCGACCCACAGGAGACAGTCCCGCCATGCATCAGATCTACCGGATCACCCTCGACGACGCGCTGCCGCTGCTGGCGGCCGGACGCGCCAAGGCCGAGGAGATCGGCGTCAAGCAAACCCTGTGCATCTGCGACGACGGCGGCAATGTTCTTGCCCTGCACCGTCTTCCGGGTGCGCGGCTTACCGGCGTCGACATCTCGATCGCCAAGGCGTTCACCGCGGCCGGGCATGAGCGTGCCACCCACCTGTTCAACGAGGCCCCCGACGGCCCGGCGCTGCCGGGTAACGAGGCATTCGGGATCAGCCACATGCTGCCCGGCAAGTTCGCGGTGTTCGTGGGCGGCTTCCCGCTCGTCTTCGACGGCCAGATCGTCGGCGGCGTCGGGATCAGCGGAGGCAACGGTGCGCAGGACAAGGCCGTCGGCGCCGCGATCCTCGCCGAGTTCGAGGCCCTGACCGCCGCGGTCGCCGGACGCTGACGGTTGTGCACGATGACCCCTCGGCGGCTCAGGTCCGGTGAAGTTGTCCATGGTCACCGCGCCGCAACGCTGGTTAACGTCATTGCTGCAGTGAGCATTTCGCATCGTTGCGGCGCTCCGCAGCCTCAGATCGACCGCACCTGGTGAACACACCGAAAGGACCGAATCCATGACCGAACTGCTGGGACGCGACGAGTTCCGCGCCGCCCTGGAGAACGCGATCAAGGGCCGCGAGGCCAAGAACGCCTCGTTCTCGAGGGCCTGGGCCGAGGGCACCCTGACCCGCGACCACTTCGCCCGGTGGGCCGAGAACCACTACCACTACGTCGGCCCGTTCGCCGACTACCTGGCCAACATCTACTCCAACACCCCCGACGAGTTCACCGGCGCGAAGGACTTCACGCTGCAGAACATGTACGAGGAGGAGTTGGCCGACATCCGGCACACCGATCTGCTGATCAAGTTCGGTGAGGCCTGTGGCACCACCAAGGAGCGGATCGAAGACCCCTCGAACATGAACCCGATCACCCGCGGGCTGCAGGCCTGGTGCTACGCGGTCTCGCAGCGCGAGCACTTCGTCGTCGCCACCGCGGCACTGGTCGTCGGGCTGGAGTCGCAGGTGCCGAGCATCTACACCAAGCAGATCGTGCCGCTTCGCGAGGTGTACGGCTTCACCGAGGACGAGATCGAGTTCTTCGACCTGCACATCACCTCCGACGTGGTGCACGGTGAGCGCGGCTACCAGATCGTGCTCGACCACGCCGACACCCCGGCGCTGCAGCAGCGGTGCCTGCAGCTGGTCCAGTGGGGCGCCGAGATGCGCTTCTCCTACACCAAGGGGCTCTACGACTACTACGTCGCGGCCGATCTGGAGCCGGCGGGCGTCTGAGGTGAGCGGTGCGGCGCGCCGGTCGTCGAAAGACGCACCGGCGCGCCGTGGCCTGCCGTGAAATGTGAAGGGATCGTTGATGACCGCGGAATGGGTTGCGGTGGGCACCACCACCGAACTGGCGCGTCGGCGCAAGATGCGTGTCGAGGTGGAAGGCCGGGCGATCGTGCTGTTCCACGCCGCCGGGCGGGTCTACGCGTTCGACGACCTCTGCGTGCACCAGGACCGATCGCTGTTCAAGGGCACGCTGCTCGGCGACAAGGTGATCTGCCCGGGCCACCAGTGGCAATTCGACCTGGACACCGGATACGAGGAGAGCCAGGACCGCTGCCAGCCCACCTTCGCGGTGCGCGTCGACGCGGACACCATCTACATCGACCCGGTGCCGCGGACCGTCGCGGCACTGCCGACCGGATCCGACGAGAGAGAGACTCAGTGATGAACAAGCCGACGATCGTCACGGTCGGGGCCGGCCAGACCGCCGCCGTCGCGGCGCGGACCCTGCGCCGCCGCGGTTACGAGGGCCGGGTGGTGCTGATCGGCGACGAACCGCACATGCCCTACCAGCGGCCTCCGCTGTCGAAGGAATTCCTCAGCGGCGACGACGATTTCGCCGACTTGGCCATCCTTCCCGAGAAGTGGCTGGCCACCAACGACATCGAGATCCAGACCGGCCGCACGGTCACGCGCGTCGATGCGGCGACGGGCACCGTCGAGACCGCGGACGGCCACTCGCTGCGCGCCGACGCGGTGCTGCTGGCCACCGGCGGCCGCCCGCGCACTCTTCCGGTGCCCGGCCCGCGGCCCGACCTCGTCCATCACCTGCGCACGATCGACGACGCCCGCCGGTTGCGCCGGACTCTGGCGCCGGGCTTGCGGCTCGGGCTGATCGGCGCCGGCTTCGTCGGCCTCGAGATCGCCGCCGCCGCGGTGTCGAGCGGCGCCGCGGTGACCGTGCTCGAGGCCGGCACCGCACCGCTGGCGGCGGTCCTCGGTCAGGGCATCGGCGAGGTGTGCGCCCGGATGCACCGTGACCGCGGTGTCGACATCCGCACCAACGCTTGTGTGACGGCCCTGCGCACCACCGACGATGCGGTGGTGGTGGAAGTGCGCGACGGGACACCCCTGCAGTTCGACGCCGTGCTGATCGGCATCGGCATGACGCCCTCGGTCGAGGTCGCGGTGGCCTCGGGCCTGACGGTCGACGGCGGAATCGTCACCGACGCCCAGGGCCGCACGTCGATGCCCAACGTCTACGCCGCAGGCGATGTCGCACGGCGGTTTTCGCAGCGCGCCGGGCGCCACGTCCGCCACGAACACTTCGACAACGCCAACAAGCAGGGCGCCGCGGTGGCCAACGTGATGATGGGCCGCGACGTGACCTCCGACGAGGCGATGTGGTGCTGGTCGGACCAGTACGAGCACAACCTGCAGTTCCTCGGTGAGGCCACCGGCAGCATCGTGGTGCGTGGGAATGCCGACGCGCTGGACTTCACCGCGTTCTATCTCGCGGACGGCGCCCTGGTCGGCGCCTTCACCGTCGACCGTGGCGAGGACATCATGGTGGCGCGCGAACTGCTCGGCCGCAGTGTGGATGTCGGTCTGCTGGCCGATCCCGACGCCGAACTGTGGGATCTCACCGAGACCGAGGAGGTGGCGTCATGACGCACCGGGGAGCGAACTTCATCGACGGGCAGTGGGTGCCCGCGCAGTCGGGGGAGACCTTCACCCGGCGCAATCCCGCCGACCGCGACGACGTCATCGGAGTGTTCCCGGCATCGGCGCCCGCCGACGTCGCGACCGCGGTCGACGCGCTGGACAAGGGCGCCGCCGAATGGGCCGCGACCAGCCCCGAGCGTCGCGCCGCCGTACTGGAAAAGGCTGCGGCGCAACTGGAGTCGCGGGCCGATGAGCTGATCTCCGAGTTGGTCCGGGAGGAGGGCAAGACCACCGCCGAGGCCACCATGGAAGTCACCCGGACACCGGCCAACCTTCGGTACTACGCCGGGGAGGCCACCCGCACCGCCGGGGTGACCTACCCCGCCGCCGGCGACAACCTGGTGTTCACGCTGCGCGAACCGGTCGGCATCGTCGGGGCGATCACGCCGTGGAACTTCCCGCTCAACATCCCGTCGCGCAAGCTCGGACCGGCGCTGGCGGCCGGGAACGCGGTGCTGTTCAAACCGTCCGAGATCACCCCGCTGATGGGGCAGCGCCTCGTCGAGGCCCTGCTCGCCGGCGGACTGCCGCCCGCCGCGATCGCGCTGGTGCAGGGCGACGGCGCCGCGGGTGCGGCGGTCACCGCCGACGAACGGGTCGCCGCGGTCACGTTCACCGGCTCCACCGAGGTCGGCAACCTGATCCACCGTCAGATGGGGCCGCAACGGCGGGCGCAGCTGGAGATGGGCGGCAAGAACCCGGTCGTGGTGGCCGCCGACGCCGACGTCGACCAGGCGGCCGCGCTGATCGTCAAGGGCGCGTTCGGCCTCAGCGGGCAGGCGTGCACGGGCACCAGTCGCGTCATCGCCCTCGACGCGGTGTACGACGCCGTGCTGGAGCGGGTATTGGCCAGAACCGAAGCGCTGCGGGTCGGCCCGGGCCACACCCCCGGAGTCGACATGGGGCCGTTGGCCAGCGCCGCTCAGCGCGACAAGTTCCTCGAGTACGTGCGGATCGGCCGCGAGGAGGGCGCGGTTCTGCGCTGCGGCGGCGGGACCGTGGACGGACCCGGCTTCTTCGTGCGGCCCGCGGTGTTCACCGACACCGCACCCGATATGCGGATCGTGCGCGAGGAGGTCTTCGGACCGCTGGTGGCGTTCCAGCGGGCCGGATCCCTCGACGAGGCGATCGAACTGGCCAACGCCACGCCGTACGGCCTGAGTGCCGCGGTGGTCAGCCGTGATCTCACCACCGCGACGTACTTCGCGCACCGGTCGCAGAGCGGCCTGGTCAAGATCAACCAGCCGACCACCGGGATGGCCTCGAACGCACCCTTCGGCGGCTACAAGGCCTCCAGCACGCAGACGTTCAAAGAGCAGGCGGGTGCGTCGATGATGGAGTTCTACACCCTGGAGAAGACGGTCTACCTCACCCCGGCCGGTTGACGGCCCCGAGCAAGGAAACACCATGGAATTCAAACGAGTCGCACGCTCCGGCCAGGTCCCGGAGGGCATCGTTCGACGGTTCTTCGCCGGGGATCACGAGTTCGCGGTGGCCCGCCTCAACGGTAAGGCCTACGCGTGCTCGAACTACTGCACGCATCTGGACTGCCTGCTGTCGTCGGGCAAACTCGTCGACGACGGCATCGGGTGTTCCTGTCACGGAAGCGCATTCGACCTGGAGACCGGGGAGCCGATCTGCCCGCCGGCCACCGAGCCGATCAAGACCTACCCGGTGGAGGAGCGCGACGGCGAGATCTTCGTCGGCGTCGACCCCGACGACGAGCCGTCGGGCCCGCGGCGCCGCCGCCTCAAGAAGGGCGTGTCGTGAACCCGGCGCCACGTCCGCCCGCGCTGTCGGCGGGCGGGATGGTCAGCTCCAGCCATCCCGCCGCCACGTTCGCCGGTGCCCGGGTGCTGGCCGACGGCGGTAACGCGATCGACGCGGCGCTGGCGATGGCCGCGGTCACCTGGCTGGTGCTGCCCGGGCAGTGCGGTATCGGCGGTGACGCGTTCGTGATCGTGCGGGAGCCGGACGGGCGGGTCTGGACCGTCGGCGGCTCCGGCTACGGCCCAGACGGGGCCACCTCGGACTTCTATCGTGAGCAGGGGCTCTCGGCGGTGCCGCTCGACGGGCCGCTCGCGGTCGCGGTGCCCGGCGCGCCCGCCGCGCTGGCCGCGCTGCACGCGAACGGCGGCAGCCGGCCGCTGACCGAACTGTGGGAACCGGCGGCCCGGATGGCCGACCGCGGACTGCCGTGTTCGGCCAAGACCGCCGGTGACGTGTCGTTGGCGCTCAACGCGTTTCACGCCGACGAAGGACTGGCCTCGGTGTTCGCCGCCGGCGGGATGGCCCCGCACGTCGGGCACCGGTTGTGCCAACCTGACCTGGCGCGCACCATCCGCCGGTTGGCGGCCGATCCACAGGACTTCTACACCGGGCAGTTCGCCGAGCAGGCGGTGGCCGCCCTGCAGGCCGGCGGAGCGCCGTTCAGCGGCGCCGAATGGGCGGCCACCGGACAGGTCTCGCCCGCTCCCGCATTGACCGGCCGCTACGCCGGTGCCACCGTGCACCAGACCCCGCTCCCGACGCCCGGCTGGATGGTGCTGCAGCAGGCCGCACTCTGCGACGGCGTCGTCGGGTTCTCGCCGTGGCTCTCGGCGGAGGCGATCGACCGGTTCGCCGGCGCGGCCCGGCTGGCGTTCGCCGACCGGCTCGAACTGTGCGGCGGCGACAACACCGCGGTGTCGGAAATCTTGTCCGCGCAGCACATCTCGGCGCAACGGGACATGCTGGCGCGCGGGGTGGTCGGGGCGCAGGCGTTCACCGTCGGCGCCGGGGACACCACCTCCACGGTCGCGGTGGACAGCGAGGGCCGCGCCGTCGGCTTCATCCATTCGCTGGCGTTCACCTTCGGGGCGAAGTTCACCGTCCCGGGCACCGGTGTGGTGCTCAACAACCGGCTCGGCCGCGGCGCCTACCTGTTCCCCGGTCATCCCAACGAGGTCATGCCGCGGCGCAAACCGCTGCACACGCTCAACGCCTGGCTCGTCACCGACGACGACGGCGACCTCCTGCACATCGGCAACACCCCCGGCGGCGACGGCCAGGTGCAGTGGAACATGCAACTGCTGTCCCACCTGCTCGACCACGGGCTCGACCCGGCGGAGGCGGTCTCCGCGCCGCGGTTCACGGTCTTCCCCGGCTCGGATGCCGACGTGCTCGGTTCGCCCGACGAACTGCGGATCGAGGCGGCCCTGCCGGAGTCGGTGCGTGACGAGCTGAGCGCACGCGGGCACCAGATCGTCGTCCAGCCCGCGTTCGGCGCCGACGGTAGCGCCCAGGTGATCAGCCGCGACGAGCGCGGAGTCCTGCTCGGCGCCGCCGACCCCCGCCAGGAGGGCGTCGCGATCGGTGTCGAGTGAACATCCGAGTTCGCCCGCGCCGCAGGGTGATTACGTTGCCGCAGTGCTGCACGCCGGGACGATCTACACCGCCGGGATGACGCCGCGCATCGACGGCCGGCTCACCGTCACGGGACTCGTCGGCGATACCGTGTCTCTCGAGGAGGCCTACGCGGCAACAGGGTTGGCGGCAAGCAATGCACTGGCTGCCGCGCGGGCGGTGCTGCCCGACGAGTCGACCGGCCTGCGGTGTCTGCAGATGACCGTCTACGTTGCCGCCGCGGTGGGTTTCACCCAACTGTCGGCGGTCGCCGACGGGGCGTCGGCGGCGATCGTCGCAGCACTCGGACCCGGCACGCTGCCGGCCCGCAGCGCGATCGGTGTCGCCACGCTGCCCTCCGGCGCCCCGGTCGAGGTGCAACTCGTCGCGGCGCCGCTCTGAGTCCTGTTGCGGTGCAAGGTGCCCAGCACCGGCCGGACACCTGAGCCAAAGTGCCCTTTGTCTTTGTGTTGTGAAACACCATATCGTCGATCTGTGATGTCGGTAACAGCACGCGACTCCGCGCGCCTGCCGAACCGCCCCTTCGCCATCTGACACTTCGGAGAGAGCATGCAACTCGTCGCTGCGCACTGGGTCTATCTGGCCGGAGTCGTATCCCTGATCGGTTTCATGATCGCGCGCAAGAGCGTCCTGGTGCCCGCCATCATCGCGACCTTCCTGACGACCTGGGTCTACAGCGGCGATGTACTCGACGGGATCGGCAGCGTCTTCAGCGCGTCGGCGGTGGCGCTGACGGAGTTCCTCAACATCTTCCTGGTGCTGGCCGCCGTCATGGCGATGATCGGCGCGATGAAAACCGTTGGCGCCGAACAGCGCATGATCGCGCCCCTGGCCCGGCTGATGACCAACGGGGTGGTGTCCTACTTCGTCCTCATCGTCGTCACCTACCTGCTGTCGATGGTGTTGTGGCCGACGCCGGCGCTCGCGCTCATCGCCCCGTTCCTCCTGCCCGCCGCGATCCGCGCCGGGCTGCCCCCGCTGGCGGCCGCGATGGCGATCGCGATCGCGGGGCAGGGGATGGCACTGGCCTCCGACTACGTCATCGGTGTGGCCCCGGGGTTGTCGGCCAGCGGAGCCGGTATCCCGGCGGACATGATCGCCGACCGCGCCCTGATTCTGAGCTGGGTGGTGGGCGCCGTGGCGATCACGATCACCTTCCTGCTCTACGTGAAAGGGGGCGCGGTACAGCGCATCCGGCGCATGCTTCCGTACCAGCGAGCGGTCGTCGCCCGCATCGAGGACGTGCCGGTGGCGGTCGGCTCGGCGCTGGTGACCAAGCGGCTACCGCCGGTTCCGCCGGTGGCCGGCGCCGGTGGAGACGGGCCCGGCGAGGGCGAGGGCCAAGACGGCGATACCGATGTTCCGAGCGAGGGTTTCCGCACCCGGCTCTTCGCGGTGGCAGTGCCGGCCGCGTTCGGTGTGCTGGTGTGCTACATGCTGTTGGGCAAGGTCACCGACTGGGTGCCCGCCGTCGAGAGCGGCCACGGCGCGGCGCTGGTGGGTGGGCTCGCGCTGGTCCTCACCGTGGCGCTGACCCTGATCACCCGCGGCAGGGACGGGGTCGAGCAGGTCGGGTCGCACTTCGTCGACGGGCTGGTCTTCGCCTTCCGGGCGATGGGCGCCGTCATTCCGGTCGCCGGCTTCGTGCTGATCGGCATCTCCGACTTCGCCGGCCGCATCATGCTGTTGCCCGAGGACGCCGATCCGCCGTCGTTCCTGTTCGACATCATCCTCAGTGGTGGACGCTTCATCCCGGACAACCCGGTGCTGATCATGTTCGCGATGCTCGTCGCCGGGATGCTGATCGGACTCGACGGCTCAGGCTGGACGGGTCTGCCGTTCACCGGCGGGCTGGCCGATGCGCTCGCCGGGGCAAATACCGAGCACACCGCGACGTTCGCCGCGATCGCCCAGAACGCGGCCGGCTGGACCGGCGGTGGCACGCTGATCATCTGGTCGTCGCTGATCGCGGTCGCCGGCTTCACCGGGGTTCCGGTGACGACGCTGGCGCGCCGGCTGTTCGTACCGGTGGTGACCGGTCTGCTGCTCAGCGTCGTGGTCGCCGCGGTGCTGTGGTGAACGCCGCCGACGTCAGCGTCCGGGCCGCTGCAGAACAGATCCGGTGCGGCGCAACAACACCGGTCGACCTGCTGGAGGACACGCTCGCGCGGATCAGGGCGGTCGATCCGCTGGTACGGGCGTTCGCCGCGTTCGACGAGCAGCAGGTGTGCGACGCCGCCGTCGGCCTCGCCGAAGAGGCACGCGAGGGCCGCCACCGCGGTGTGCTGCACGGGGTGCCGGTGGCCGTCAAGGACGTCATCGACGTCGCCGGCTATCCGACCCGCGGCGGTTCGCGAGCCACCGACGCCGAGCCCGTGAGCGCAGACTCACCCGCGGTGGCCCGCCTGCGCGCCGCGGGCGCCCTCGTCCTCGGTAAGACGCACACCCACGAGTTCGCCCACGGCGTCGTCACCCCGCCGACCCGCAATCCCTGGGATCCGCAACGCATTCCGGGTGGGTCGAGCGGCGGGTCCGCCGCGGCCGTCGCCTCCGGGCAGTGCCTCGCCGCGCTCGGCACCGACACCGGGGGATCCATTCGCGTCCCGGCGGCGCTGTGCGGGGTGTCCGGGCTGCGTCCCGTGCCGGGCGACGTCCCGGTCGACGGCATGCTGCCCTTCTCGCCGCGGCTGGACACCTGCGGCCCCATCGCCCGCGACGCGCTCGATCTGGCCCTGCTGTACGAGGTCCTCTCCGGACGGCCGTGTCCACTGCGCGACTCGGTCACGGGGATGCGCATCGGCACGCTGATGCACGCCGACATGGGCGAGGTACACGACGGCATCGGCGCGGCCGTCGCCGCTGCGATCGGCGTGCTGGCCGACGCCGGGGCCGCGACCGCACCCGCGGCCGTGCCCCCGTTCACGGCGTGGAGTGCGCCGCGCGGTGTGTACGTGCTCGCGGACTTCCTCGACGTGCACCGGGCGTCCGGCCGCTACCCCGACCGGCGCGCGGACTACGGCGAGGAGGTGGCGGGCTACCTTGAGAAGGCCGAGCGCATCACCCCGGCCGCACGGGCGGAGGCGGTCGACGAACTGCAGCGGCTCGAAGAACGGCTGCGCGCCGGGATGGTCGACTTCGACGCTCTGGTGCTGCCCACCACGCCGATCCCGGCGCCGACGGCGGCCGAATGCGAATACGCCCCGGGCGCCGACGGCCGCGCCGGTGTCATCGAACCCCTGATGCGGCTGTGCGGGCCGTTCAGCTGGTGCGGGCTGGCGGCGGTCACGGTGCCCTGTGGCACCGTCGACGGCGACCTGCCCGTCGGCCTGCAGGTCGTCGGCCGCGACGTGCCCACGGTGCTGTCCGTCGCCGCCGCCTACCAGCGTGCGACAACCCATCACCGTCGGTACCCCGGCGGCTGATCCCGGCGATTTGGAGCATTCCCCGAGCTCACCTAGTATGTAACGGTTGCCTAGGGCAGACCTCGGTTATCTCGTGTCGTTTTGAGAAAACCCTGCGTGCTCTTTGGGTGACAAAGACCGCGCATGACCAGGTCGGTATCTGGCGTGCATTACAAACCCAGGTCGAGGAGATCTAGTGATTCAGCAGGAATCGCGGCTCAAGGTCGCCGACAACACGGGCGCCAAGGAGATCTTGTGCATCCGCGTGCTCGGTGGCTCGTCGCGGCGCTACGCGGGCATCGGTGATGTCATCGTGGCGACGGTCAAGGACGCCATCCCCGGCGGCAACGTCAAGCGTGGCGACGTGGTCAAGGCCGTCGTGGTGCGCACCGTCAAGGAGCGTCGCCGTGCCGACGGCAGCTACATCAAGTTCGACGAGAACGCCGCCGTCATCATTAAGAACGACAACGATCCGCGCGGCACCCGCATCTTCGGGCCGGTCGGGCGCGAGTTGCGTGAGAAGAAGTTCATGAAGATCGTCTCGCTCGCCCCGGAGGTGTTGTAGATGAAGGTCCGCAAGGGCGACACCGTGCTCGTCATCTCGGGCAAGGACAAGGGCGCCAAGGGCAAGGTGCTGGTGGCCTACCCCGACCGCAACAAGGTGCTGGTCGAGGGCGTCAACCGCATCAAGAAGCACACCCCTGAATCGCGCACCGAGCGTGGCGCGGCCTCCGGCGGCATCGTGACGCAGGAGGCGCCGATCTCGGTGTCGAACGTGATGCTGATCGACTCCGACGGCAAGCCGACCCGCGTCGGCTTCCGCAAGGACGAGGAGACCGGCAAGAACGTTCGGATCGCCAAGAGCAATGGCAAGGATCTCTGATGACCACAGCTGAGAAGACCCTCCCGCGCTTGAAGCAGCGCTACCGCGAAGAGATTCGTGAGCAGCTGCTCAAGGAGTTCGGCTACGCGAACGTGATGCAGATCCCCGGCGTCACCAAGGTGGTCGTCAACATGGGCGTCGGCGACGCCGCCCGCGACGCCAAGCTGATCAACGGCGCGGTCAACGACCTGACGCTGATCACCGGCCAGAAGCCCGAGATCCGCCGGGCCCGCAAGTCCATCGCGCAGTTCAAGCTTCGCGAGGGCATGCCGATCGGCGCCCGGGTCACCCTGCGCGGTGACCGCATGTGGGAGTTCCTGGATCGCCTGATCTCGATCTCGCTGCCGCGTATCCGCGACTTCCGCGGGCTGAGCCCCAAGCAGTTCGACGGAACCGGCAACTACACGTTCGGTCTGACCGAGCAGTCGGTGTTCCATGAGATCGACGTGGACAGCATCGACCGGCCCCGTGGCATGGACATCACCGTCGTCACCACGGCGACGAACGACGACGAGGGACGTGCGCTGCTGCGGGCGCTCGGCTTCCCGTTCAAGGAGAACTGAGCACATGGCAAAGAAGGCTCTGGTCAACAAGGCCAACAAGAAGCCGAAGTTCAAGGTGCGTGGCTACACGCGCTGCAACAGGTGCGGTCGCCCGCACGCGGTGTTCCGCAAGTTCGGCCTGTGCCGCATCTGCCTCCGCGAAATGGCGCACGCCGGCGAACTGCCGGGCGTCCAGAAGTCCAGCTGGTAGCAGCCGGAAACCACAGACCACAAGCGAAACATGTTGCGGTAGGCCCCGATTGGTATTCAACCCAGTGGGAACCGCCGCGAGAAAGGTGAACCGGCTGTCATGACCATGACGGATCCGATCGCAGACTTCTTGACACGTCTGCGCAACGCCAACTCGGCGTATCACGACGAAGTGACCTTGCCGCACAGCAAGATCAAGGCGAACATCGCCGAGATCTTGAAGGCGGAGGGGTACATCAGCGATTACCGCACCGAGGATGCTCGCGTGGGCAAGTCGCTGGTGGTGCAGCTCAAGTACGGCCCCAGCCGTGAGCGCAGCATCGCCGGCCTCCGCCGCGTCAGCAAGCCCGGTCTGCGGGTGTACGCCAAGTCCACCAACCTGCCGCGCGTGCTCGGCGGGCTCGGTGTGGCCATCATTTCCACGTCGTCCGGCTTGAGGACCGACCGCCAGGCTTCCCGCGAGGGTGTCGGCGGCGAGGTTCTCGCGTACGTGTGGTGAGGGGTAGATAAGACATGTCGCGCATTGGAAAGCAGCCGGTCCCGGTTCCTGCCGGGGTCGATGTGACGATCGACGGACAGCACGTGTCCGTCAAGGGTCCCAAGGGGACGCTGACGCTCGATGTCGCCGAGCCCATCGAGGTCTCGCGCAACGAAGACGGCGCCATCCTGGTCACCCGCCCGAACGACGAGCGGCGCAACCGCTCGCTGCACGGGCTGTCCCGCACGCTGATCGCCAACCTGGTGACCGGTGTGACCGAGGGCTACACCACCAAGATGGAGATCTTCGGCGTCGGTTACCGCGTGGTCGCCAAGGGCAGCAACCTGGAGTTCGCCCTCGGCTACAGCCACCCGGTGCTGATCGACGCACCCGAGGGTGTCACCTTCACGGTCGAGACGCCGACGAAGTTCTCGATCTCCGGTATCGACAAGCAGGCGGTCGGCCAGATCGCGGCGAACATCCGCCGTCTCCGCAAGAGCGATCCCTACAAGGGCAAGGGAATCCGCTACGAGGGCGAGCAGATCCGTCGCAAGGTCGGAAAGACGGGTAAGTAGTAGATGGCTACCAAGACCAACACCAAGCAAGAAGCTGCCGGCCACACACCGGTGGGCAAGAACGTCTCCGAGACGCGCCGCACCTCGCGGCTGCGCAGGCACGCACGCCTGCGCAAGAAGGTCGCCGGCACCGCCGACCGTCCGCGTCTGGTGGTCAACCGGTCGTCGCGGCACATCCACGTGCAGCTGGTCAACGACCTCGACGGCGTCACGGTGGCTGCCGCGTCCTCGATCGAGGGCGACGTGCGGGCGACCGACGGCGACAAGAAGGCCGCCAGCGCCAAGGTCGGGCAGCTGATCGCAGAGCGCGCCAAGGCTGCGGGCATCGAAGAGGTCGTGTTCGACCGCGGTGGCTACACCTATGGCGGCCGGATCGCGGCACTGGCCGACGCTGCGCGCGAAGGCGGGCTGAAATTCTGATGACTGTCAACGAGAGGACTGCATGATGGCCGAGCAGGCTGGCGCCGGTTCGGCGCAGGACAATCGCGGTGGCGGCCGTGACGATCGCGGTGGCCGTGGCCGCCGTGACGATCGCGGCGGCCGGGGCGGTCGTGACGACCGCGAGAAGAGCAACTACCTGGAGCGCGTGGTCACGATCAACCGCGTCTCCAAGGTGGTCAAGGGCGGTCGCCGGTTCAGCTTCACCGCGCTGGTGATCGTCGGCGACGGCAAGGGCATGGTCGGTGTCGGCTACGGCAAGGCCAAGGAAGTTCCCGCCGCCATCGCCAAGGGCGTCGAAGAAGCGCGCAAGAACTTCTTCCGCGTGCCGCTCATCGGCGGCACCGTGACCCACCCGGTTCAGGGTGAGGCCGCGGCCGGTGTCGTGATGCTGCGTCCGGCAAGCCCGGGTACCGGCGTCATCGCCGGCGGTGCCTGCCGCGCGGTGCTGGAATGCGCCGGGGTGCACGACGTCCTGGCCAAGTCGCTGGGCAGCGACAACGCGATCAACGTGGTGCATGCCACCGTTGCCGCGCTGAAGCTGCTGCAGCGTCCCGAAGAGGTCGCGGCTCGCCGTGGCCTGCCTATCGAGGATGTAGCGCCCGCGGGCATGCTCAGGGCTCGTCGCGAGGCCGAGGCCCTGGCCGCCAGCGCAGCGCGTGAAGGAACGGCGTAACCATGGCAGAGCTCAAGATCACCCAGGTGCGCAGCACCATCGGTGCGCGCTGGAAGCAGCGTGAGACGCTGCGGACCCTCGGGCTGCGCAAGATTCGTCAGTCCGTGGTCCGCGAGGACAACGCGCAGACGCGCGGCCTGATCAACACCGTGCACCATCTCGTCACGGTCGAGGAGGTATAGACATGGCTCCGATCAAGCTTCACGATCTGAAGCCGGCTCCCGGGGAGAAGACCAAGAAGACCCGGGTGGGTCGTGGTGAAGGCTCCAAGGGTAAGACCGCCGGTCGCGGCACCAAGGGCACCAAGGCCCGCAAGAACGTCCCGGTGACGTTCGAGGGCGGCCAGATGCCGATCCACATGCGGCTGCCGAAGCTCAAGGGCTTCCGTAACCGCTTCCGCACCGAGTACGCCCCGGTCAATGTCGGCGACATCAACAAGGCCTTCCCCGAGGGTGGCACCGTCGGTGTGGCCGAGCTGGTTGCCAAGGGCCTGGTTCGCAAGAACGTGCTCGTCAAGGTGCTCGGCGACGGCAAGCTGACCGCCAAGATCGACATCACCGCGCACAAGTTCAGCGGCAGCGCCCGCGAGGCCATCACCGCCGCAGGCGGTTCGGCCACCGAACTGTAGGAGCTCGACAACCGAGAACCCCCGCGTTCAACCAGAAGCCCCCGCCCCGGCGGGGGTTTCTGCGTTTGTGAGGTGCATCTGCCGTAACGGCACGAACTGCGAAGACGATCTACACTTCGCATGCCGACACCCTCCGAGGAGTAATGCCGATGACCCGCCACCGTCGAACCGTCACCGCCGCGTTGATCGCCGCCGGTTTCGCCATGTTCGGCGGCCTCGCGCCCGCCCATGCCGATTCGCCCGACGAGCGCTTCGCCGCGTACATCGACCAGATCGGCATCCCGCACTCACCCGATCAGGACCTCAAGGCGGTCGGCCAGCGCGTGTGCGACATGCTCACCGCGGGTCTGCAGGGCAATCCGAACCCGGCGCCCGCGGTGCGCGGCGTCGTCGGCACGCTGTCGAAGAACGCCAACATCACCAAGGAGCAGGCCGTCGGCCTGATGCGGGCGTCCTCGTACGTCTACTGCCCTCAGTGGGGCCGGCTGATCGGCCGCTGACCTCCCGCGACCCGTCGGTACGCTCGAAGCATGTTCGCTCTGCTGTCCGGCGTGCCCGGGTTCGACGAGGTCCGCCAACTCGCCCGTAAGGTCGACACCGCTCGTCACCAGGGCGTTCCGGACGGCTGCATCCTCGAGCTGGATCTGCGCACCGCCCCGCCGGAGTCCGCCGGGTTCGACCCGGTCGCACTGCTCAACGGCGCGGGCCGGCCGCTGCTGCTGCGGGAGGCGATCGCCGCGCTGCACCGCGCCGCCGACGATCCGCGCGTGGCAGGTCTGATCGCGCGGGTGCAGATCGACGCGGCCCCGCCCGGGCCCGTGCAGGAGTTGCGCGAGGCGATCGAGGCGTTCACCGCGAAGAAGCCGTCGCTGGCGTGGGCCGAGACCTACCCCGGCACGCTGTCCTACTACCTGGCCTCGGCGTTCGGCGAGGTGTGGATGCAGCCGTCGGGCACGGTCGGCCTGGTCGGCTTCGCCACCAACGCGCTGTTCCTGCGCGACGCGCTCGACAAACTCGGTGTCGAGGCCCAGTTCATCGCCATGGGTGAGTACAAGTCCGCGCCGAACCTGTTCACCGAGCACAGCTACACCCAACCGCACCGCGAGGCAGATACCGCGCTGGTCACCGGGCTGCGCACGCAGGTATGGGAGGCGGTGGCCCGGTCCCGCGGCATCGACGCCGCGGCGCTGGACGCGCTGGCCGACCGTGCGCCGCTGCTGCGCGACGACGCCGTCACCGCGAAGCTGATCGACCGCGTCGGATTCCGGGACGAGGCGTACGCCCGGATCGAGGAACTGGCCTGCGCAAAGAGAGCCGCCGCCGACGATGCGGGTGAGGACGACGAGGCCCCCCGGCTGTACCTGCACCGCTACGCGCGCACCAAGCGCCCGTCGGTTCCGGGCCTGCAGCACCGGCAGCGGATCGCGGTGGTGACCGTGGCGGGCCCGATCGTCAGCGGGCGGGGTGGACGGCAGATGTCGCCGCGCGGCGGCACGAATGCCGGTGGGGACACCATCGCTGCCGCGCTGCGCGAGGCCGCCGCCGACGACGACGTCGCGGCCGTGGTGCTGCGCGTCGACAGCCCCGGCGGATCGGTCACCGCGTCGGAGACGATCTGGCGCGAGGTGGTCCGTACCCGCGAGAGCGGTACACCGGTGGTCGCGTCGATGGGCGCGGTCGCGGCGTCGGGCGGTTACTACGTGTCGATGGCCGCCGACGCGATCGTCGCCAACCCCGCCACCATCACCGGCTCGATCGGCGTCGTGACGGGCAAGTTCGTCGCCCGCGACCTCAAGGACCGGCTCGGGGTCGGATCGGATTCGGTGAAGACCAACGCCAACGCCGACGCGTGGTCGATCAACGCGCCGTTCACCGAGGAGCAGCACGCGCAGGTGTCCGCCGAGGCCGAGCTGTTCTACCGCGACTTCCTCGAACGCGTCGCCGCCGGCCGCGACATGACCGTCGAGGCCGTCGAGAAGGTGGCCCGCGGCCGGGTGTGGACCGGTGCGGACGCGCACGAGCGTGGGCTCGTCGACGAGCTCGGCGGACTGCGCACCGCGATCCGGCGGGCCAAGGCGCTGGCGGGCATCGACGAGCACACCAAGGTCGGGTTGCAGTACCTGCCGAGTGCGTCGCTGCGGGACGTCCTGCGTCCTAAGCCGTCGTCACAGCCCGCGGCGGCGTCGCTGACGGAACTGGTGGGCGGGTTGGCGATCCGCTCGCTGGCCGAGGTGGTCGATCAGACGCAGCGCTCACTCACCGGCGTCAACGCGCTGTGGCTAGGGGAGAGCCGCTTCTCGTAAGTCCTCAGACGCGCACAGCCGTCAGGTAACCGGAGTCGCCGATCATCGCGACCAGTTCGTCACGGACCGGTTCCAGCCCGTGGGCGGCGTAGGCCTCGTTGCTCGTCAGCACCGTCGTCTGCCAGCCCGCCGCGCTCAGGTGCTCGGTCGCGGTCCTGCGCTCGCCGCTGTAGAACAGCTTCGTCAGGTCGATGTCACTGCCGTGCCGCTGGGCCCGCTCGGTCATCGCCTTGGCCCAGTCACCGGTCAGCGCCTTGGGATCCATGTGTTCGGTCGCGATCCGGCTGCCCGGCGCGCTGAGCGCGGTGACGGTGTCCAACAGCCGGTCCTGCGCCTCCGGCGGTAGGTAGATCAGCAGTCCCTCGGCGATCCACGCGGTCGGGCGGTCCTGGTCGAAACCGGCGTCGCGCAGTGCGGTGGCCCAGTCGTCGCGCAGGTCGATACCGACGGTGCGGCGTTCGGCGGCCGGTGTGGCGCCCGCGTCGGCGAGCACCCGGGTCTTGAACTCGATCACCGCGGGCTGGTCGATCTCGTAGACGACGGTGCCCTCAGGCCACGGCAACCGGTAGGCGCGGGTGTCCAGTCCCGACGCGAGGATGACGGCCTGCCGGATCCCGTCCTGGGCCGCCCGGGCGAAGAAGTCGTCGAAGTAGCGGGTGCGCACCGAGATCTGGTCGATCGCCTGCCGGGCGCCGAACAGCGGGTCGCCTTCGAAGTCGATCTCGCCCCGGGCCACCTTCACGAAATGCGGCAGCCCGACCGCCTCGACGAGCAGTCCGGCGTACGGGTCGTCGAACAGCGCGTCCGGTTCGCGGGAGGCGAGCGCGCGGGATGCCGCCACCGACGTCGCGGTCGCGCCGACGCTCGTCGCGAGGTCCCAGGTGTCTCCGTCGGTGCGTGTCATGGCTGGTCCTTTCCGTGCGGTGTCTTGATCGCGTCCAGTGCCATCGAGTCTCGCAGGGTCCCGAGGGTGTCCGGCACGTCGAGGCTCCTGCCGTAGCGCGCGAAGACTTCCGGCCGCCGAGACGCGGTGACATCCCAGCCCAGCGCGCCGAGCTGCTCGGCCGGGGGAGTGCGCTCGCCGGGCTGGAACAGGTCGGCGACGTCGGGGATGCCGCTGTCGAAACCCTGGTTGCGCCACTGGTCGCGCAGGGCGCGGGCGCGTTCGCCGATGCCGGCGCCCGCGTCGGGGTGGTACTCGGTGGCCAGCCTGCTGCCTGGCGCGCTGAGCCGGTCGATGTCGTCGAAGAGCCGGTCCTGGGCGTCGGGCGGCAGATAGACGAGCAGCCCTTCGGCGATCCATGCCGTCGGGGCGCCGGGATCGAAGCCCGCGGCCCGCAGCGCCGCCGGCCAGTCGTCGCGCAGGTCGGCGCCGACGGTGTGCAGCAGCGCCGCGGGCACGGCGCCGAGCCCTGCCAGCGTCGCGGTCTTGAATCCGATCACCGCGGGCTGATCGATCTCGAACACCGCGGTGCCCGCCGGCCAGTCCAGCCGGTAGGCGCGCGAGTCCAGGCCGGAGGCCAGGATCACGGCCTGCCGGATGCCGGCCGCCGTCGCGGCGGCGAAGAAATCGTCGAAGAACCGGGTCCGCACGGCCATCACGTCGGTCATCAGCCGGCCGACGCCCGAGTCGTCCCCTTCGGAGTAGTCGAGTTCGCCGTCGACGATCCTGGTGAAGAACTCGATCCCGACGGCGCGCACCAGTGGCGCGGCGTACGGGTCGTCGATCAGCGGATCAGGGTCGCCGCTCGCCACCGCCCGGGCGGCGGCGACCATCGTCGCCGTCGCGCCCACGCTGGTGGCCAGGTCCCAGGTGTCGCCCTCGGTGCGCGCCATCTCGGCTCCCTTACGCGCGTTATCGCGTCGCGTCGACGTAGACGACGTCGGCGAAGCCCTCGTCGCTGTCCAGCGGCTCCAGCCCGTAGCGGCGCAGCAGGTCGTTGGTCGGCGTGGCCTCGACGCTCCAGCCGCGCTCGCGCAGGTACGCGGGGACCTCGGCGCGTTCCCCGAGGAACACCAGCTCGGAGAAGTCGAGGTCGAAGCCGTGGCTGCGCCACTGATCGGTCGACTCCTTCATCCGCTCGCGCAGCTCGTCCTGGTCGGCGACGTCGTGGGAGGGCACCGCCTCGACGGCGAGACGGCTGCCGGGCGCGCTCAACTCACCGATGGTGTCCAGCAGCCGGTCCTGTGCGTCGGGTGGCAGGTAGCCGAGCAGTCCCTCGGCGATCCATGCCGTCGGCGCGCTCGCGTCGAACCCGGCGGCGGCCAGCGCGGCAGGCCAGTCGCCGCGCAGATCGATCGCGACGGTCTTCAGGTCGGCCGTCGGTGCGGCACCGAGCTGGGCCAGTGTCGTCTTCTTGAACGCGATCACCTCGGGCTGGTCGATCTCGAACAGCCTCAGGTCCTGCGGCCAGGCGAGGCGGTATCCGCGGGCATCGAGCCCCGAGGCCAGGATGACGGCCTGCCGGATACCCGCCGCGCACGCGGCGGCGAAGAAGTCGTCGAAGAACCGGGTGCGGGCGGCCATCCCGTCGGCGAAGCGGCTCATCCCGACCGGCGACCGTCCGGAGTCGTTGGCGTCGAGGTCGGCGGCCGTCAACTCGCCGGATGCGATCTTGGTGAAGAAGTCGACGCCGACCGCGCGCACGAGGGGTTCGGCGTACGGATCGTCGATGACGGGGTTGTCGGCCTTGGTCGCGACCGCGCGGGCCGCGGCCACCATCGTGGCGGTCGCGCCGACGCTGGAGGCCAGATCCCAGGTGTCGTTCTCGGTACGTGGCATGGGTGAATCCTCAGTACTCGGCCTTATTAATTAGGGCAGTTAACAACTGTCGGCGACTGTACGCTCGGAATCTGAATGGCCCCTGAGCGCCGGATGTGCGGCAATCCACGATTCGGGGACAGAACATGCAGCTGTTAGTCTCGTAGACTGTTTGAACGCGTGACTTGCGCAGGCTGTTCAGCCTGCTCGTGCCGTCGCGCACAGGACTTAACCACGACGCTGGTCACGCCAGCCCCATGAGCACGCCGCGAGCAAGACCCACGGCCGTGCAGGAGGAAAGAGTGCTGTCGGCTTTCATCTCGTCCCTGCGGACAGTAGATCTCAGGCGAAAGATCCTGTTCACGCTCGGAATCGTGATCCTTTACCGGGTCGGTGCCAACGTTCCGTCCCCGGGCGTCAACTACCCGAACGTGCAGCAGTGCATCGCCGACGTGAGCGGCGGTGAGTCGGGTCAGATCTACTCGCTGATCAACCTGTTCTCCGGCGGCGCGTTGCTGCAGCTGTCGGTGTTCGCGGTCGGCATCATGCCGTACATCACCGCGAGCATCATCGTCCAGCTTCTCGGCGTGGTGATCCCGCGCTTCGAGCAGCTGCGCAAGGAGGGGCAGGCGGGCCAGACCAAGCTCACGCAGTACACCCGCTACCTCGCGATCGCGCTGGCGATCCTGCAGGCCACCAGCATCGTGGCGCTGGCCGCCAACGGCGGGCTGCTGCAGGGCTGCTCGCTGGACATCATCGAGGGCCAGAGCGAGGGTATGAACATCTGGACCCTGGCCGTCATCGTCATCGTGATGACCGCCGGTGCGGCTCTGGTGATGTGGATGGGCGAGCTGGTCACCGAGCGCGGCGTCGGCAACGGCATGTCGCTGATCATCTTCGCCAGCATCGCGTCGGCGATCCCCGGCGAGGGCAAGAACATCCTCGACAGCCGCGGTGGCATGGTCTTCACGCTGGTCTGCGTCGCGGCCCTGCTGATCGTGGTCGGCGTCGTGTTCGTCGAGCAGGGCCAGCGCCGCATCCCGGTGCAGTACGCCAAGCGCATGGTCGGCCGCAAGATGTACGGCGGCACCTCGACCTACCTGCCGCTGAAGGTCAACCAGGCCGGCGTCATCCCGGTCATCTTCGCGTCGTCGCTGATCTACATCCCGCACCTGATCACCCAGCTGATCACCAGCGCCAGCGACAGCCCGAGCACCGGGTGGTGGCAGTCGTTCGTCGCCGACTATCTGACCGACCCGAGCAGCCCGGTCTACATCGCGATCTACTTCGGGCTGATCATCTTCTTCACCTACTTCTACGTCTCGATCACGTTCAACCCCGAGGAACGTGCCGACGAGATGAAGAAATACGGCGGCTTCATCCCGGGCATCCGGCCCGGTAAGCCGACCGCCGAGTACCTGAGTTTCGTCCTGTCCAGGATCACCCTGCCGGGCTCGATCTACCTGGGCGTGATCGCCGTGCTGCCGAACCTCTTCCTGGAGATCGGCAACACCGGCTCCGTGCAGAACCTGCCGTTCGGCGGTACTGCGGTCCTCATTGCCGTCGGCGTCGGACTCGACACCGTCAAGCAGATCGAAAGCCAGCTGATGCAGCGCAACTATGAAGGGTTCCTGAAGTGAGAATCGTGTTGCTGGGACCGCCCGGAGCGGGCAAGGGCACGCAGGCCCAGAAACTGGCGGAGAAGCTGGGCATCCCGCACATCTCCACGGGCGACCTGTTCCGGTACAACATCAGCAACAACACCGAGCTGGGCATCGAGGCCAAGAAGTACCTCGACGCCGGTGACCTGGTCCCGGCCACCCTGACCAACGCGCTGGTCGACGACCGGCTCGACGACGAGGACGCGAAGGCCGGGTTCATCCTGGACGGTTTCCCGCGCTCGGTCGAGCAGGCCAAGGCGCTGGCCGAGATGCTGGAGAAGCGCGGACTCTCGCTCGACGCGGTCGTCGAGTTCCGGGTGCCCGAAGAGGAGCTCGTCTCGCGGCTCAAGGGTCGCGGACGTGCCGACGACACCGAAGACGTCATCCGCAACCGGTTCAAGGTCTACCGGGACGAGACCGCCCCGCTGCTGGACTTCTACTCCGCCGACGTCAAGACCGTCGACGCCGTCGGTGAACTCGACGAGGTCTTCGACCGGGCGTTGAAGGCGCTCGGCCAGTAGATGGTCTCCCTGCCCGGCCTGCGTAGCCGCAAAGTCGTCCCCCAGCGCACCGCGGGGGAACTCGACGCGATGGCCGCTGCCGGTGCGCTCGTCGCTGCCGCGCTGAAGGCGGTGCAGGCTGCCGCGGCGCCCGGTGTGTCGACGCTCGACCTCGACCAGGTTGCCGAGTCGGTGATCCGCGACGGCGGCGGAACCCCGTCGTTCCTCGGCTACCACGGCTTCCCTGCCACGATCTGCTCGTCGGTCAACGACCGCGTCGTGCACGGCATCCCGTCGGCGACCGAACTGCTCGCCGAGGGTGACCTGGTGTCGATCGACTGCGGCGCGATCCTCGACGGCTGGCACGGTGACTCGGCGGTGACGTTCGGAGTAGGCGCGCTGATCGACGCGGACGCGAACCTGTCGGCGGCCACCCGGGAGTCGATGGAGGCCGGGATCGCGGCGATGCTGCCGGGCAACCGGCTCAGCGACGTGTCGCACGCGATCGAGAAGGGCACCCACGCGGCCGAACAGCGCTACGGCCGCAAGTTCGGCATCGTCGCCGGGTACGGCGGTCACGGCATCGGCCGTGAGATGCACATGGACCCGTTCCTGCCCAACGAGGGCGCGCCGGGCCGCGGGCCCTACCTGGCGCCCGGTTCGGTGCTGGCCATCGAGCCGATGCTGACGCTGGGAACCCGCAAGACCGCGGTGCTGGAGGACGACTGGACGGTGGTGACCACCGACGGTTCCCGCGCCGCGCACTGGGAGCACACCGTCGCCGTCACCGAGGACGGTCCCAGGATTCTGACAGCCGGCTGAACTAATCTCGCCTGTCCGTCGTATGTAAAGACGGAGGTTGGGATGGATGACCCGGAAGCCGCGATGATGCGCGTGCTCTACGACGAGCACGCCACCGCGCTGTGGCGCTACGCGCTGCGGTTGACGGGGGACCGGGCCCGCGCCGAGGACGTCGTGCAGGAGACGTTGCTGCGCGCGTGGCGACATCCGAGCGTCATCGCCGATGTGGAACGCCCGGCCAGAGCCTGGCTGTTCACTGTGGCCCGCAACATGATCATCGACGAACGCCGCAGCGCCCGGTTCCGTCATGAGACCGACGTGCCCGACCCCGGCAGCGTCGCGGACAGCGCGTCGCCCGACGAGGTGGACACCGCGCTGGACCGCATCCTGTTGAGCGCCGCGCTGCGCCAACTCTCGGAGGAACACCGGGCGGTCGTGCGGCGCGCCTACTACCAGGGCTGGACCACCGGGCAGATCGCAGCCGATCTGCACATCCCGGAGGGCACCGTGAAATCCCGGCTGCACTACGCCGTCCGCGCACTGAGGCTCGGACTAGAGGAGATGGGGGTGACGCGATGACTCCCCAGGATCGCTACCAGACGTGGGATGCCGCCTATGTGCTCGGCGCGCTGGCCCGCGACGACCGCCACGAGTACGAGGACCACCTGTCCGACTGCCCGAGCTGCCGCACCGCGGTCGCCGAACTCAGCGGGATGCCGGATGTGCTGTCGATGCTCGACCTCGACGAGGTCAGCGCGCTCGACGACGAGCAGCCCGAGCCGCCGCTGCGGCCGGAGGTGCTGACCTCGGTGATCGAGCGGGTCCGGGCGCGCCGCCGCAGGAACCGCGCGATGACGCTGGCCGCCGTCGCGGTGGCCGCGGCGATGCTGTCGCTGGCCCTCGCGCTGGTGGTCAAACCGGAGTTGTTCGGCCGCGACGCGGGTACCGACGAGCAGGCGTCGGCGCCGCTGCACACGATGGTGAAGGTATCGGAGACCCCTATCAACGCCAGCGTCGCGCTGACCGGATACGGCTGGGGCACCCGGATCGACATGGCGTGCTCGTACGGCGACTGGGGGCAGAGCCCGCACGGCACGGCACCGCAGGACCTCGGCATGGTGGTCGTCGGCCAGGACGGGACCCGGTCTCAGATCGCCACGTGGCTCGGGCTTTCCGGGGCGACGGCGCTGCCGAGCGGGACGACGCCGATGGCGGCCGACGACATCAAGGCCGTGCAGCTGGTGTCAACGCACGACGGCAGGGTGCTGCTGGAGAAACAGCTGTGATGAGGTAAGAAAGGTGCGTGGGACCGGACCGGCGCGACCCTATCGCCACCGCACGCGCCAACTGGGAGCGCGCGGGCTGGGGTGATGTCGCCGACGGGATGGTCGCGGTGACCTCGGTGATGCGGGCCCACCAGATCCTGCTGGCCCGGGTCGAGAACGCGCTGCGCCCTTACGATCTGAGCTTCTCCCGGTTCGAACTGCTGCGGCTGCTGGCGTTCAGCCGCACCGGCGCGCTCCCGATCACCAAGGCCTCGGACCGGCTGCAGGTACACGTCACCAGCGTCACGCACGCGATCCGGCGGCTGGAGGCCGACGGGCTCGTCGAGCGGCTGCCGCACCCCACCGACGGCCGCACCACGCTGGTGCGCATCACCGACCTCGGCCGCTCGACGGTCGAGGACGCCACCGAGACGCTGAACAAGGAAGTGTTCGGCGACATCGGGATCTCCGAGGACCAGTCCCGCGCGCTGTCCGACGCGATCGAGACGCTGCGGCACAGCGCGGGCGATTTCTAGGCGGGTTCCCGGTTCGCGGGCAGCGGGATCGTCGCGGTGACCGCGGTGCCGTTACCGGGCCGGGAGCGGATGTTGAGTCTGCCCCCGACGATTTCGGCGCGCTCTGCCATCGACAGCAGCCCGTAGCCGCCCATCTCGTCGCCGCCGAGCGGATTCTCCAGCGTGTCGAAACCGATGCCGTCGTCGACGATCTCCAGCCGCGCGACCTCGCCGTTGTCGGTTCGGTCCACGGCGAACGTCAGCCGGGCGTGGTCGGCGCGGGCGTGTTTGACGACGTTCTGCAGGCACTCCTGCGCGATGCGGTACAGCGCCAGCTCGATGTGGTCGGGGAGCCGATTGTCGGCCAGCTCCCCTCCGATGTCGAGGTCGATGTCGATCTGCGGGATGGACCGGGCCAGGCTGGCCAGCCCGCCGGAGAGCCCGAGGTCGTCGAGCACCGGAGGTCGCAGCCCGCTGATCGCGGCTCGGGCCTCCTGCAGGGTGAGCTCGGCGAGTTCCCGGGCCCGGTCCAGCTGTTCGGTCAGTGCGGCGTGATCGGCCGGCGACTTCGCGGCCTGCGCGGCGGCGTCGAGCCGGTAGGACAGCGTGACGAGCCGCTGGGAGATGCCGTCGTGGATGTCGCCGGCCAGCCGCCGCCGCTCCAGCTCCTGGGCCTCGATGACCTGCTCGACGAAGTTCTCGTGGGCGCGTTCGCGCGCCACCAGTTGGCGGTGCAAACGGGCCTGGTGCATCGCCCCCGCGATCAGCCTGCCGATCACCAGAAGCAGCTCGACGTCGGCGTCGGCGAAGTCGCGTTCGGCGACGGTGTGCACGTTGAGCACACCGACCAGCCCGCCGGGTTCGGTCTGCATCGGCACCGACACCATCGAGGTGAAGTCGCGGCCGCGCAGCGACCGGAACGGCAGGTAGCGAGGATCGGACTCCTTGTCCTTGCGGATCACCACCGGTTGTTGATGGCTCGCGACCCAACCCGAGATGCCCTGTCCGAGCGGCAATCTGATCTTGCCGACCTCGGCGTCGAACGGCGGCGTCGCACCGGCCAAAGTCAGTGACCGCTCGGTGTCGTCGAGCACGTGCACGAAGCACACGTCGCTGTCGGTGGCGGCGGTGATCATCCGAGCGGCCGCCGCGGCCAGCGGTTCCACCCCGGGCCCGCGCGAGGCGGCCTGGATCAGTTCGCGCAGCAGCGTCAGCTCACGGTCGGCGGTCAGCACGGGCCGCGTCATTGGAAGATGCCTTCGCGCAGCGCGGTCGCGACGGCCGCGGTGCGGTCACTGACGCCGAGCTTGCGGTAGATCGAACTCAGATGGGTCTTGACCGTCTCGTCGCCGATGACGAGTTTCGCGGCGATGGCGCGGTTGGACAGCCCGTTGACCACCAGCTCGAGGATCTCGCTCTCCCGCTGGGTCAGGCCTTGGCGGGCACCGGGCCACTCCACCACCCGGGCCGCCATCGACGGGTCGATCGCCGTCTGGCCGGTGTGCACCGACTCGAGCTGTCTGACCAGGTCTTCGCTGCTGATGCTCTTGAGCAGGTAGCCGGACGCGCCGACCTTCAGCGCCTGGAACAGGTACTGCTCGTCGTCGTAGACCGACAGCATCACCACTTTGCGGTCCGGGTCCCAGGCGCGCAGCTGCCGGCACACGTCCAGCCCGCTGGATCCCTGCATGCGCACATCGCAGAGCACGATGTCCGGATCGAGGTCGGCGACCACGCCCATCACCCGCTCGGCGCCGACCGCCTGGCCGACGACGGTGACCCGGTCACCGAACGCGGCCAGCATCGCCTTCAAGCCCTCGATGACCATCTCGTGGTCGTCGACCAGCACGATTCGCACCGGATCGGGGGTCATGGCCCCACCTTAGAGATTCCCCCTCACGGGGGAGGTGCGATGGTGTGATGTGGGCCACTATGAAATGCGTGCAGCCCTCACAGCAGAAAGCATGGCGCGCCGGCCGGTTCTGGTGGGACTGGTCCGGACCCGGGGACACCCCTGGTGACACCGCGGTACGCCCCCTGGCCACCCTGAGCGCGGTGATCCTCGACCTCGACGCGATCGCCGATGTCGAGAACACCGGTCACCGGCTCGCTTTCAACGCGGCGTTCGCGGAGCTGGAACTGGACATCGCGTGGTCCCCGGCGCGTTACCGGCAACTGCAGGAGCTCCCCGACGAGCGCCGCCGGGTCGCCGCCGAACTGCGCAAGCGCGGGGTCAGCAGCGAATGCGATGTGCTGGCCGAGTTGCTCGTCGACGAGATCTGCGCGACCAAGGAGATGATCCTGGCCGAGACGATCCTCGACGCCGACATCACCGCCCGTCCCGGGATGGCGGAGCTGATCGCCGAGGCGTTCGGTGCGGGTATCGCGGTCGGCGTGGTCAGCACCGGGCGCCACACCTGGGTCGAACCCCTGGTGAGGCAGCTGGTCGGGGAAGGAATGGTCGACACGATCGTCACCGTCGACGACGCCCCGCGCTGCGAACTGTTCCGCACGGCGCTGGCCGAACTCGGGGCGCCGGCGCACAACTCTCTTGCGTTCGCGGGGTCGCAGGTGAGCCGTCGGGCGGCGGAGACGTGCGGTGCGCCGACGGTGCTGCTCGACGACGAGTCCGCGGCGCAGCCGCGCACCATCGCCGACTGTCAGCGCCTGCACGACGCGTGGCTCGACAGCCACCGCAGGCCGAGCGCGGCCTAGCTGGGCGGGCTGTCACCAGGCCTACCCCGCAGCGCCTCGACCTCGCCGAATCTGAACTTGTGCTCGAAGTCGGGCCGAATCTTGGCCCACAAGTTCAGATTCGGCGCAACTGGGCCAGTGTGCGCTTACCCGCGCAGCGCCTCGATGATCGCGCTGAAGTCCAGTGCGGCGTGGGTCGGATCGGACTGGGCGAATTCCGCATAGATCTCGGCGGCGTGGCTGCCCAGCGGAGCCTTGGATCCGGCTGACTCGACCGCGGCCATCGCCAGCCCGAGGTCCTTGTTCATCAGCGCCGTCGCGAAGCCCGGCTTGAAGTCGTTGTTGGCCGGCGAGGTCGGAACCGGGCCGGGCACAGGGCAGTTGGTGTGCACCGACCAGCAGTTGCCGGTCGCACCGGTGATCACGTCGAACAGCGACTGCGCGGGCAGACCCAGCTTCTCGGCGAGCACGAACGCCTCACCGATCGCGATCTGCTGCACGGCCAAAACCATGTTGTTGCACAGTTTGGCCGCCTGCCCCGCACCGGAGGCGCCGCAGTGGATGATCTTGCCCGCCATCGGTTCCAGCACCGGCTTGGCCCGCTCGAAGGCATCGTCCTCGCCGCCGACCATGAACGCCAGTGTGCCCGCCGTCGCGCCCTTGATGCCGCCGGAGACCGGCGCGTCGATCTGCGCGAGACCCTTCTCGACCGCCTGGCTGTGGATGGCGCGGGCATCGTCGACGGAGATCGTCGACGTGTCGATCAGCAGCGCGCCTGCCTTGGCGGCGGGCACCACCTCGTCGTAGACGGCCTTGACGATGGAGCCGTTCGGCAGCGACGTGATCACCACGTCGGCATCCACAACCGCGGCAGCTCCCGTGTCGAAGACGTTCGCACCCTTGGCTTTTGCCGCTTCCCTCAGCTCGGGCACCAGGTCGAAGGCGTGCACGGGGTGTCCGGCCGCCACCAGGTTCGCCGCCATCGGGCCGCCCATGTTGCCCAGGCCCAGGAACGCGATCGTCGTCATCGACACAACCTTTCTTAGACGGCGGCTCGGGCCCGGGCCGCTTCGGCCCGGCCGATCACCACGCGCATGATTTCATTGGTGCCTTCGAGGATCCGGTGAACGCGAAGATCGCGCAGGATCTTCTCCAGCCCGTACTCCTTGAGATACCCGTAGCCGCCGTGCAGCTGCAGCGCGGAATCGGCCACGTCGTAACAGGCGTCGGTCACGTACAGCTTGGCCATCGCGCACAGCTCGACCTTGTCGGGGTCGCCGGCGTCGAGTGCGGATGCCGCCCGCCACAACATCATCCGGGAGGTCTGCAGCGAGGTGGCCATATCGGCCAGTGTGAAGCGGATGGTCGGCTCGTCGAGCAGCGACCCGCCGAACGCCTCCCGGTCCCGCACATAGCCGGCGGCCTTCTCGTGGGCCGAGCGCGCACCGCCCAGCGAGCAGGCCGCGATGTTGATCCGCCCGCCGTTGAGGCCGTTCATCGCGATGCCGAACCCGGTGCCCTCCCCGTCGGCGCCGCCGAGCATCGCGTCGGCGGGCACGCGGACCTTCTCGAAGATCACCTGGGCGGTCGGCTGGGCGTTCCAGCCCATCTTCGCCTCGTTGGGGCCGAAACTCAGCCCCGGCGTGTCCTTTTCGACGACGAACGTGGAGATCCCGCGCGGGCCGTCGACTCCGGTGCGCGCCATCACCACGTAGACGTCGGAGGTTCCGGCACCGGAGATGAACTGTTTGACGCCGTCGAGCACGTAGCAGTCACCGTCGCGGACCGCCCGGGTGCGCAGCGCCGACGCGTCGGAGCCGGCACCCGGTTCGGTCAGGCAGTAGCTGGCGATGCTGTCCATCGACGCCAGCCGCGGCACCCACGTCTTGCGCTGTTCGGGCGTGCCGTAGGTGTCGATCATCCACGCGCACATGTTGTGGATCGAGATGAACGACGCGATCGCGGGATCGGCGGCGGCCAGCTCCTCGAAGATGCGGACCGCGTCGAGGCGGCGCAGGCCGCTGCCGCCGACCTCTTCGGAACAGTAGATCGCGCCCATGCCGAGTTCGGCGGCCTCCCGCAGCGCCTCGACGGGGAAGTGCTTGTCGGCATCCCAGTCCAGGGCATGCGGGGCAAGGCGTTTGGTGGCGAACGCGGCAGCCGTCTCGGTGATGACGCGTTCGTCGTCATCCAGTTCGAACACTGCGACGCCCTACTTCATGGTCGGGATGACGAACTCGGCGCCATCCTTGATTCCCGACGGCCACCGCTCGGTGACGGTCTTGACCTTGGTGTAGAACTGGATCGATGCCGGGCCGTGCTGGTTGAGGTCGCCGAATCCGGACCGCTTCCAGCCACCGAAGGTGTGGTAGGCCACCGGAACCGGGATCGGCACGTTCACGCCGACCATGCCGACCTGGACCTTGGACACGAAGTCGCGGGCGGCGTCGCCGTCGCGGGTGAAGATCGCGACGCCGTTGCCGTACTCGTGCTTGGTCGGCAGGCTCAAGGCCTCGTCGTAGTCCTTCGCCCTGACGATGCACAGCACCGGGCCGAAGATCTCGTCGGTGTAGATCGACATGTCGGTGGTGACGTGGTCGAACAGGGTGGGTCCGATGAAGAACCCCTTCGACAGATCCTGATCGTCAAAGGTGAGCTCGTCGGTGGTGCGCTCGCGCCCGTCCACGACCAGTTCGGCGCCGGCCTCGACACCCTGGGCGATGTAGTCGCGGACCCGGTTCAGCGCGGCCTCGGTGACCAGCGGGCCGTAATCGGCCTTCGGGTCCAGGCTGTGGCCGACGCGGAGCTGATTGACCCGCTCGACCAGGCGGGCGCGCAGGCGGTTCGCGGTCTCCTCGCCGACCGGCACCGCGACGCTGATCGCCATGCAGCGCTCGCCGGCGCTGCCGTAGCCGGCGCCGATGAGTGCGTCGACGGCCTGGTCCAGGTCGGCGTCGGGCATGATGATCATGTGGTTCTTCGCGCCGCCGAAGCACTGCGAACGCTTGCCGTGGGCAGCGGCGGTCGAGTAGATGTACTGCGCGATGTCGGAGCTGCCGACGAAGCCGACGGCCTGGATGTCCGGGTGGGTCAGGATCGCGTCGACGGCTTCCTTGTCACCCTGGACGACCTGGAACACCCCGGCGGGCAGTCCGGCTTCGAGGAACAACTCGGCCAGCCGCACCGGCACCGACGGGTCGCGCTCGGACGGCTTGAGGATGAACGCGTTACCGCAGGCCAGCGCCGGGCCGGCTTTCCACAGCGGAATCATCGCGGGGAAGTTGAACGGCGTGATACCCGCGACGACGCCGAGCGGCTGCCGGATCGAGTAGACGTCGATGCCGGTGCCCGCGTTCTCGGTGAACTCACCCTTGAGCAGGTGCGGGATGCCGATCGCGAACTCGATGACCTCGATGCCGCGCTGGATGTCGCCCTTGGAGTCGGCGACGGTCTTGCCGTGTTCGATGGACAGGAGTTCTGCCAACTCGTCGACGTTGGCGTTGACCAGTTCGATGAACTTCATCATCACGCGCGCGCGGCGCTGCGGGTTCCAGGCGGCCCATTCCTTCTGGGCCTCGACGGCGGAGGCGACCGCGGTGTCGACGTCAGCGGCGCTGGCGAGCAGGACCTCGGCCGCAACCTCGCCGGTGCTCGGGTTCAAGACGCCGGCGGTGCGGGTCGACGAAAGCTCGCTGCGCTTTCCGTCGATGAAATGGGGGATCCGTGTGGTCATGACAAAGCCTTCCGAGCGTAGATACTTGGATATCCTAGTAATGACGTACGCCCCTCCGCAAGGGGTGCTGTGATCGGGCTTACTGCCGACGCGCCTCGTACGCCGTCTCGACGGCGTCTTTGATTGGGGCCCACCATGATTCGTTGTCGCGGTACCACTCGATGGTGTCGCGCAGGCCGGCCTCGAAGTCGGCGTGGGCCGGCCGCCACCCGAGCTCGTCGCGCAGCGGGGTGGCGTCGATCGCGTACCGCAGATCGTGTCCGGCGCGGTCGGTGACGTGGTCGAAGTCGTCGGGGGAGCGGCCCATCAGCCGCAGGATCATCCGCAGCACCGACAGGTTGTCGCGCTCGCCGTCGGCTCCGATCAGATAGGTGCGCCCGACCGCGCCGTCGGAGAGCACCCGCCACACCGCGCTGTTGTGGTCGTCGACGTGGATCCAGTCGCGCACGTTGGCACCGGTGCCGTAGAGCTTCGGGCGCCGCCCGGTGAGGATGTTGGTGATCTGGCGCGGGATGAACTTCTCCACATGCTGGAACGGCCCGTAGTTGTTCGAGCAGTTCGACAGCGTCGCCGCGACACCGTAGGAACGCACCCATGCGCGCACCAGCATGTCTGAGGCGGCCTTCGTCGCCGAGTACGGGCTCGACGGGTCGTAGGGAGTCGTCTCGGTGAACCGTGCCGGCTGGTCGAGGGCGAGGTCGCCGTACACCTCGTCGGTCGAGACATGATGCAGGCGAACCGGTTCCGCCGCCGACGCGTGGCGGACGGCCTCCAGGATGGTGAACGTCCCGACCACGTTGGAGCGCACGAACGGTTCGGGGTCGGCGAGGGCGTTGTCGACGTGCGTCTCGGCGGCGAAGTTCACGACGGCGTCGGATTCGGTGACGAGCGCGCCGACCAGGCCGGCATCGGTGATGTCCCCCTGAACCAACCGGATGTCGGCGTCCACCTCGGCGAGTGACTCCCGGCTTCCGGCGTAGGTCAGCGAGTCCAGCACCGTCACCCGCACGTCGGGACGTTCGCGCACCGTCGTGCGGACGAAGTTGGCGCCGATGAACCCGGCTCCCCCGGTGACCAGCAACCGCATGGACAGTGACCCTATCCAGATCATTCCGCTCTGGAATCCGGCGCCCTGTGGTCTGCTACCACTACCCGGTAATAGAGAGGCATCGCCATGCGCTCATCGACGACACTCAGCGTTCTTGCGGCGGCCGCACTGGCCGTCGCGCTGACCGTGGCCGGCTGCGGTTCCAGCGGAGAGAAGGCTGCCGAGACCACGAGCGCGGCCACTGAAACCACTGAAACGACTGGAACCCCCGAAACCACCGCGACCCCCGAAACGGCCGCGATGGACGACCAGACGGTCGGGGAGTACCTCACCGCCAACGGCGTCTCGCAGACCATCGTCAAGGCCAACGAGCCCGGTGTGCCGATGGTGGACCTTCCGATGCCCGACGGCTGGGAGTCGATCCCCGAGAACGACCTGCCGCAGGACGCCTACGGGGCGATCGTGTTGTCGGCGGTGAAGGACTCCCCGAACCCGCCGGTGATCATCGCCAGGATGGCGCGACTGGAGGGTGGCACCTTCGAGGTCGCCAAGATCCTCGAGCTGTCACCGAACGCGGTGACACGGCTGCAGGGGTGGGACGGCCCGACAACAGGGACCCCGAGCGATCTCGACGGAAGCGCGGCGGTCGACATCGCGGGCAACGCGACCATCGACGATGCGCCCGGTTTCGTCGCCCGCAAGTCGGTGGTGATCGAAGGGCCGCAGAACACCTACATCCTCGCGCTCGACGCGCAGGGCCCGGCCGATCAGGCACCCGTGATGCTCGAGGCGATGGGCGTGATCGACGACGGGACGACAATCAATCCCGCGCCGTGAGCCCCAGCGGTCCGGCGAGTTCCTCCAGCGTCGACAACAGTTCGTCGCTGCCGCCGAGCACCTGGATCGCGACATGGTCGGCACCTGCCGCCAGGTGTTCGGACAGTCGCTCGGCGATCTCGTCGGGCGTGCCGTACGCGACGACCGCGTCGATGAACCGGTCGCTGCCGGGCGGGGTCAGATCCTCGTCGGTGAAACCGAGCCGCTTCCAGTTGTTCACGTAGTTCGACAGCCCGAGGTAGAAGTCGACCGTCTGACGGCCGATCTCGCGCGCCCTGTCGGCGTCGTTGGTCAGCACCACCTTGTGCTCGGGTGCGATCAGCACGGTGGGGCCGAGGAGCTCGCGGGCCTGGCCGGTGTGCACCGGCGTGGTCAGGTACGGATGCGCGCCGGCGCTGCGCTGCGCGGCGAGCTTGAGCACCTTGGGCCCGAGCGCGGCCACCACCATCCGGCTGGTCGGCACCTTCGCGGCGTCCAGCGCGTCCAGGTAGTCGACGAGCGCCTGGTAGGGCTTGGTGTACTCCTGGGTGTGCTCGGGGTGGCCCACCCCGACGCCGAGCAGGAACCGGCCGGGGAAGGCCTTCTCGATGCGGTGGTAGGACTTGGCCACCTCGCCCGCGTCGGCCGTCCAGATGTTCACGATGCCGGTCGCGACCTGCAGCGTGTCGGTCTTCTCCAGGATCGGTTCGACGAAGTCCAGCTCAGCGGCCGGGGACGCTCCGACCCAGACCGTCCCGTATCCGAGCTTCTCGATCTCGACGGCCTGTTCGGGCGTCACCGGCTGCCCGGTCCACACCCCGAACCGGCCGAGCGCGGGCTTCAGCGACGGGCCGCCGGTATCGGGTGCGGGGTCGGTCGTTGCGGTGTCGGACATCGTGTCTCCTTATCCGTTCAGTCCCAGCGGTCCGGCGAGTTCGGCCAGCGCAGGCACCAGCTTGTCGGGTCCGGTCAGCACCTGTACGGGCACATGGTCGGCGCCGGCGTCGAGATGTTCTCGTAGCCGCGCGGCGATCTGGTCGGTGGTGCCGTAGGCGACCACGGCGTCCACCAGTCGGTCACTACCCGGTTTGGCGACGTCTTGATCACTGAAGCCGAGGCGTTTCCAGTTGTTCAGGTAGTTGGCCAGGTTCAGATAGATGTCGAGCGCTTTGCGGCCGACCTCGCGGGCTTCGTCGGCATTGGTGACATGCTCCTCGCGCGAGCGCTCGTCGGTGACATGCTCCTCGCGCGAGCGCTCGTCGGTGACATGCTCCTCGCGCGAGCGCTCGTCGGTGACATGCTCCTCGCGCGAGCGCTCGTCGGAAGTCAGCACCACTTTGTGTTCCGGGGCCAGGAACGCTTCGGGTCCGATCAGGTCGCGCGCCCGCGCGGTGTGCTCCGGTGTGGTCAGGTACGGATGCGCGCCGGCCGCACGCGACGCCGAGAGCCGCAGCACCTTGGGCCCGAGCGCGGCGACGACGCGGCGTGCGCGGGGGACGCCGTACTCGTCGAGCTTGTCGAGGTACTCGGTGAGCGCATCGATCGGCTTGCGGTACTGCTGGTGGGCCTCGGGATGGCCGACGCCGATACCGAGCAGGAAGCGGCCCGGGTGGGCGGCCTCTATGCGGTGAAACGATTCGGCGACCGGACCGGCTGCGGCGGTCCAGATGTTCACGATGCCGGTGGCGACCTTCAGGGTGGTGGTGGCCGCCAGGAGGGGCTCGACCCAGTCGAGTTCGGCGGGCGGGGATCCGCCGACCCAGACGGCGCCGTACCCCAGCGCCTCGATCTGCGTGGCCTGTTCGGGGGTGACCCCGCGGCCGAAGGATCCGAAGGCCCCCAGGTCGGGCTTCGTGTCGGTCAGTGGTGTGTCAGTCATTGGTGGCGACTTCCGGCGCCGGCGCGGCCAGCGGCAGGCACACCACGAAGCGCGTGTCGCCGGGCCGGGACTGCACCGTCAGGTTGCCCTTGTGCTTCTCGACGACGATGCGCCAGGCGAGGTCCAGTCCCAGCCCGGTGCCCTCGCCGACGGGCTTGGTGGTGAAGAACGGCGTGAAGATGCGGTCCTGGATGTCCTCGGGGATGCCGGGCCCGTCGTCGCAGATCTCCACCCGGATCATGTCCTCGTTCTCCCTCATGGTGCGGATGGTCAACGTGCCCACACCGTTCATCGCCTGGATCGCGTTGTCGATGAGGTTGGTCCATACCTGGTTGAGATCGCCTGGGTAACAGAGCAATTCGGGCAGAGTCTTGTCCTTGTCCCAGACCAGGTCGACCTTGTCCCTGCCGAGTTTGTCGCCGAAGATCGTCTTGACGGTGCTGAACAACAACTCGTGGACGTTGACCTTCTGGTATTCGGCGCGGTCCATCTGCGAGTACTGCTTGGCGCCGGCCAGCAGCGCCGAGATGCGCTTGCTGGCCTCGGCGATCTGGTTCATCAGCAACTCGTTGTCGATGGTGTACTTCAGCCAGCCGATCGCGCCGGGCAGCGTCGCCGAGCAGTCCACGTCGTCGATGGACGCCTCGACACGTTCGAGCCAGTCCACGTCGAGACCGGCCTCCACGAACGACGGCGCGTAGTCCCACGCCGCCGAGATCCCGTGCGATTCCAGCCAGTCGCCGATCTGGTCCTCCCGGTCGGCGGTCTCCAGCGCGGTCAGGTCCTGGGTCTTCGATTTGGCCACCTGCTCGGCGACCTCGTCCTGGATGCTCACCAGCACCCGCAACGCCTCCGGGGTGAACTTCCCGTCGGCGAGCATCGCCAGTTTGTGCCGCATCTTGCCGACACCCTCGCGCAGGTCGGCGACAGCGCGGGCGGTCGCCCCGGCGGGGTTGTTGAGCTGGTGGGTCAGCCCCGCCGACAGTTGGCCGAGGGCGAGCAGCTTCTCCCGGGTGTCGATGATCTGGCGCTGCCGCATACCGCCGACCATGTGGCCCTCCAGCAGGTGCACCGCCATCGGGAACTCGGTCTGCATGAACTGCGCGAACGCCGCGGCGTCCAGCACGAAGAACCGGGACGGCCGGGTCACCCGCACCGACGCCTGGTAGGTCTTGTCCTCACCGGGCACATACGCCGACCAGGCCCCGCAGTACACGCCGCGCTGCGACGTCCGGTTGGTTTCCAGGTCGACGCCGCCGGAGCGTTTCGACATCACCAACTCGCCGTCGAGCATCACATAGAAGCAGGTGGCCGGGTCCCCTTCGGTACAGATGGGCCCCGGCTCGAACGTCGCGATGTGCCCGTTGGCGCACAGCGTGTCCAGCTGCTCGTCGGTCAGGCTTTCGAACAGGAACAGGGTGCGCAGTTCCTCGGGCACACACTTATCACCCATCGGAGGGTCCTTCCTGTGACGCTGCGACCGAGCCGGATGTGGCCAGAGGGAGCGACGTAATGAAACGCGTATCGCCGCGATTTGATTCCGCCCACAGGCTTCCCCCGTGCCGGTCGACGATGCGGGCGGCGATGTCGAGGCCCAGTCCGGCGCCGTTGCCGAACGGTTTGGTGGTGAAGAACGGATCGAACACCCGCTCCATCAGGTCGCCGGGGATACCGCCGCCGTTGTCGCGCACCTCGACGCGGACCATGTCCAGCTCCCGTCGGGTGTGCAAGGTCAGCACCGGACTCCGATGTCCGGGGTGCCCGGTCAGCGCGTCGAGCGCGTTCTCGATCAGGTTCGTCCACACCTGGTTGAGCTCGGCCGGATAGCACGGCAGGGCGGGCAGGCCGCGGTCGAAGTCCCGGACCACCGCGACCCCGTCGAGGCGGTGGGCGAACATCGTCAGCGTCGAGTCGAGCAGGTCGTGGACGTCGGCGACGTCGAACGCGGCCCGGTCGAGCTGCGAGTACTGCTTGGTCTGTTCGATCAGCGTGGAGATGCGCGTCGTCGAATCGGTGAGCTCGGTCAGCAGCAGCTCGGTTTCGGCGGTGGTGGCCAGCCAGCGGATCACCGGGTCGAGGCCGGCGGCGGATTCGCAGCACCGCGAGGCCGAGATGCGTTCCATCCAATCCACGTCAAGGCCCGCTTCGGCGAACGTCGCGGCATGCTCCCACGCATCGGTGACCCCGCGGCTGTCCAGCCACAGGCCCAGCGCCTCTTCGAGGTCGGACTTCTCGACCGGTGTCAGCGCCTTCTGTTTGCCCGCGATCTCGGCGATCCGGTCCTGCAGTTCCACCAGCGAGGCCATCGCCGCCGGCGAGAGCTCGTGCGCGGGCAGTTCCGCGCGCCGGTGCCGCATGCCGGCGATCTGGGTCCGCAGCGCGTTCGCGGCCCGCACCGCGGCGGCCGCCGGATTGTTCAGTTCGTGGGTCAGGCCGGCGGTCAGTTTGCCGAGCTGCACCAGCCGGTCGTGCGGGCCCAGGATCTGGTGCGCGTGGAAGCGGCCGTGCGAGTGCCCTACCAGCAGGTGGGTGGCCATCGGGAACTCGGCGGCCAAAAAATCGCCGAGGATCTTGGCGTCGAGCACGAGCAGCCGCGACGGCCGGGTCAGGCTCGCGCTGTTCTCGTATCGCACGTCCGGGTCGCGCAGGAACGCTGACCACGCCCCGCAGTAGACCCCCGGGTCGGACGCGCGCCAGATGTCGATATCGCGGTCGCCGGAGCGTTTCGACAGCGCGATCTCGCCGTCGAGCAGCACGTAGAAGTGCTCCGCGGGGTCGCCTTCGCGGCACAGCCGGCCGGCCGGGAACGTCTCGATCCGGGCGTCGGCGCACAACCTGGCCAGCTGGGCGTCGGTGAGTCCCTCGAACAGGAACAGTCCGCGCAGCTCTGCCAGATCACACGTCGACACGGGCGGCTACGTCTCGGCCAGGTACCGGTGGACGAGCATCACGGCCATGGATCCCTCGCCGACGGCGGCGGCGACCCGCTTGGCCGATTCGGCGCGTACGTCGCCGGCCACGAACACGCCGGGGACGCTGGTTTCCAGATGGTGTGGTGGGCGGTCCAGCGTCCAGCCGCTGACGTCGCGCAGATCCGGCCCGGCCAGGATGAACCCGTGGTCGTCGCGCACCACCACGCCGTCGAGCCAGTCGGTGCGCGGCTCGGCGCCGATGAAGATGAACATCCGCCCGCACCGGAACTCCTCGCGCTCACCGGTGTTCGTGTTCTCCAGGCAGATGCCCTCGAGGTGCCCATCGCCCTTGACCGCGTGCACCACGGTGTTGGGCAGTTCCTTGATGTTCTCGGTCGCCCTGATCTGCTGGATCAGGTAGTGCGACATCGACTCCTCAAGGGTGCGCCTGCTGACGATGGTGACCGATTTGGCGGTGCGGGACAGGAACATCGCGGCCTGGCCCGCGGAGTTCGCGCCACCGACGACATAGACCTCGTCGTTCTCGCAGTCGGCCGCCACCGACGCGGTGGCGCCGTAATACACCCCGGCCCCGGTCAGGTCCGCGCAGCCCTCCGCGGGCAGCTGGCGGTACTCGACACCCATCGCGAGGATCACCGCGCGGGTGCCGATGGTGCGTCCGTCGGACAGGTGTACGGTCCGGGCGACGCCGTCGACCTCCAGTTTGGTGACCTCGGCGGCGGTGATCAGCTCGGCGGAGAACTTCTCGGCCTGCCTGCGGGCCCGCTCGGCGAGCTGCGCACCGGACAAACCGTCGGGGAAGCCGAGGTAGTTCTCGATGCGCGAACTCTGGCCGGCCTGCCCGCCGGTCGCGGTGCGTTCGATCAGCACGGTGTTGAGGCCCTCGGACGCGCCGTACACCGCGGCGGCCAGCCCCGCCGGGCCACCGCCGATCACGACCAGGTCGTAGAAATCCTCGGCCGGGGTGGTGGTCAGGCCCAGCGTCGCGCCGAGTTCGGCGTCGGTCGGGTCGACCAGCGTCTGACCCTGTTCGGTGATGATCACCGGCAGGGTCAGCCCGTCCAGCCCGGCGGCTTCCAGCAGCTGCGCTCCGCGGGGTTCGTCGGAGCGGAACCACGTGTAGTACAGGCGGTTTCGGGCCAGGAACTCGCGCACCTCCGACGACCGCGCGTTCCACGGATGGCCGATGATCTTGGTGTGCGGGATCGCGCGGTCACCGGTGGCCCGCCACGCCTCCAGCAGCGCGTCGATCACCGGGTAGAGCTTCTCCTCCGGCGGGTCCCACGGCTTGAGCAGGTAGTGGTCCAGATCCACCACGTTGATCGCGTCGATCGCGGCGTGCGTGTCGGCGTACGCGGTGAGCAGCACGCGGCGGGCCATCGGGAAGATGTCCATCGCGGCTTCGAGGAACTCGATGCCGCTCATCTGCGGCATCCGGTAGTCGGCGACGAACACCGCGACGGTCTCGCCGCGCAGCTTGAGTTCGTTGAGGGTCTCCAGCGCGTCGGGGCCGGATTCGGCGCGCACGATGCGGTGCTTCTCGCCGTAATGCCTGCGCAGGTCGCGGGCCACCGCGCGCGAGACCGCGGGGTCGTCGTCGACGGTCAGGATCACGGGTTTTCGGGGCTGGTGCTCAGGTCCAGTCATCGCAATAAGTATGCGCCCCGTGTCCAGGGAATTGCCCGGCCCGGACGGACCGGCAAGGGTATTCGGACCCTATCCGGGTATCCGGGCTGAACCTACCGTCGTCAGTGGTGACGGCGGTGCGGTCCGACGGTGAAGGGGAATGCGGATGCCGGCGAATGTGATGGTCGGCTACGACGGGTCGCCGGCGGCCTGCGCGGCCCTCAACGCGGCGGCCGTGCTGTTCCCGGACGCCCATGCCTGGATCACGCACATCTGGACGCCGCCGTTCGCCAGCACCAAACTCCGGCGCAGGCTGCGCACCGCCGCTGCCAGCGCCGACGAATTGGTGGAGCTCATCGAACGGGAGGGCGCCCGCGAAGCCGACGCCATCGCCGCGACCGGCGTCGCGCTGGCTAAGGCCGCCGAATGGGACGCCGAGCCGATGGTCAAGCGCACGATCGGGTCCGAAGGGCTGCGGCTGGCCCAGCTGGCCGAGAAACTGGACACCGACGTCATCGTGGTCGGTGACCGCGGGCTGGGTGGCGCCGAGGCGCTTCTCGGTTCGGTCAGCGACATGGTCGTGCACTACGCGACCGTCCCGGTGCTGGTGGTGCCGAACCCGCTGCTGGCCGACGAGGCCGCCGCGCTGGCGGCCGGGCCGGTCGTGGTGGGCCACGACGGCTCGCCCGGCGCCGACGCCGCCGTCGACCGTGTGCGCCGGCTGTTCCCGAGCCGCGAGGTGATCCTGGTGGCGGTCCGCGACGAGGGCGCCGACATCCCGGTGAGCCCTGCGGCGACAGACCTGGAACTGGTCCGCCTCGACGAACCGGCCGGCCTCGGCAGGTGGCGCGAGCGCGCGGTCGCCGACGCGCTGATCGACTACGCCGGCTCCCGCGGCGCCGCCGTGCTGGCCGTGGGATCTCGCGGCCGGTCCCTACCGCGTGAGGTGCTGCTGGGCAGCGTGGCCGTCGCCGCCGTGCACCGGTCGCAACGCCCGGTGCTGGTGACCCACAGCTGACCGGCCGGGGCCGGAGGACCTTAGCCCCTTACATCGTCGGTCGAATCGGCGTACGACTGAGGTGTGAGCAATGCCGCTGGACCGCCCGTCGTCGACGTCGAGGTCACCACCCACGGTGAGTTCCCGGGGGCCGACGAGTACGCGCAGGCCAAGATCGGCGGCCTGGCCCGGCTGGCCAAGCGCCCGGTGACCAGGGCGCGGGTCCGGTTGACCCGGCACGGCGATCCGGCCGTGACACAGCCGGTGGTCGGCCAGGCCAACCTCGAGGTGGGCGGCCGCCCGGTGCGCGCCCAGGTGACGGCGGACTCCGCACGCGAGGCGGTCGACGCGCTGGAGTCGCGGCTGCGCCGTCGGCTGGAGCACCTCGCCGAGCGGTGGGAGGCCCGCAAGGGTCCTGACGCGGCACCCCCGTGGCGCCACGACGAGAAGCCCGGGCGCGGTCCGCAGCGCACCACGGGCCAGGGTGCGGCTCCCCGGATCGTGCGCCGCAAGTCCTACGCGATGGCGCCCTGCACGCTCGACGACGCCGTGACCGAGATGGAGCTGCTCGACTACGACTTTCACCTGTTCACCGAAAGTGGTTCGGGCACAGCGGTGGTCGTGTACCGGGACGGATCCGCGGGCTACCGGGCGGCGCTGGTGGCGCCGTCGGTCGCCGACACGCTGGCGCCGCACCAGGGCAGGGTGACGATCAGCACCCAACCGCTGCCCTGCCTTCGCGAGCAGGACGCGGTGCAGCGGCTCGCACTGCTCGACCGTCCGTTCCTGTTCTACGTCGACGCGGCGCAGGGCCGCGCCGGCGTCCTCTACCGACGCTACGACGGCGACTACGGGCTGATCACCCCGGCCGGACCGTCCTGAAAGGGGTGCGACATGTTCGCGATGGTGTACGACGGACCCGGACGCCGCTTCTGGCAGGAGGTTCCCGACCCGCAGATCTTGCACGCCGGTGATGCGATCGTCCGCGTCGACGCGGTGACGATCTGTGGCACCGATCTGCACATCCTCAAAGGGGATGTGCCGGAGGTGGAGTCGGGACGGATCCTCGGCCACGAGGCGGTCGGCACCGTCACCGCGACCGGCGCCGCCGTGCAGACGCTGTCGGTCGGGGACCGGGTGCTGGTCTCCTGTGTCAGCTCGTGCGGGGCGTGCCGGTACTGCAGGCAGGGCCACTACGGCCAGTGCCTGGGAGGTGGCGGGTGGATCCTTGGCCGCTACATCGACGGCACCCAGGCCGAGTACGTCCGGGTGCCGTTCGCCGACAACTCGACCCACCGGGTGCCGCCCGGGGTCAGCGATGAGCAGATGATCGTGCTGGCCGACATCCTGCCCACCTCCTACGAAGTCGGTGTGCTCGCCGGCACCGTCGCCCCGGGCGACGTGGTCGCGATCGTCGGCGCCGGGCCGATCGGCCTGGCCGCGATCCTCACCGCGAAGCTGTACAGCCCCAGCCACATCGTGGCGATCGATCTCGCCGACGCCCGGTTGGACGCTGCGCGCGCGCTGGGCGCCGACCTCACCGTGAACTCCGGAACGCAGTCGGCCCGTGACGTCATCGACGAACTGACCGCGGGGCTCGGAGCCGACGTGGTGATGGAGGCCGTCGGTGTGCCCGAGACCTTCGAGGAGTCGGTGCGCCTGGTGCGTCCGGGCGGGCACGTCGCCAACATCGGGGTGCACGGCGCCCCGGCCACCCTGCATCTGGAGCAGATCTGGAGTAAGAACCTGACCATCACGACCGGGCTGGTGGACACGTTCTCCACGCCCACCTTGATCGGGCTGGTCGCCTCCGGCAGGCTCGACACCTCGCCGATGGTCACCCACCGTTTCACCATGGACGAATTCGACACGGCCTATGAGGTTTTCAGTGACGCCGCGAACTCCGGGGCGTTGAAGGTGCTGGTGACGGCGACCCAGTCGGCGTCCGGGTGAGCCCGGACCGCGGCGATCTCGGCGCCGAACTCCACGAGACACACACCGGGCTGGTCGTGCTGGTGGGCGACCGTGCGTACAAGGTGAAGAAACCGGTGTGCACCGACTTCCTCGACTTCGGCACCAGCGACAAGCGAGAGGCCGCGTGCCGCCGGGAGCTGGAGCTGAACCGGCGGCTGGCCCCCGAGGCGTATCTCGGTCTGGGGTCCTACCGGTCGCCGGCCGGTGAGCCGGAGCCGGTGATCGTGATGCGCAGGTATCCCGACAGCGAGCGGCTGGCCGCGCTGGTGCGCGCCGGCGACGACGTCCGGGGATGGCTGGTGACGATCGCCGGGATCCTGGCCGGGTTCCATCGCGGCGCCGACCGCGGACCGCAGATCGACCACGAGGCCACCGTCGAGGCGCTGACACGGCGGTGGCGGCACAATGTGACCGAGCTGCGGCGGCACGCGGGGACGCTGCTCGACGAGGCGTCCCTGGCCGAGATCGCGTGCCGCGCCGAGCGGTATCTGGCCGGCCGTGGGGCTCTCTACGCGGGCCGGATCACGGACGGCCGGGTCGTCGACGGGCACGGAGATCTGTTGGCCCAGGACATCTTCTGCACCGCGGACGGGCCGGTGATGCTGGACTGCCTGGAGTTCGACGACCAACTCCGCTACGTCGACGGGGTCGACGACGCGGCATTCCTGGCGATGGATCTGGAATTCCTCGGCCGTCCCGACCTCGGTGCGCTGTTCCTCGACGAGTACTGCCGCCGCGCCGGCGACGCCGCCCCGGCCTCCCTGCGGCACTTCTGCATCGCCTACCGCGCGACCGTGCGCGCCAAGACCGACTGTGTGCGCGCCGGCCAGGGCCGCGACGACTCGGTCCCCGAGGCGCGACACCACCTCTCGATGGCGCGGTCGCATCTGAGGTCGGGTGCGGTGCGGCTGGTGATGGTCGGCGGCGGCCCCGGCACGGGAAAGACCACCGTGGCCCGCGGGCTGGCCGAAGCGCTTGACGCACAGGTGATCTCGACCGACGACGTGCGGCGCGAGCTGATCCGCGCCGGCGCGGTGCACGGCCGGGCCGGGGACCTCGGCGCCGGTCTCTACTCCGAGGAGAACGTGTCGGCGGTCTACGACGAGGTGCTGGACCGGGCGCGCGGCTGGCTCGGGGCCGGGCATTCGGTGGTGCTGGACGGCACCTGGCGCGACGCCGGGCACCGCGACCGCGCACACGCCGTCGCGGCGGAAACACACTCCGCGCTCGTCGAACTGCGGTGCACCGTACCGGTTCCCGAGGCCCAGCGGCGGATCGCGCACCGGGGGCCGACGACCTCGGACGCCACCCCGGAACTGGCGGCCGAGCTGTCGCGGTGGGAGACGGACTGGCCGGGTGCGTATCCGCTCGACACCGGGGCGCCGCTGCCCGACACGGTCGCCGCGGCCCACCGGGTGTGCCTCGACGCGCGCTGATCCGGTCAGCCCTCGGGGTCGTCGTCGGCCAGCGCGAAGTAGTTCTCCTCTTCCTGGGTGAAATGCAGGCGTAGCACGGCGTAGAGGCCGTAGAGGCATGCCAGCAGATCCTCGACCTGTTCGGGCTGGATCCCGCCGGCCTGCTCGGCCAGTTGCACGTGCGTGCCGATGCGGTCGGCGAGCCGCTGGATCTCGGCGTGGGTGCGGCTCATGGTGGCGGTCGCCTCACCGCTGCGCAGCGGTGAGGCCAGCGCCGGGTACAGCGCGGTCTCCTCGGCGCGTTCGTGCGGCAGTATCCGTTCGACCAGCAGCCGGTTGGTGCGGCGCACCGAGTCCAGCGCGGCCTCATCGGGGCTCTGTGCCAGTCGGTCTGCGCTGTCCCGGATCTGGGCGAGGGCCTCGCGCAGTTCGTCGTGCTCGGCGGCGAACCCGCGCAGCATCGCCTCGGTGTCCGCCGGCAGCGGCACCGTGGTGCGCGGATTGGGGCGCAGTGCGCGCAGCGCGTTGAGGATCACCGACACGTCGATGGCCTCCTGCAGCAACGCGCCGGCCGCCGGGGGAAGCAGGCCGAACGCGGCCGCCGCCATCGCCGCGACCGACAACGTCATGCCGACCACGGCGGACTGCACGGCGATGCGCCGCGACCACCGCGCGATGTCCATCGCGTCGGCGAGGCGGTCGAGCCGGTCGGTGGTCAGCACCACGTCGGCGGCCTCCGACGACGCGGTGGCGCCGCGCGCACCCATCGCCACCCCCACGGTGGCGGCGGCCAGCGCGGGCGCGTCGTTGATGCCGTCACCGACCATCACCGTCACCGCACGTTCGCGTTCGGCGCGCACCGCGGCGACCTTGTCGGCGGGGGTCTGCTGGGCGTAGACCTCGTCGAGGCCGAGCACGGTGGCGACTTCACGCGCGGGCTCGGCCCGGTCGCCGGTGAGCATCACCAGCCGGTCGATCCCGGCGCCGCGCAGTCTGCGCATCGTCCGGGGGGCCTGCCGGCGTAACGGATCCCGCAGCAGCACGGCACCGCGCGGTGCGACGTCGACGGCGACCCAGACCATCGCCGCATTGTCGAGCCGGGCGCGGCTGAGCGCGGTCTGCATCCACTCGGCGGTGGCGGTGGCGGTGTCACTCAGCTTCCCGACGGTGACGCGGACGCCGTCCAAGGTGGCGCTCACCCCGCGGCCCGCCTCCTCGGCGGAGTCGGTGGGCAGCGACAGCTGCAGTCCGCGGGCCGTCGCCTCGGTGACGATGGCTTCGGCGAGCACATGCTGGGACAGCTGGTCCACCGAGGCGGCCAGCCGCAGGATCTCGCCGGCGTCGGTGCCCGGCGCCGCGACGACGTCGACGACCTGCGGGCGACCCATCGTCAGCGTGCCGGTCTTGTCCATCACCAACGTCGAGGCGTGGCCCAGGTTCTCCAGCGCGCCGCCGCTGCGGATCACCACCCCGACCCGGGACGCCCGCGACAGCCCGGACACGATGGCCACCGGCGCCGCCAGCAGCAGCGGGCACGGGGTGGCCACCACCAGCACGGCCACCGCACGCACCGCCGAGCCGCTGGCCAGCCACGCCGCGCCGGCCATCAGAAGGGCCAGCGGCAGGAAGAAGGCCGCGTAGCGGTCGGCCAGACGCACCACCGGTGCACTCTCGGCGCCGGCCTGCTGAGCCAACCGGACGATGCCGGCGTAGGTGCTGTCGTCGGCGGTGGCGGTGGCCCTGAGCTCGAACGCGCCGCCGGCGTTGACCACCCCGCTGCGGACCGCGTCCCCGACGGGCCGTTCCACGTGCAGGGGTTCGCCGGTCAGCGCCGACTCGTCGAGCACCGCCGCCACGTCGGCGACCCGGCCGTCGACCGGCACCACGTCCCCGGGTGCGATGACGAGCAGATCGCCTGCGGCCACCTCGTCGAGGGCAACCGTGGTGACCTGGTCGCCGACCCGGCGGCGCGCGAACCGCGGCGCCCGTTCGAGCAGCGCCTTGAGGTCGCGCGAGGCGCGTCTGGACGCGGCGGACTCGAGGGCCCGGCCACCCGCCAGCATCACCGCGATGAGCGAGCCCGCGAGATACTCGCCGACCCACAGTGTGCCGACCAGAGACAGCACCGCGATCAGGTCGACGCCGAGCCGGCCCTGCCGCAGCGCGCCGAGCACCCACGCCACCGCGGGGACGACGGCGATCAGAGTGCCTACGGCCCAGCAGATGTCGGCGACCGTGCGGGCGCTCACCAGCCAGGCGACACCGCCGGCGGCCAGCGCCCCGACGGTGAGGACTACCAGCGCGGGCTCCAGCAGGGCCCGCAACCGGCCGGTGGCATCAGCCACGAAGGACCGCGACCGGCGCGAGTGCCGATTCGGCGACAGCGGTGCTGACCGAGCCGAGCAGCATGCCGGCGAGACCGCCGCGGCCGCGGCTGCCGACGACCACGAGTTGGACGTTCTCGGATTCCTCGATAAGCCAGTGCGCCGGTTTGTCGCTGACCAGGCGGCGCTGCACGTGGACGTCGGGGTAGCGCTCCTGCCAGCCGGCGAGGCGCTCGGCGAGAATCTCGTGGCCCTGTTGTTCGTAGGTGTGCCAGTCCATCCCGAGTGCCGGGAAGACCGCGACATCGCTCCACGCGTGCAGTGCGATCAGGTCGACGCCACGGAACGACGCCTCGGAGAAGGCGAACGCCGTCGCGTTCTCCGACGCCGGGGAGCCGTCGATGCCGAGCAGTACCGGCAACGTGTCGCGTGGCGTCCCGGCCCCGGCTTCCTTGGTGACGGCTTCCTTGGTGACGACGACGGGGCAGCGCGCATGGTGGAGCAGGGTACGGCTGATCGAGCCGAGCAGCGCCCCGCCGACGCGACCGAGCCCGCGGCTGCCGATCACCAGCAGATCGGCGTGCTCGGACGCGGCGGTGAGCTCCGGGACGATGGCGTCGTGGCGGATCTCGATGTTGACCGCGGCCAGCGTGTGGTCGCCCGCGGCGGCGGTTAGCGCCTTCTCCGCCGCGGTGACCACGGTGCGGGCGTTTTCTTCCTGCCACTCGTAGTAGCTCGTCATCACGCCGTCGATCGGCCAGGTGACCACGATGGGCGCCACGACGTGGATCAGGGTCACCGGCCGGTTGCGCAGCACGGCTTCTCGTGCTGCCCACCGCACCGCGGCGTCGGACTCCGGTGAGCCGTCGACGGCGACGAGAATCCCGATGTCTGTTGCTGTTTCGGACACGTTCTGCCTCCTGGGGTTGCCGGTGGATCAGGGTCGGACCACGAGCACCGAGGCGGCGCCGTGCCGGAACAGGGAATGGCCGTGCCCCACGATCTGCGCGAGGTCGCCGGTTTCGTCGGGGCCGATCACCGCCAGCACGACGGGTTCGTCATTCCTGTTGAGGAACTGCGCGGCGTCTCCCGCCCCGGCGATCGGATAGATGTGGACGTCGGGATGGCGTGTGCGCCAGGGCCGGATCCGGTCCTCCAGTGTTTCCGCGGAGGCGGTCGCCCCGCCGCCGAGGGCCAACACCGGGGCATGGCGCAGCGCCGCCTCGCGCAGCGCGTACTCCGCGACCGCGTCGTCGCCGGGCCGGTCGATCCCGACGATGATCCAGTGCACCGGCGCCTGCGGGTGCAGGTCGGTGCGGATCACCGCGACCGGGCAGTGCGCCTTCTCGGCGAGGTCGGCCGCAGTGGAGCCGACGACGGATCGGGCGTACCGGCCGATACCGACCGTGCCGACACAAATGAGCTGTGCCCCGGACGATTCGGTGATCAGCGCTTCCGAGGCCGGGCCGTCCAGGATCGCGGTCTCGACCGTCACCGGGGCGTCGACGACCTCGACCGTGGTGCGCGCGGTGTCCAGGGCGGCGTGGGCGCGCGCGACGTCCTCGGCGTATTCGGGGGCGGTGCGGTCGGCCGGGGTGAGCACGTAGACCAACCGCAGTGTGGTTGCGCGGGCGGTGGCTTCGGTGACCGCCCACAGCGCCGCGTGCAGTGCCGCCGGCGAACCGTCGATGCCGGCGACCACGGGTCCAGAGGTGTTCGCGGCTGTCATCGCGGGCTCCGATCGAGGGTGCGCCTTCCGACGCTATGCGCTACACCGCGCGCCCGTCTAGGGTCCTTGGTCATCGGCCTTGGTGCTGGGCTGCCCCGCCCGCTTCGCGTTGAACCGAGCCGCCCGCCGGTGCACCCGATGGGTGTGGCCGCGGGTGCGGCCGGGTGGACCGGCGGCACGCATCGGTTCGGCGTAGAACATCGTCTTGGTGATGTCGACGAGGACCAGGTAGGCGACCGTCAGCGCCACCAGCGCGGCGAAGAACTGCCAGGGCAGCGGTGTGAAACCCAGGTTCGCGGCGACGGGGGAGACGGTCACCGCGATGCCGACGGCGATCACCAGCCCGGTCGACAGCACCAGCGCGCCGGCGGGCCTGCTGCGCAGGAACGGCACCTTCCTGGTGCGGATGGCGAAGATGATCAGCGTCTGGGTGGCCAGCGACTCGACGAACCAGCCGGTGCGGAACTCCGCCGGACCGGCGTGCAGAACTCCGAGCATCAACCCGAACGTCAGGAAGTCGAACAGCGAGCTGACCGGGCCGAACGTCAGCATGAACCGGCGGATGAACCCGATGTCCCAGTGCGCGGGCGCGTGCAGCTGCTCCTCGTCGACCCGGTCGGCCGGGATCGCGAGCTGCGAGGTGTCGTAGAGCAGGTTGTTGAGCAGGATCTGGCCCGGCAGCATCGGCAGGAACGGCAGCACCGCCGAGGCCGCCGCGGCGCTGAACATGTTGCCGAAGTTGCTCGATGTTCCCATCAGCACGTACTTGACGGTGTTCGCGAAGATCCGCCTGCCCTCGGCGACGCCGGTGGCCAGCACACCGAGGTCCTTCTCCAGCAGCACCACGTCGGCGGCGTCCTTGGCGATATCGGTCGCGGTGTCCACCGAGATACCGACGTCGGCGGCGTGCAGGGCCAGCGCGTCGTTGACGCCGTCACCGAGGAACCCGATCGAGCGGCCGGTGCGCCGCAGCGACGACACGATCCGGGCCTTCTGGGTGGGCGAGATGCGGGCGAAGATGGTGTGGTCGCGGGCCGCGGCGTCGATCTCGCTGTCGTCGAGTTGCTCGAGCTCGGTTCCGGTCAGGGTGCCCCGCGAGGCCAAACCCAGTTCTGCACAGACCTTCTCGGCGACCCGCGGATTGTCCCCGGTGGCGATTTTGACCTCGATGCCCAGCGCCGCGAGCCGGGCCAGTGATTCCCGCGCCGCGGGTTTGGGGTTGTCGGCGAAGACGAGGAACCCGTCGAGGGTCAGCCCCGTCTCGTCGTCGGCGCTCAGTTCCGTCAGTGTGGCCGCGGAGCGGGAGGCCACCGCGACCACCCGGCGGCCGTCGGCGAACAGCTCCGCCAGGGTCTGCTGGGCCTGCGGGTGGACTTCGGCGCAGCGCGCCATCACCTGCTCGGGGGCGCCCTTGACGACCAGGATCCGGGTGGGGCCGTCGTCGACGAGCGCGGAGCTGGCGCGCCGGTCGTGGTCGAACGGCAGGAAGGCCACCCGGGTGACATCGGGCAGCGGGCGCCGGCCCGCCCACAGCGCCGCGTCGAGATCGTTGGCGCTCGCGCCCCCTGCTGCCGGATCGACATCGGTGGCCAGAATTCCTCTGCGCACCAACGGGTCCGAGTGCTGACCGGCCGGGGTGACGGCGTCGACGAACGTCACCTGCCCGTCGGTCAGCGTCCCGGTCTTGTCGGTGATCAGGACGTCGATGTCGCCGAGGTCCTCGATGCACACCAGTCGTTTGACCAGAACCTTGTCCTTGGCAAGCCGGCGCGACCCGGTCGCCAGGCTGGTGCTGACGATGGCGGGCAGCAGCTGCGGGGTGATGCCGACGGCGATGGCCAACCCGAACAACGCCGAATCGATCAGTGAACGGCCGAGCAGCATGTTGGTCACGAAGATCACCACGGTGAGCGTGAGCGCCACCCGCAACAGCAGATAGGAGAACCGCCGCAGTCCGGCCTGGAACGCGGTTTCGGGCGCACTCTGGGCCAATCCCACGGCGATACGCCCGAATTCGGCTTTGGGGCCGGTGGCGAACACCACCGCTATCGCTTCACCGGCGGTGACCACCGTGCCCATGTAGGCCAGGTCGACGCAGTCCGCGGGCGCCGATCCCGCGGGAACCGGGGCGGTGACCTTCTCGACCACCGCCGATTCCCCGGTGAGGATGCCCTCGTTGCACTCCAACCCGGTGACGTCGATGAGGCGGACGTCGGCGGGCACCAGCTCGCCGATGGTCAGCCGGATCACGTCGCCGGGCACCAGCTCGCTGACGTCGATGCGGCGAAACGTCCCGTCCCGCCGCGCCACCGCAGTGTGCCGTATCGCTGAATGCATTGCCGCAGAGGCTCTCTCGGCGCGGTACTCGTTGAAGAACCCGAGTCCGACGCTGATCATCAGGATGACCCCGATGATGACCGCCTGGGTGGAGTCGCCGAGGAAATAGGACAGTGCAGCGGTCACCGCGAGCAGGCCGAGCAGGGCGTTGGCGAGCTGACGGCGCAGCACGGCAAGCGCGCTGACGGTATGGGTGCGCACCACGTTGGCCCCCATGCCGCGCAGCCGCGCCTGGGCCTCGGCGCTCGACAGCCCGTCGATCGAGGTGCCGAGCAGCGCGAGCACGTCCCCGGCCGGGCAAGAGGCGATGCGATCCCGGCTGGGCGTCAAAGCTGCCGGCGGCGCGGTCATCGCGCGGCGGCGAGCAGGATCCGGCGTTCGGCGGCCGCGACCACCCGCCGGGTGGCCTCGACGGCGTCCGGGTTGACCGACACCGACGTGATCCCCAGCCGCACCAGGTGTTCGGCGAAGGCGGGATTGGTCGACGGTGCCTGGCCGCACAGCGAGGAGGTGATCCCGTGCTGGTTGGCGGTGTCGACGATCCGGCCGATGGCGTGCAGCACGGCCGGATCCGATTCGTCGAACAGCTCGGCGCACACGTCGGAGTCGCGGTCGACGCCCAGCACCAACTGGGTCAGGTCGTTGCTGCCGATGGACACCCCGTCGATGCCCATACCGATGTACTCGGGCAGCCAGTACGTCACCGACGGCACCTCGGCCATCACCCAGCGGTGCAGGCCTCGCTGTCGGCCCAGCGGGCTGGCGTCGACGAGCGCCAGGCACTCCTCGAGTTCCCACCGGGTACGCACGAAGGGGATCATCAGCGCGACCGCGGGATAGCGCTCACGCACCCGGGACAGTGCCTCCAGCTCGAGCGCGAACAACTCGGGTTGCCTGATGTAGCGGTAGCACCCGCGGAAACCGATCATCGGATTATGTTCCACCGGTTCGTATTCCGCGCCGCCGGTCAGGCCGCGGAACTCGTTGCTACGGAAGTCGGTGGCCCGGTACACCACCGGCCGGGGAGCGAACGCCGCGGCGATTGTGCCCACCGAGGCCACCATCTTCTCGACGAGCGTCTGCTGTTCGCCCCGCGCGATCAGGTCACGGGGGTGGCGGCCGCCGAGCGCCTCGGTCAGCATGAACTCCGCGCGGAGCAGGCCGACCCCGTCGACAGGTTGGGCGGCAACGGTTTCCGCACTCTCGGGCATCGCGAGGTTGACGTAGACCCTGGTCCCGGTGACCTCTGCGGTCGCGACAGGCGCGGCGCGTTCGGCGACCTTGACCGTGCGTGCGGGTTCGACACATCCCGACACCACCTCGCCCCGGGCGCCGTCGACGGTGACGCTGGTGCCGTCGTGCAGATCCCGGGTTCCGGTGCGGGTGCCGACGATGCACGGGACCCCGAGTTCGCGCGCCACGATCGCGGCATGGCACGTCATGCCACCGGTATCGGTGACCAGCGCGGCGGCCCGCCGGATCGTCGGCAGCCAGTCCGGGTTCGTCATCTGGGCGACCAGGATCTCGCCCTCCCGGAGACGCTGCCCCTCGTCCGGCGTCTGCAACACCCGCACTTTCCCGGACGCGATGCCCGGCGCTGCGGCGAGCCCGCGCGCCAACATGACGTGTTCGGCCGCGGCCGGCGGTGTGGTGTGCCCGAGGGTGGTGATCGGCCGGGCCTGCACCAGATAGGTGGCTCCGTCGGCGATCGCCCACTCGGTGTCCTGCGGGCACCCGTTGTGCCGTTCGGTGGCGACGGCGAGCTCGGCGATCGCGCGCAGTTCGTCGTCGGCGAGCACCCGCGCGGCGGCCTGCTCCTCGTCGAGCTGCACCGTGGTGTCGTGGCCGTCCGGACCCCGTACGATCTTGAAATCCTGGTGGCCCACGCGGACGTCGATCGGCTGCAGGGTTTCCTTGGACACCACATAGGTGTCGGGTTCCACCGACCCGGAGACCACAACCTCGCCCAGACCGAACGCCGCCTCGATCACGACGCGGTCCCGGGCCCCGGTGCTCGGGTCCGCGGTGAACGCGACACCGGACTTGTCCGACTCGATCATCTGCTGCACCACCACGGCCATCGCGGGCGCGTCGAGGAACCCGCGGCTGGCTCGGTAGGTGATCACCCGGGGGCTGAACAGCGACATCCAGCACCGCGTCACCGCGGAGAGCAACCCGTCGTCGCCGGTGACGTTGGTCAGGGTGGCGTTCATTCCGGCGAACGACGCGTCGGCGCCGTCCTCTCCGGTGGCCGAGGACCGCACCGCGACCACGGCGCCGGTGCCCAGCGCGTGGTAGGCGTCCAGTGTCAGCGACCTGGTGGCTTCATCGACACCGGCGGTACGCACCAGGGCCTGCATGCGTTCGCACAGCTCGCCGAGCCGGGCGGTGTCGGCGACCTGGGAGAGCGCCTCCCGGTGCAGTGCCGCCAATTCGGCGTCCACCCCGCCGGCGCGCATCGAGTCCAGGTAGCAGTCGCGCAGCAATACGAAGCCCGCAGGCACCGGTAGGCCGGCGGCGACGAGCTCGCCCATGTTGGCGCCCTTGCCGCCGGCCTCCTCGGCGTCCTCGATCGTCAGCGCGTTGATGTCCAGGATGGTGCTGCGACGGGTTGCGATGTCGGCCATGAGTGCAATCCTGCGCTGTTGTCCGGAGTCTGCCTAGGGTCACAGGTCCTGAGCTCCTTTTCGGCAGCGCCCGGTCGCTTTGGCGATCGACCGGGCCGAACACCGGGGTCTGATCACCGACGTGCGCTCGGAGGACGGCTCACCGCCGTACATGGTGCGGTGGTTGGATTCCGAGCACGAGGCGCTGGTGTCCCGGGGCAGGTCGGCCTCATTGTGACAGCGGAACAGCAGCGTGCCGCCCCGCGCCGGCCCGGGGACACCAGAGGCCCGGTGATCCTCGTCCGGCGGACTGCCGCCGGCGGTACCACGAGTTCTGAGAAGTTCTGTGGCACAAATGATTCAATGACTGATGTGGCGAAAGCCGCGCCACCCCAACGGTCTCGTCTGTGGTGTGGAAGAGATCGCGGGCATATCGGGCTGCGGCGCAGCGGTTTCGGATTCGGTCGCCTCCTGGCCGGGCTGATCCTGAGCGACCTCGGGCGGTTACCGCTTCAACGTGCTGGCGGTGGGACGGCACGCCATCACCGAGGTGCGACTGCGGCAACGGCGGTGACCGACGGCGTCAGCGCGGGCGGACCACCATCACCGGAACCTTCGCCGCCTGCACCACCGCCCCGCTGACCGAGCCGAGCAGCGTGCCGGCGACCGCGCCGTATCCGTGACTGCCCACCACCACCAGCTGTGAGGTCTCGGCGCGCTCCACGAGCCGGCGGGCCGGCTCGTCGGGTACCACCACGAGCTCGACCCCGACGCCGGGATAGCGCTGCCGCCAGCCGGCGAGCTGGCGGGCGGCCTCGCGCTCGACCTCGGGGCGGGTTTCGTCCCACTCGAAGCCCGGCATCTCGAATGCGCCCGGCGACCACCACGCGTGCAGCACGACCAGGCCCACCCGCCGCAGCGATGCCTCCTCGAAGGCGACCTCGACGGCGGCCTCGGCCGCCGTCGAGCCGTCGAACCCGAGCAGCACCGGTGCGCCGGCGTCGGGCGCGGGGTCCTCGTCGTGCACCACCACGACCGGGCCGTGCGCCCGGTGCACCAGCCCCATGCTGGTGCTGCCGAGCATCCTGCGGGCGAGTCCACCACGTCCGCGGGAGCCGACGACCACCATCTGCGCGGTCCGGGATTGCTCCACCAACGCCGCCGTCGGGGTCGCGACGGCGAACTCCATGCGCACCGGCACGGCGCCGCCGGTGCGCTGCTCGGCGATCCGGCGCGCGTCGGTCAGGATGTCCCGGCCGATCTCACGCTGCCAGTCCAGGAAGCCGGTCGGCACCGGAACCGCCGGCCAGGCCCCCACCGGCAGGGTGGTCGCGTAGAGGATGACCAGCGGAACCTCGCGCAGCGCCGCCTCCGCGGCGGCCCACTCCAGGGCCGGTTGGGACGCCGGCGAATCGTCGACGCCGACGACCACCTTCGAGCTCTCCAGATCGGTGTCCTCGGTGTTCTCGCTACCGGCCATCGTCACTCCTGTTCTCGTGCGCGTGACGGAACGCAGTCCGCGCTCTGCCACCGATCATGGGCGGGTGAGGTGCGTGTCGCAGGGCCCTGCGGCGCGGATTTTGGGGTAGAGCCGTGTGCGCGTACCATGGATCAACGGTGCGGCTTCCGCGCCGACTTTTTGCGTGCCCCATCGGGAGGACCCGCCTGGCGGCGGGGAATGCCCCGGATCCGGCCCACGTTTTCAAGTCGGATGGATGGCTGTGCCGAGCAGGCCAGCGCAGTTGGTACGAAACGAAAGCAAGGATCGTTACAGAGTATGGCCAAAAAAGACGGTGCCATAGAGGTTGAGGGTCGTGTCGTCGAGCCCCTGCCCAATGCGATGTTCCGCATTGAGCTGGAGAACGGACACAAGGTCCTCGCCCACATCAGCGGCAAGATGCGGCAGCACTACATCCGCATCCTTCCCGAGGACCGTGTCGTGGTGGAGCTCTCGCCCTACGACCTGTCCCGGGGTCGCATCGTGTACCGCTACAAGTAATCCCAGAACCAGTACTTGAGAAGAAGGATCGAACAAGCCGTGAAGGTGAACCCGAGCGTCAAGCCCATCTGCGACAAGTGCAGGGTGATCCGCCGGCACGGGCGGGTCATGGTGATCTGCTCCGATCCGCGCCACAAGCAGCGGCAAGGCTGATCAGTCAGCTACGCGGTACCCACAACTGAATGATGACCTCCCAGTACCACTGAGCGGCTGGTTCTTGTAGAAGAAGAGCCCCTCGAACACGTCCGGCACGGAGGCCGGGCCCCGGCAAGAGTTCCGGGAACGGACTGGGATCAGACCTCCGCAGAGAAAAGGAACACTGCCTGATGGCACGTCTCATGGGCGTTGATCTCCCGCGCGACAAGCGCATGGAGATCGCGCTGACCTACATCTACGGCATCGGCCGTACCCGCTCCCAGGAGATCCTGGAAGCCACCGGCATCAGCCGGGATCAGCGCACCAAGGATCTGACCGACGACCAGGTCACCCAGCTGCGTGACTACATCGAAGCCAACCTCAAGGTGGAGGGTGACCTGCGCCGCGAGGTGCAGGCCGACATCCGCCGCAAGATCGAGATCGGCTGCTACCAGGGTCTGCGGCACCGTCGCGGTCTTCCGGTGCGTGGCCAGCGGACCAAGACCAATGCGCGTACCCGCAAGGGCCCCAAGCGCACCATCGCCGGCAAGAAGAAGGCCAGGTAACCCCGGATGGCACAGGCAAAGAAGGGCACCGCGAAGAAGGGTCAGAAGACCCGTCGCAGGGAAAAGAAGAACGTCCCGCACGGCGCCGCCCACATCAAGAGCACGTTCAACAACACGATCGTGTCCATCACCGATCCCCAGGGCAACGTCATCGCCTGGGCGTCGTCGGGACACGTCGGCTTCAAGGGGTCGCGTAAGTCCACCCCGTTCGCCGCGCAGCTGGCCGCCGAAAACGCGGCCCGCAAGGCGCAGGAGCATGGCGTCAAGAAGGTCGACGTCTTCGTGAAGGGCCCGGGCTCGGGTCGTGAGACCGCCATCCGCTCGCTGCAGGCCGCCGGCCTCGAGGTGGGCGCGATCGCCGACGTCACCCCCCAGCCGCACAACGGTTGCCGTCCGCCCAAGCGGCGCCGGGTCTAGGAAAAAGGAGTTAGAGAGTCATGGCTCGTTATACCGGACCCGTCACCCGCAAGTCGCGCCGTCTCGGCGTCGACCTCGTCGGTGGAGATCAGTCCTTCGAGAGGCGCCCCTACCCGCCCGGCCAGCACGGCCGCGCGCGGATCAAGGAGAGCGAATACCGCACCCAGCTGCAGGAGAAGCAGAAGGCCCGCTTCACCTACGGCGTGATGGAGAAGCAGTTCCGCCGCTACTACGAGGAGGCCAACCGCCTCCCCGGCAAGACCGGTGACAACCTGCTGCGCATCCTGGAAAGCCGGCTGGACAACGTCGTGTACCGCGCAGGCCTGGCCCGGACCCGCCGCATGGCGCGTCAGCTGGTCAGCCACGGTCACTTCACCGTCAACGGCGTGAAGGTCGACGTGCCCAGCTACCGGGTGTCGCAGTACGACATCATCGACATCCGGGACAAGTCGATCAACACCCTCCCGTTCGAGGTGGCCCGGCAGACCGCCGGCGAGCGCCCGATCCCGGGTTGGCTGCAGGTCGTCGGCGAGCGTCAGCGCATCCTCGTGCACCAGCTGCCCGAGCGCGCGCAGATCGACGTGCCGCTCACCGAGCAGCTCATCGTCGAGCTCTACTCGAAGTAGTCACCCTGACCCCGGAATCCACCGGGGCTCAGGCCACCTAACGGCATCAAATAGCGGTTGCCGAGAAGGAGAACAGAAACACCATGCTGATTTCTCAGCGCCCCACCCTGAGCGAAGAGGTCATCGCCGAGAACCGCTCCCAGTTCGTCATCGAACCGCTGGAGCCCGGATTCGGCTACACCCTCGGAAACTCGCTGCGCCGCACGCTGCTGTCGTCCATCCCGGGCGCGGCCGTGACCAGCATCCGCATCGACGGTGTGCTGCACGAGTTCACCACCGTCCCCGGGGTCAAGGAAGACGTCACCGACATCATCCTGAACCTCAAGGGCCTGGTCGTGTCGTCCGAGGAGGACGAGCCCGTCACGATGTACCTGCGCAAGCAGGGCCCGGGTGAGGTCACCGCGGGGGACATCGTGCCGCCGGCCGGTGTCACGGTGCACAACCCCGACATGCACATCGCCACCCTGAACGACAAGGGCAAGCTCGAAGTCGAGCTCGTCGTCGAGCGGGGCCGCGGCTACGTGCCCGCGGTGCAGAACAAGGCCTCCGGCGCCGAGATCGGCCGGATCCCGGTCGACTCGATCTACTCGCCGGTCCTCAAGGTCACCTACAAGGTGGAGGCCACGCGTGTCGAGCAGCGCACCGACTTCGACAAGCTGATCCTCGACGTCGAGACCAAGAACTCGATCAGCCCGCGTGACGCGCTGGCGTCGGCGGGTAAGACCCTGGTCGAACTGTTCGGTCTGGCACGGGAACTCAACGTCGAGGCCGAGGGCATCGAGATCGGCCCGTCGCCGGCCGAAGCCGATCAGGCTGCGCACTTCGCGCTGCCGATCGACGATCTGGACCTGACGGTGCGGTCGTACAACTGCCTCAAGCGCGAGGGCGTGCACACCGTGGGCGAACTGGTCGCCCGCACGGAGTCCGATCTGCTGGACATCCGCAACTTCGGCCAGAAGTCCATCGACGAGGTGAAGATCAAGCTGCACCAGCTGGGTCTGTCGCTCAAGGACAGCCCCGCCAGCTTCGATCCGTCCGAGGTGGCCGGCTACGACGTGGCCACTGGCACCTGGAACAGCGATGCCGGCTACGACCTGGACGACAACCAGGACTACGCAGAAACCGAACAGCTCTAACTCATTTCAGTCCCGGTCCTACCTGATACGGGGGCCGGCCCCATTTAGGAGAAGTCGCAATGCCCAAGCCCACCAAGGGTCCTCGCCTCGGCGGGTCGTCCTCGCACCAGAAGGCGCTGCTGGCCAACCTGGCCACGTCGCTGTTCGAGCACGGCCGGATCAAGACGACCGAGCCGAAGGCACGGGCGCTGCGTCCGTACGCGGAGAAGCTCATCACCCATGCCAAGAAGGGCACGCTGCACAACCGGCGTGAGGTGATGAAGAAGATCCGTGACAAGGACATCGTCCATGTCCTGTTCGCCGAGATCGGGCCGTTCTTCGCCGACCGCGACGGCGGCTACACCCGCATCATCAAGGTCGAGAACCGCAAGGGCGACAACGCCCCGATGGCGGTCATCGAGCTGGTGCGGGAGAAGACCGTGACGTCGGAGGCCAACCGTGCCCGTCGTGTCGATGCGGCGCAGAAGGCGGCCAAGACCGAAGAGGCCCCGGCTGCCGAAGAGACCCCGGCTGCTGAAGAGACCGCCGAGGCTCCCGAGGCAGAGGCTCCTGAAGCTGAGGCCACCGAGGCTGAGGACAAGGCCGACGACGCCAAGTAGTCATCCGATGAACGAGCCCGCCACCGACACCGGTGGCGGGCTTGTTCGTCTACGGCTCGACGTCGCCTACGACGGCACCGATTTCGCGGGCTGGGCGACCCAGGCCGGCCAGCGCACGGTGGCCGGGGTCATCGACGAGGCGCTGTCCACGGTCTTCCGCACCCCGGTGGTGACCCGCGCCGCGGGACGCACGGATTCCGGGGTGCACGCCACCGGTCAGGTGGCGCACGTCGACGTGCCCGCCGACGCGCTGAGCCACGCCTATCCGCGCACGGTGCGGCCCGGGGAGGCGGAGTTCGGCCCCCTGGTGCGGCGGCTGGGCCGGATGCTCACCGAGGACGTCCGGGTGCGCGGGATCGTGCGCGCCGCACCGGGTTTCGACGCCCGGTTCTCGGCACTGCGCCGCCACTACGTCTACCGGTTGTGCACGGCACCGTACGGGGCCGAACCGGCGGAGGCCCGGTTCGTCACCGCGTGGCCGCGCCCGCTCGACGTGGACGCGATGGCCGCTGCCGCGCACAACCTGCTGGGGCTGCACGATTTCGCCGCGTTCTGCAGGCACCGCGCCGGCGCGACCACGATCCGGGAACTGCAGCGGCTGGACTGTGTGCGCGACGGCGACCGGATCTCGGTGCACGTCAGCGCCGACGCATTCTGCTGGAACATGGTGCGCTCGCTGGTGGGTGCGCTGCTGGCCGTCGGAGAGGGGCGCCGCGATGCGCCGTGGATGTCAGCCCTGCTGGGCTGCCCACGCCGGTCCAGTGACTTCGCCGCCGCGCCTGCGCGCGGGCTGACGCTGGTGGGCGTGGACTATCCCGCCGACGAGGAGCTGGCCGCGCGGAACCTGATCACCCGCGACCTGCGCACCCCCGACGAGCTTTAGAGCCGGCCGACGATGAAATCGGCGGCCTGGTTGACCATGCCCGCGCCGATGTAGGCCGGAGCGAGGTGGGCGGGCCAGTAGTCCTGCCAGTTCTCCGGAGCGGTCGGGTTGCAGATCGGGTCGTCGCCGTGGCACAACTCGACGATCCGGTCACGCAACGCCGGGTTGGTGAAGTTGGCGATAGGACCGACCCACTGACTGCCGTTGCCGAACAGCGCGACGGCGGCGATCTGCCGGTCGACGCCGTCGGGTAGCGGATTCTTGAATCCGAACGCGGCGATCGGCACCGCGATGACGACGTCGGTCACGGCCGCGCCGAGCGAGTAGCCGCCCAGCACCAGCCGGGTATCGGGGCAGTTCGCCGCCATGTACTGGATGCGCTGACTCATGTCGTTGGCGCCGATGTCGACCTCGGTGTCGGCCGGGTACTTCACGGCGTAGAGGTCGATGTCCTTGTTCGTCCGGTTCCGCAGGGCGCTGATCAGCGCGTTGCCGATCTGCCCTGGACCAGGGGATTCGATGCGGCCGCGAGCGAATATCAGCTCGGCGTCGGGGCAGGCCTGCGCGGAGGCGGCCGGCGGCAGAACCAAGGAGGCTGCACCCATCAGGAGTGCAGCCACCAGCGGAAGGACGCGGGATTTTCGCAGCTGACGAATCACTTCGCCGATCTTAACCGGCCGGGCGGACTCAGATGCGGCCTGCGGCGAAGCTCGCGGCTTGGACGATCAGCGGGGAGCGTTCGTAGCTCGTGTGCGCGAACGGGTTGCGACCGCCCGAGCAGATCGGATCGCCGTCGGCGCACAGGTCGAGCGCCTTACCCGCGAACGAGCCGCGCGAGGAGACCGGGCTGCCGAACTTGGCCGAGGGGTTGCCGAACACCGCGACCGCGGCGACATTGCCGTGCAGTGCACCCGGCAGCGGTGGGGCCAGCCCGACGTCGCCGATGCGGTCACCCAGCGGCGGCACCCCGGCCAGCATGTCGACCACGGCCGCGCCCTGCGAGTAGCCGCCCAGCACGATGCGGGTGTTCGGGCACTGCGCCGCCATCGCCGAGATGCGGTTGGTGGCGTCGATCGCGCCGTCCCCGGATCCGAAGAAGTCGTAGGTGGCGGGGTAGGCCACGCCGTAGGTGCCCACCGTGCGGCCGCCGAGTTGGTTGCGCAGCGTGTCGGCCAGGGCCTGCCCGACACGTCCGATGCCGGGCGGCTCGCTGGTGCCGCGTGCGAAGACGACCTCGACGTCAGGGCAGGGCTGGGCGGAGGCGATGGCTGCGGGCAGGACCGCGGCCGTGGCCATCGGCACCGTCGCGGCGACTGCGGCCACCAGCGCGCGGCGGCTCAAACGGCGAAAAAGCACAAGACACGGTATCGCATAGCTGAGCTACACGAGACCCGCGACGAACGCCGCCGCCTGGTCCGTGAGACCCGCGGGGCCGTAGTTGCTGTGCGCGGCGATGTCGTCGCCGGCCGAACACACCGGGTCGCCGAGGGTGCAGAGGTCGATCGAGCGGGACCCCCAGACGGGGCTGGTCGTGATCGGCAGTCCGACCTTTGCGGTCGGGTTGCCGAACAGCGCGATCGCGGCCACGAAATCGGGGGTGTTCGGGGGCAGCGGGCGGTCGAAACCGACGGCCGGGAACGGGACCGCGGCGATCACGTCGATGACCGCGGCGCCCTGCGAGTAGCCGCCGAGAACCAGTCGGGTTCGCGGGCAGTTGGCCATCATCCACTGGATGTGGTTGCTGGCGTCGTTGGCGCCGCCCGCGGCGGCGAGAAAGTCGAAGGTCGCCGGGTAGACGACCGCGTAGGAGCCGACGGAGCGGCCGCCGACCCGTCGGCTGAGCGAGTCCACGAACGCCGCGCCGACACGGCCGAGGCCCGGGGGTTCGTCGGTGCCGCGGGCGAAGACGACCTGGATGTCGGTGCAGCCCTGGGCCTCGGCGGTCGGCGCGGGGGCCGTCGGTGCGACGAGCAGGGCTCCGGCCATGACGAAAGCCGTCACGATGGCTGCGGCGAGCGTGGAAATCCTGCTGGTCAGCGATTCAAGATCGATCTGCACGTGTCGATGCTAGCGGTGTCAGGGCGTCCGGATCGGGTAGTTCACCCCGGTCGCCCTGGCGCGCCAGCGCCAGACCCAGCAGCACGACTGCGCCGCCGGCGGCCTGCATCGCGGAGATGGACTCACCGAGCAGCACCCAGGCGGCCAGCACCGCGAACATCACCTCGGACAAACCGACCAGCGATGCGAACCTCGGGCGCAGCCGGGCGATCCCGACGATGCCGAGCGTGTACGCGATCGCGGTCGGGATCAGCGCGAGCGCGACGACAGGGACGAACCACGGCGTCGTCCACCCGGCGACGACGGCGTCGTCGGCGGTGAACCGCAGCGGCATCAGACCGGACACCCCGATCGCGGCCACCGCGACGGCACCGACGATGAGTCCGGCGGCGGCCAGCGTGATCGGGTGCAACGACGGTTGGCCTTCGGGCCCCTCGGCGCCGCCGACCTTGTCCGACATCAGGAAATAGCAGGCCGCGCACACCGCGGCGGCGGCACCCCAGCCGACACCGATCAGGTTCACCTGCGCGGCGGCCACCCCGCCGGGCCCGAAGATCCCGAGCACCAACGTGATCCCGGCGATCGCCAGCGCCACGCCGGTCAGCGTCAGAGTGGTCGGGCGCCTGCGGGTGGTCGCCCACAGCCAGCCGACCACCAGCACCGGGGCGGTGTACTCGAGCAGCAGCGCAACCCCGACGGACAGGTGAGAGACGGCGTTGAAGTAGAAGAACTGGGCACCCGCGATCGGCACCAGACCGTAGAGCACCACCGTTTTCGCGTGGTGGCGTGCCTCGCGAAGCCATCCGGGTCGCACGATCGACGCGAACAGGGCCATCGCGAGCGCGCCGCCGGCCAGCCGGGCGGTGACCGCCGCGGTCGGGGTCCAGCCCGCCTCCATCAGGGACTTCGCGAACGGGCCGGAGCAGCCGAACGCGAACGCGGAGCCGATCGCGAAGAGTAGACCTGAGCGGAAGCGGTCTGCGCGTGCGCGGGCCGGCGCAGCATCCAACGCAGCCATGACTGAGTACCTCCAGGTCCGACAGGGGTGACATGAGTAAAATCGACTTTGGTCATGACGCTACCGCCGAGCCGAGTCAGGAGTCAAATGCTTTTCACCTATGACACCGAGCTCACGCTGCGCGCGGCGAGTGTGCTGATCAACAGCAACCGTGTCGACGGCGATCAGCTGGCGGATCTCGCCGCGCTCGACGCGTACCTCGACCACTTCGGCTGGACCGGCCGCCGCGACCACGACGAGGCGGAGTTGGCGTCGGTGCACACGCTGCGCGACCGGCTGGGCCGCATCTGGGCGGCCGCCGACGACGAGGAACGCGCGGTCGGGCAGGTCAATGCGCTGCTGTCCGATACACGGGCGTCGCCGTGGCTGACCCGGCACCCGGAGATGCCGGAGTGGCATCTGCACCTGGCGTCCATCCACGACCCGCTGTGGCAACGGATGGGGGCGGAGATGGCGATGGCCCTGGCCGACCTGATCCGCGCCGGCGAACTGCGCCGCCTGAAGATCTGCGCCGCCCCGGATTGCGAGGCATCGCTGGTCGACCTGTCCCGCAACCGGTCCGGCAAGTTCTGCGACACCGGCAACTGCGGAAACCGCCAGCACGTCGCGGCCTACCGGGAACGCCGCTCCAACAAGTGATCTGACCCCCCGGCGCCGGCCGATACGCTGGCGCAGGGGTGGTGATGGGGCATCCGAGCGAACGGCTTCAGCTCAGCGGACACCGATTCCTGGCACACCGGATGGCGCATGCGCTCGTCCGCGGCGATACCAGGATGATCGACGATCCGCTTCGCGCCCAATCGATCTCGCTGACCGCGGGAGCAGTGGCTGCGGTGATCGCCGTCGCGGTCTGCGCGGTGCTCGCTGTGCTGCGGCCCGGCGGCAGCCTCGGCGACGCACGGATCGTGGTGGTCCGGGAGTCCGGCGCGGTGTACGTCCGGGTCGACGACGTGATGCACCCGGCCTTCAACCTGGCGTCGGCGCGGCTGGTCCTCGGTGACGCGGCAGCGCCCCGGGTGGTCTCCCAGCGCGCGATCGAACGCACGGCGACCGGGCCTCAGCTCGGCATCCCCGATGCGCCCGAACAGATCTCCCCGCCGCTGGCCGCCGACCAGGCGCAGTGGACGGTGTGCGACGGGAGGGAGCGTGCCACGGTCGCCGCCGGACCGGTCGCCGACGCCGCGATGGTGCCCGGCAACGTGCTGGTCACCCCGCGCGGACAGAGCGCGGCGCTGACCTACCTGATGCACGACGGCAGGAGGTCCCGCGTCGACCTGCGCCACAGCGCCGTCGTGCGGGCCCTGAAACTCGACGGTGTTGTGCCACAGCCGGTGTCGCCGGAGTTGCTGGCCGCCGTGCCCGAAGCACCTGCCATCGCCGCACCGCACATCCCGGGTCGCGGCGCCGCGGGACCGGGCGTTCTGCGCGACCACCTCGTCGGGGCGGTCGTCACGGTCGCGCGCGCCGACGGCGGTGCGGGCGACTTCTACGTCGTCCTTGCCGGCGGGGTGCAGCGCATCGGCGAGGTCGCCGCGGACCTGATCCGCTTCACCGGTCCGCAGGCGGGCGCCGGTGTCTCGGCCGTCGCGCCCGATGTCATCGGTGCGGTGCCGGTGGAGACGACCCTTCCGGTCCAGACGTATCCCGAACATGGCGGGGTGGAAACGGAACCCGTCGTCTGTGCGATGTGGAGCCCCGAACGGGACCGGGACGGATCGCACATCAGGATCCGGGTGGGCGCGCACGCGCCGGCGGCGCCGACCGTCCCACCAGGCCGCAGTCTGTACGTCCGGTCGGTCGGGTTGACCGGTGGCGGGTACAGCAGCGGGTCACTGTTCCTGGTCACCGACACCGGGACGCGCTACGGGATCCGAGACGGCGACACCGCGACCGCCCTGGGCCTGTCCGATGACCCGGTGCCCGCGCCATGGCCGGTGCTCGCAGTCCTGCCCGCCGGCCCCGAACTCAGCCGCGGCGCCGCGCTCGGGACAACAACGCCGCCCCCACCGCCACCGTCGCGGTGAGGGTCAGGCAGATCACCGCTCCGCGTACCGCGGTGGCGCTCTGCAGCGGCACGACGCCGGATTCGGCGGGATCGACCGGCACGACGCTGCGCGGTGGCGACGGCAGCGCACCGGGTCCACTGATCGCGGCGAGCGCATCGACGATCCCGTGGCCGACCACCGGATCCCATCCGGCCGCGGGGCGCCGCGCGGTGTCCTCGATGCGCCGCATCACCTGGCGTGCGGGCAGTTCCGGGAAGCGGGCGCGCACCAGTGCCGCGACGGCGGCGACCACCGGCACCGCGTAGCTGGTGCCGGATATCGGGGTGCCGGACGGTGTCACGTCCGCCAGCCCGTCGGCGGCCGCGGCCAGAGACACCACGCCCTCACCGACCGCGGCGACGTCGACCCACGGACCGGCCAGGCTGAACGCGGACGGCGTCCCGTCGGGGCCGACCGATCCGACGGTGAGCACGTACTCGTCGTACCAGGCGGGGCTGGCCACCACGCTCACGTCGCCGGCGTCGGCTGCCTCGCGGGGATTGTGCTGCGGACACTGACCCGGCCCGCCGACATTGCCCGCCGCCGTCACCACGACGGCGTTGCGGACCTCGACGGCGTAGGACAGCGCGGCGCCCAGCGCGCGGTCGTCGAGGTCGGAGCCGACCGGAAGGCAGGCCACCGTCGAGATGTTGATGACGGTGGCCCCGAGGTCGGCCGCGGTGCGCACGGCCGCGGCCAGCGTCTCGACATCCCCGACACCGCCACCGCCCGGATCGTCGATCGCGTGAAACTTCGTGCTGGACTGGCGGATCGACAGCAGCGACACATCCGGTGCGATACCGGTGAACCCGCCGGGATCGGCCGCGTCCGGGGTGGCCCCGATGATCCCGGCGACGATCGTGCCGTGTCCGTCGCAATCGTGGGTTCCGTCGTGCTGGGACACGAAATCGCCCCCGGCCACCAGATGGGGCAGCCTGCGGTGGCGGGCCACCCCGGTATCGATCACCGCGATGGTCTGGCCGGCGCCCCGGGTCAGCGCCCACACGCTGGGCAGGTCGATACCGGTGAGTTGGCCCGGGGCGGCGGTCGCGGCCGGCGGGGTGGCGATGCAGGCGTCGAACTGGGCGGTGGGATGTGCCGGTGCGACCGGTCCGGCAGCAGGCAGGCGCAGATCGTCGACCGGGGGCGGGTTCACCGCGGCCGCCACGGGTGTGCTGTGGGCGAGCGCGATCATGGTGACCGCCAGCACCCGGTATGCGCGCACGGTCATGACATGCTTGCGTCCCGGACCATCCCGTAGACGCCGGACACCCAGCACGCCAACGGCACCACCGCCGCAAGGGCGATGTATTCGCACACCTGCACCGCGTGGCGCACCGTCGGCGTCAGCGCCGCAGGCCGGCCCGCCCACCGGACACCCGCGGCGCACACCAGCACCGCCGCGGCACCGATCCACCAGCCCTGCGCCGGCGCCCACCGCGAAACCACCAGCACACCGACCGCCACGGACACGAATCCACCAGCGATCAGCCATATTCGGCGTACCGGGTCGGCGTGTGAGCGCGCGCGCAGCATCAACGCGATCCCGGCGGCCGCGCACAGCGCCGCGGCGACCGGCCCCGGCGCATCTGCCCGCCACGCTGCCGCGCCGATGGCGGCGGACCCGAGTGCGGCCGACAGCGACCAGCCCGCGATCAGGGCGGTCAGCACCCGGTGCGCGCCGGTGGCCCGCACTTCGTCGACGACCTCCCTCGGCGGACCCAGCCGGGCCGCCAGGATCGTGATCCTGGGCGCGGCCGCGACGGCGACGAAGGACACGACGAGCAGCGTGGCGCCGGCCGCCTGCGGGCGCGGGCCGACGGCGGACCCGGCCGACACGGCAAGCGTCAGTGCGGCGGCGACCGCGGCGAAGCCGATCAGCTCGCCACCGCCGCGCGCGGCCCACAGCAGCACCGCCGCCATCGCCAGCGCCGAGGTCGCGCACAACAGCAGCAGCGCCGCCGGAGATGCTCCCGCCACCGCGAGAACCCCTGTCGCGACGGCGAACACGACCGCCGCCGTGTTGAGCACCGCGGCGAGGGCGGGGTCGCCGCGTCCGACGGCCACCGACGTGGTGGCGGCGACGGCCGACAGTGCCCCCGCCGACCAGAGATGCCACCCGTGCCCGGTCGTCAGACCCGACCCGACGAGTGCGACCGCGCCCACCAGAACGCCGAGCATTCCGAGGGCCGTGACCGCAGCCGCACGGGCCGCCGGCGTGGTGGTGTCACAGACCGTCGCGACCACGGCGCATGGTTCGGTGGGCAGCAGGCGCGGGGGCCTGATCCGCACCGAGGTCATCGTCAGCACGTCACCGTCTCGGACACCGTTGTCGCGCAGGGACAACGGTGCATCCAGCGGCGCTCCGGCCAGCCGGCTCAGCTGCCAGCGCCGGTGCTCTCCCGCGTCACCGAACACCGCGTCGACGATCGACGGGACCAGCTCGCCGACCGGACGCTGCGCGGGCAGCAGCAGATCCACGCTGCGCGCCTCGCCCTCCGCGGCGACTTCGACGACGATCCTGCGCAGCGTATCCGGCACCGGATCAACGTAACTCGGGTCGGTGCCGGCGCTGTGCACCACTTTTCATGGAACGCCGCTTTTTCATGGAACGCCGCGCGGACGTGGTGCGTCTACTCCTGTATGGACACCGGCCGGTTGGTCATCGACGCACCCCCGGACCCGCCGGAGCCGAACCGGACGAACCCGCTGGCCCGGCTGATGCCCGTGGCGATGATCGCCGCGATGGCCGGGATGACCGTGCTGTACATGACCTCGACCGACACCGCGACGCGCAATCCGATGTTCCTGTTCTTCCCGGTGATGATGGTGGTTTCGCTGATCGGCACCCTCGCCTACGGCGGTCGGGGCGCGGGCCGCGCCGGCGAACTGACCGCGCAACGCGCCGAGTATCTGCGGTATCTGGACACCATCGACGATCTGCTCGCCCGCGGCGCCGAGGAACAACACCGCCGTCTGCACTGCACCCATCCCGACCCCGCGTCGCTGTGGACGCTGGCGGGTTCGGCGCGGATGTGGGAACGCGCCGAGGACGACGGCGCCTTCGGCGTGATCCGCATCGGAATCGGTGCGCAACCGTGTGCGATCACCGCGGTGGCACCGGATCTCGGCTCCGGGGATCACGCCGACCCGGTCAGCGCCGACGCCGTGCGCCGGATGATCGGCAATCGGTCTGTCGTGCTCGACGTGCCGGTGACGATCCCGTTGCGCGCGGGTACCCGGGTCATCGTCACCGGCGACCCGGTCACGGCGAGGTCGGTGGTTTCGGCGATGGTGTGTCAGGTCAGCGCGTGGCACCACCCCGATCTGGTGTGCGTGTCGGCGCCGCCGGGGCGGGACTGGGACTGGGTGAAATGGCTGCCGCATCAGCGGGATTCGGGATCCTGCCGGCTTCGCGTCGTGGTCGCCGACGGCGCGACCGCGCCACCGGGTCCCGGCGCGTTGATCACCGTCGCCGGCGGCACCGGTGAGGTCCGGGTCAGCCTCGACGGCAATCCGGTGGCGGCTGGCTACGACGTGATGTCACCTGCCGATGCGCTGGCCTTCGCGCGCCGGATCGCCGGCCGGCGACGCGACGGTACCTCGCGGCCCCGCGGTCGGCGGGACTGGTGTGCGCTGACCGGCATCGACGACCCCACCTCGATCGATGTGCGCAGACGTTGGGCGCCACGTCCGGAATCCGACCGGCTACGGGCGCCCATCGGGGTGGCCGAAGACGGTTCGGTCGTCGTGCTGGACATCAAGGAGTCCGCAGCCGGCGGCCTGGGTCCCCATGGATTATGTGTCGGTGCAACAGGTTCGGGGAAATCGGAGTTCCTGCGCACCCTCGTGCTGGGGATGATCACCGACCATCCGCCGGAGCTTCTCAACCTGGTGCTGGTCGACTTCAAAGGGGGTGCGACCTTTCTCGGTCTGGAGAAGGCCCGGCACGTCGCGGCGGTGATCACCAACCTCGCCGACGAGGCGCCACTGGTGTCGAGGATGCGGGACGCGCTGTCGGGGGAGATCAACCGCAGGCAGGAGACCCTGCGGTCGGCGGGAAATCTGGCCAACATCGGCGAGTACGCCCGGGCCCGGACCCGCGGCGACGGCCTGCCGCCGCTGCCCGCGCTGTTCGTCATCGTCGACGAGTTCTCCGAATTGCTGAGCCGCCATCCCGATTTCGCCGACCTGTTCGTCGCGATCGGCCGCCTGGGCCGGTCGCTGGGCATCCACCTGCTCCTGGCCAGTCAGCGCCTCGACGAAGGCAGGCTGCGCGGCCTGGAGACGCACCTGTCCTACCGCATCTGCCTCAAGACGTTCTCGGCCGCCGAATCCCGGGCGGTGCTCGGGGTGCCGGATGCATACGCGTTGCCGTCCGAGCCGGGCGCGGGCTACCTGAAGACCGCATCCGGTGCGCTGACCCGCTTCCAGACCGCGTTCGTCTCCGGCGGCTACACCCCGACGGCCCCGGCGCAGCAGCCCGCGGTCGAGGTGCGACGCTTCACCCGCTTCGACACCGGCGGTGACCCCACACCGCAACCGCAGGCGACGGCGTCGCTGATCGACACCGTGCTCGCGCAGGTGGCCGGCTGCGGCATGGAGGCTCACCGGGTGTGGCTGCCGCCGCTGCGCCGCGCGCCCAGCCTGGCCGAGCTGCTGGCCGCCGCACCCGCCCGGCTGCTGACCGTGCCGATCGGTGTCGTGGACCGCCCGTTCGAGCAGCGCCAGACACCGCATCTCGTCGACCTGTCCGCGGCGGCGGGCAATGTCGCCGTCGTCGGAGCACCGCGGACGGGCAAGTCGACGACCCTGCTGACGATGATCACCGCGCTGGCGGCCACGCACGACGCCGGCGCGGTGCATTTCTACTGTCTGGACTTCGGCGGTGGGGAGCTGGCCCGGCTGAAAGGCCTGCCGCATGTCGGCGCGGTGGCGGGACGGCGTGATGCGGACCTCGCCCGGCGTACCGTCGCTCACGTCGAAGCGGTGCTGCGCCAACGAGAGTCGGAAGCCGCGGTTCGGGACACGCAGGTCTTCCTGGTGGTCGACGGGTGGGCGACCGTACGGCAGGACTTCGACGGGCTGGAACCGGCGATCACCGCCCTTGCCGTGCAGGGACTGGCGTACGGCGTGCACGTGGTGCTCGCGGCCTCGCGGTGGGCCGACCTGCGCCCGGCGCTGAAAGACCAGATCGGCACACGTATCGAACTGCGGCTCGGGGATCCGTCCGAATCCGAGATGGATCGCCGGCGCGCCCGGGAGATCGCCGACCGGCCCGCGGGCCGCGGCCTCACCCGAGGCGGCAGCGAGATGGCGATCGCGGTACCCGACCTGCGCACCGTACGCACCAGCGAGCACACCGCCCCACCGGTGCAACTGCTGCCCACCCATATCGACCGGCGGTCCATCGCCGCCGTCGCGCGCGCCCGCGAGGTGCTGCTGGGCCTGGGGGAGCGCGACCTGGCGCCGGTGACCCTCGATCTCGACGAGCACCCGCATCTGCTGATCCTCGGGGAGAACGAGTGCGGCAAGACCGCGGCGCTGCGGCTGTTGTGCACCGAACTCGAAGCCGCCCAACACGATCTACGGCTGGAGATCGTCGATGTCCGGCGCACCCTGCTCGGCGTCGTCGAATCCGCGCGCCTGACCGGCTACGCCGTGACGGGCGCCGCGGTGACATCGCGGCTGGCCGCGCTGACCGAAACCCTGGCCGCGCGAATGCCCGACGAACGCGTGACGCAACGGCAGCTGCGGGACCGGTCCTGGTGGTCGGGCCCCGAGCTGTACGTGCTGGTCGACGACTACGACATGGTGGCGGGCGCGACCGGGAACCCGCTCAACCCACTCGCCGAGTTCCTGCCGCACGCCAAGGACATCGGACTGCACCTCATCGTCGCGCGCCGATCCGGCGGAGCGGCGCGGGCGATGTTCGACCCGGTGCTGGCCCGGATGCGCGACATGGGGTGCGCGGGGTTGATGATGAGCGCCACAGCCGAGGACGGTGTGCTGCTGGGCGGCGTCCGGCCTGTCCGGCTGCCCGCCGGACGCGGCACGCTCGTGGTGCGGGGCCGGCCGGACGAGTTGATCCAGGTCGGGTGGGTGGATCCGCCGTGACAGCAATCGTCGAGGTCGGCCCGCACACCCTGCGCGGGCCGGACCCCGTCCCGGAATCGCTCGTCGCCGCAGCGCTGGACGGAGGCGACGATCCCGTCGCACTGGTCGGCGACGAGGCCGTGCCGGTGCGCGAACTGTGGGGTGACGTGCTGCGGACCGCGTGCGGGGGCACCGCATCGGCGGTCGTCGTGGTCGTCCCGACCTGGTGGCCGGCCGGCCGTGTCGACGTCGTCGCCACCGCCGCCGGCGATGTCTTCGCAGACCCCGTCGTGGTGCGGCGCGCGTCGCTGCTCGAGGACGACGACGTCACCGTGCTGGAGTTCGCGCCCGACCATGCCGTGATCACGGCACCGGCCTGCGATCCCGCCGTGGTGGCGCGTGACGCGCCGGATCTGGCTCAGCACCTGCCTGCGGCGGGCTGTGTGCTCGTCGACATCCCCGCCGGTGTCGCGGAACCGTCCCCCGACCTCGTCGCGCAACTACGCCACCGCGGTATCGTCCTGCGCCGCAGCAACCCCCGACTCGTCGAGGCGGCCGCCGTGGCGATGCTGACCCGACGGTCACCGGTTCCCGTCGCACGGGTGCGTTTACGCGTATCGCCCCGGGTGGCCGCGGTGCTGACCGGCGCCGCGGTGACGACCGCGGCCGTGGCCGGTGGATGGGCCGCCGAGATGCACACCACGTCCCCGTCGGAGGCCACCCGGCTGCTCGTGGAGGGGCGGGTCGCCGTTCGTGTACCCGCCCGCTGGCCGGCCGACCGCGTGACGACCGGTCCCGGGTCGGCGCGGGTGCGCGTCGCCGCGCCGAACGGGCTTCCGGCACTGCACATCACGCAATCCGTCGGTGGCGCGGTGGAACTGCCGGAGGTCGCCGCATCTCTGCGGCGGGCTCTCGAACGCGAACCCGACGGCGTGTTCGCCGACTTCGACCCGGCGGGCGAACGCGCAGGACGATCGGCGGTGACGTACGTCGAGCGACGTTCGGACACCGTGACACGCTGGGCGGTGCTGACCGACGGCGAGGTACGCATCGCGATCGGATGCCAGGACGAACCCGCCCGTGAGCAATTCGCCCAGGAGTGCGTCGACGCGGTGCGCTCGGCGCATGCCGTGAACTGAATTCAGCTCGTACGGAACCGTATTGGCCTGCGATGCGTCCAACTCTATAGATGCAGGAAACGACGAGAGGATACCCATGACACCGTCAGGTCCGCACGGGCCCGCACTGGCCACCGATTTCGAGCTCATGGTGTCGGTGGCCGATAAGACCGACCTCCGCAACGACGAGATCCGCGCGATGCTTGCGCAGTTCATCGGCGCGATGAGCAGTGTGCCGCCGTCGGTGTGGGGCGGGGTCGCGGCGGTGCGCTTCCGGGAGGTGATGGAGCGGTGGAACGCGGAGTCGGCGAAACTCCATTCCGCTCTGCAGCGCATCGCCCAGACCATCCGTGACAACGAACGGGTCCTGCGCGAGGCCACCGACAGCCACTCGCAGCGCATCGCTGCGGTCGCGCAGAGTCTGTGAGCCGGCGATGACCGACACCCTGTCCTATGATTTCGGCGAGATCGAGTACGCGGTCCGCCAGGAGATCCATTCCACCGCTTCACGATTCAACGCCGCGCTGGAGGATCTGCGCGCGCAGATCGCCCCGCTGCAGGCCACCTGGACGGCAGATGCCGCCGAGGCATACCGGATCGAGCAGACCCGCTGGGAACAGTCCGCCACCGCGTTGAACGACATCCTGATCAACCTCGGCAACGCGGTGCGCGAGGGTTCCGACGATGTCGCGGCGACCGACCGCAGAGCCGCCAACGCCTGGGGCGCCTGACGCCCCACCCCGACACTGTGCGGCCCCCGGGAGGAGGGGAGCCGAACGGGGGCCGCACAGTGGTCGCGACGCGCTAGGGTGGTGCGGGACACAGAGGGAACGTCAGTGGCAACTTCGACAAGCTCGACGGGACGGTCGCCCGGCGCGCCGTCGCCATCCCGGCTGCGCGCGCTGCACGAGTTGTTCGTCGCAGGCGAGGTCGACACCGGCTATCTGGACTCCGTCGCCGTTCGTCCCGTCGTCGCACAGAGTTGGCAGCGCAGCCTGGCCGGCGGCGTCGATCCCGATCTGGACGGTGCCCGCGCCGCCGGAGCCGCGGCCGCCGTCGACAGGCTGCGGCAGACCCATCCGCTGGCCCCCGCGCTGCCGGTCATCCGCAGGCTCCTCGTCGACGACGCAGTCGACTCCGGCATCGTCGTCGCGGTCAGCGCCGCCGACGGCACCCTGCTCTGGGTCGAAGGAGACCCCGCCGCATGCCGGCGGGCCGAGGCGATGAACTTCGTGCCCGGCGCCGACTGGAGCGAACGCGGCGCGGGCACCAACGCCCCGGGAACCGCACTGGCGGTGGACCGGGAGTTGCAGATCCACGGATCAGAACACTTCTCCCGCATCGTCCAGCCGTGGAGTTGCACCGCCGCCCCGGTGCACGACCCGACCACCGGTGCGCTGTTGGGCGCCATCGACCTGACCGGCGGAAGTGACGTCGCGACCGGGCAGACCCTCGCGCTGGTCCGCGCCACCGCCATGGCCGTGGAGAACCACCTCGCACTGCTGCGGCTCACCGGGATCGGGGCCGAGCCGGCCACCCGGAAACCCCACCTGGTGGTACTGGGCGGTGACCGGCCCCGCTGGGTCACCACCGACGGCAACGGCCATCTGCAGACCACCCACCTGACCGGCAGGCACGCCGACATCCTGGTGCTGCTGAGCCGCCATCCCGAGGGGCTGTCCGCCGACCACCTCGCCGTACTGCTCGACGAGAAGGACCTCGACGTCGTCACCGTGCGCGCCGAGATGTCGCGGCTGCGCAAGGTGATCGGTGCCGACCATCTCGGGTCGCGGCCGTACCGGCTGCGGACACCGATCACCAGCGACCTCGGCGAGGTGTTCGCCGCGCTGGACGCCGCCGACGTCGACACCGCGCTGAATCGCTATCCCGGTCCGCTGCTGACCCAGTCGGTGTCCCCGGCGATCGCGCGACTGCGCACCCAGCTGTCGGTCACGCTGCGCGCCGCGGTGCTGGCCGAGAGCGCACAGGGGCGGGCCGACCTGTTGCGCCGCTGGCTCGAGCTCCCCGAGGGGCGCGACGACCGTGACGGCTGGCAGGCGCTGCGCGACAGTGCCGGTGTCACCGCGCTGGCGCGCGCGCAGGCCCGCGGCCACCTCGCGGGCCTCGACCACGAACTCGGCTGAAAACCTGAGCACCGCGGGTCTGCGGCGTGGTTCGGCGATGCCGGAGATTCTCGCCGACGATGCAACCGTGCTGCAACGGTGACGCGCGTACGTTGGGTGACGCAGACCACACCACGCAGGAGGACCCATGACTGTCTACGCCCGTCCCGGCGCCGACGGCTCCCTGATGTCGTTCAAGCCCCGCTACGACAACTACATCGGCGGCCAGTGGGTCGCGCCCAACGCCGGCCGCTACTTCGAGAACCCGACGCCCGTCACCGGCCAGCCGTTCACCGAGGTCGCGCGTTCCGACGACAGCGACATCGAGAAGGCCCTCGACGCCGCCCACGCCGCGGCGCCGGCCTGGGGCAAGACCTCGGCCGCCGAGCGCGCCGTGATCCTGAACAAGATCGCCGACCGCATCGAGGAGAACCTCGAATCCATCGCGCTGGCCGAGTCCTGGGACAACGGCAAGCCGATCCGCGAGACGCTCAACGCCGATATCCCGTTGGCGGTGGACCATTTCCGCTACTTCGCCGGTGCGATCCGTGCGCAGGAGGGGTCGCTGAGCGAGATCGACGACGACACCGTGGCCTATCACTTCCACGAGCCGCTGGGGGTGGTCGGCCAGATCATCCCGTGGAACTTCCCGATCCTGATGGCGGTCTGGAAGCTCGCCCCGGCGCTGGCCGCGGGTAACGCGGTGGTGCTCAAGCCCGCCGAACAGACCCCGGCGTCGATCCTGTACCTGATGGAGATCATCGGCGACCTGCTGCCCGGCGGCGTCGTCAACGTGGTGAACGGGTTCGGTGTCGAGGCGGGCAAGCCGCTCGCCTCCAGCAACCGGATCGCCAAGATCGCGTTCACCGGCGAGACCACCACCGGCCGGCTGATCATGCAGTACGCATCGCAGAACCTGATCCCGGTCACCTTGGAGCTCGGCGGCAAGAGCCCGAACATCTTCTTCAACGACGTGCTCGCCGCCGACGACAGCTACCAGGACAAGGCGCTGGAGGGCTTCACGATGTTCGCCCTCAACCAGGGTGAGGTGTGCACGTGCCCGTCGCGGTCGCTGATCCAGGCCGACATCTACGACGATTTCCTCGCGCTGGCCGCGATCCGCACCAAGGCGGTCCGCCAGGGCGATCCGCTGGACACCGAGACGATGATCGGCGCGCAGGCCTCCAACGACCAGCTGGAAAAGATCCTGTCCTACATCGAGATCGGCAAGAGCGAGGGCGCCCAGGTCCTCACCGGTGGCGAGCGGGCGCAGCTCGGCGGCGATCTGAACGGCGGTTACTACGTCGCCCCGACGATCTTCACCGGCAACAACTCGATGCGGGTCTTCCAGGAGGAGATCTTCGGACCGGTCGTGGCCGTCACCTCGTTCACCGACTACGACGACGCGATCCGCATCGCCAACGACACCCTCTACGGTCTCGGCGCCGGGGTGTGGAGCCGCAACGGCAACACCGCCTACCGCGCCGGGCGTGACATCAAGGCCGGCCGGGTGTGGACGAACTGCTATCACCAGTACCCCGCGCACGCGGCGTTCGGCGGATACAAGCAGTCCGGCATCGGCCGCGAGAACCACAAGATGATGCTCGACCACTACCAGCAGACCAAGAATCTGCTGGTGAGCTACAGCGACCAAGCTCTCGGATTCTTCTGATCCGATGACCGACAACACGATGCGCGCCGCGGTCGTCACGGCGTTCGGTGAACCGCTGGTGGTCGAGGACCGCGCTCTGCCCACGCCAGGGCCGGGCGAGGCACTGGTGAAGCTCGTGACCTCCGGGGTGTGTCACACCGATCTGCATGCAGCACACGGTGATTGGCCCGTCAAACCGGCGCCGCCGTTCATCCCCGGGCACGAGGGCTTCGGCACCGTCGTCGCTGTCGGCGACGGGGTCGAGGACCTGGCCCCGGGAGACATGGTCGGCAACGCCTGGCTGTGGTCGGCCTGCGGGGTGTGCGAGTACTGCCGCACCGGGTGGGAGACGCTGTGCGAGAGCCAGCGCAACGGCGGTTACAGCGTCGACGGGAGTTTCGGCACCTACATGCTCGTCGACGCGGCGTTCGCCGCGCGGATCCCCGACGGCGTCGATCCGGTCGAGGTCGCCCCGATCCTGTGCGCGGGTGTCACCGTGTACAAGGGGCTGAAGGTCACCGGTACGCGGCCCGGTCAATGGGTGGCGATCTCGGGGATCGGCGGCCTCGGCCACGTCGCGGTGCAATACGCCAGGGCGATGGGTCTGCGGGTGGTGGCGATCGACGTCGACGATTCCAAACTCGACCTCGCGACGAGGTTGGGTGCGGAGGTGGTGGTCAACGCGCGCACCGCGGATGTGGTCGCCGAGGTGCAGCAGGCCACCGGCGGGACGCACGGTGTGCTCGTGACGGCCGTGCACCGGGAGGCCTTCGGTCAGGCGATCGGGCTGGCGCGGCGCGGCGGCACCATCGTCTTCGTCGGCCTTCCGCCCGGCGATTTCCCGGCCCCGATCTTCGACATCGTGCTCAAGGGGCTGACGATCCGCGGTTCGATCGTCGGTACCCGCCAGGACATGGTGGAGGCGATCGACTTCTTCGCCCGCGGGCTCGTGCACCCGACCGTGCAGACGACGCGCCTGGACGACATCAACGACGTCTTCGACAGGATGGAACGCGGTCAGATCGACGGACGGGTCGTCATCGACTTTCGCTGAGTTGCAGTACGCGCCGCCCGTGCATCTGCGATAGTGCGGAATTGTTGCAAACGCAAATAATTCCGTCGAAGGGTGCCGCTCAGTGTCCAAGTCCCGCAATTTCCCTGCTGCCCAGTCGAATCCGCGAGTCGCATCGATTCGAACAGCCTTGGTGGCAGGGGTTGGCGGAGCGGCAATGGTCAGCGCAGCGCTCGTTCTGGCGACGTCCACGGAGTCGTCAGAGAGTTTGCTGGAAGTAGCGCTGGTCTCGGTTGATGCACCAACAGCCCCAGTGGCGGGCGAGCCGTGGTGGTGGCTGGAAAACGCCCGACCGGACAACCCGAAAACATCGAGCCAGGCCGGTACCCCGTCGGCGGTGAGTCTCCGGCCGATGTTCGGACCCGGCGGCTGGCTGATCGGCGACGGTCTGGACGCCGTCGCCGGATGTGTGGGTGCGGCGTGTCACGGCGGCAACGGCGGACTCCTGTTCGGCAACGGCGGGCGCGGCGCAGACGGGATCGGGGTCGGCGTGGCCGGCGGAAACGGCGGGCGCGGCGGACTCTTCGGCGGCAACGGCGGCGACGGGGGTCACGGCGGCCTCGGCGCGCGCGGCGGAAATGGCGGTGACGCAGGGCTTTTGGCGTTGTTCGGGCAAGGCGGCAACGGCGGTGACGGTGGCGCCGGGTACGCCGGAGCCACGGGTGCGACCGGAGTCGCCGGCACTCAGGGCGAGACGGGGGCCGGCGGCGCGCGGGGACATGACGGTGCGAACGGGGTCGACGGAGCGGCCGGTTCCGACGGGGCGGCCGGAGTCAACGACACCGGAGCCCCGGGCTCCGACGGGCAGTCCGGCGCCCTCGGTGCGCCGGGACTGCCCGGCGGTGCGGGCAACCCCGGTGGCAACGGCGGCGATGGCGGGGCCGGAGGCCACTCGATCCTGGGTCTTCCGCTCATCGACCCCGGCGACGGCGGCCGCGGCGGCGACGGTGCGGGGTACGGCGCGTCCGGTGGCAACGGAGGCAACGGCGGAGACACCTTGATAAGCCTTCTCGGCGGGACCGGCGGCCGTGGGGGTGACGGCGGCAACGGCGCTGCCGGAGCGCCCGGCGCGACCGGCGGTGACGGTGGTGACGGCGGGAACGGCGAGGCGGGCGCCGACGGTGGGAACGGGCAGGTGGGCGGCAGAGGCGGTGACGGTGGCGCCGGCGCGACCGGTGGCACCGGAGTCGCGGGCGGCAACGGCGGCAACGGCGGCGCCGGTGGACTGTTCGGACGGGGCGGCAAGGCGGGCGACGGCGGTGCGGGCGGAACCGGAGGAACCGGGGGAGCAGGCGGCGCCGGAGGCGGCGGCGGCAATGGCGGCGATGGGGGTGCCGGGGGCAACGGAGGCAACGGAGGACACGGCGGAGACGCAGGTCGAGGCGGCGACGGCGCAGCCGGCGGGAATGGTGGCAATGGTGGAAACGGCGGCAACACCGACGGCCTGAACAACAGTGTCCTGGACCAGCCCGGCCTCGGCGGTGCCGGAGGCCTCGGCGGTGCCGGCGGTACGGGTGGTGACGCAGGTGCACCCGGGGCGGGCGGGCTCGGAGGCGACGCGGGTAAGGGCGGTTACGGTGGCGACGCCGGTGCCGGGGGCCGCGGCGGTGACGGCGGTACCGGCGGTGCGGGCGGTCAGGGTGGGCAGGCAGGCCGTGCCGGATCAAGTGGGCTGTTCGGATCGCGCGGGGACAGCGGCTCCGACGGGGTATCCGGGGGCAGCGGCCAACCGGGTGTGCGTGGAGTCGACGGGCAGGACGGGCAACGCGGATCCGACGGTGCGTCGGGAACCCGTGGCGCCGACGGTGTGTCGGGGGCTACCGCCGACCGCGGTGCGGACGGCGCCCGAGGCAACGACGGGACGTCCGGCAACGGCGCCTGAGCGCGTTTTGACCTGCGCGGATATCAGTAGGTAAGCTGCGTCGTTGGCGTGCGCCGGCCTTCGGGCCTTCGGTCGCCTCGGGTCCCCGCCGGTCGCCGAGGCATTCTTGCAGCACACGCTTGACCGGCACCCGGGCCACCGGGATCACACACCCGAGCAGATGCTCGAACAGAGATAGAGGTAGCGCTGTGTCTACGTACACGCCGAAGGCGGGTGACACCACGCGTTCGTGGTACGTCATCGACGCCACGGACGTGGTGCTCGGCCGGCTCGCCGCGGAAGCAGCCAAGCTGCTGCGCGGCAAGCACAAGCCGACGTTCACGCCCAATGTCGACAGCGGCGATTTCGTCGTCATCATCAACGCCGAGAAGATCGCCCTCAGCGGCGACAAGCTCACCAAGAAGTTCGCCTACAGCCACTCGGGTTACCCCGGCGGTCTGCGCAAGCGCACGATCGGCGATCTGCTGGCCAAGCACCCGACCCGCGTCGTTGAGAACGCGATCATCGGCATGCTTCCGCACACCAAGCTGAGCCGTCAGGTCCAGAAGAAGCTGAAGGTCTACGCGGGTCCGGAGCATCCGCACGCCGCGCAGCAGCCGATTCCGTTCGAGATCAAGCAGGTGGCCCAGTGACCGAAGCTGAATACACCGACGTCGAGGGCACCGAGGTGGCCGAGGCCATCGGTGCCGAGACCGAGACCGAGGCCTACAGCGACGCCGAGTACGAGGCCCCGCGCGAGCCGGTCCTGATCGACCGTCCCATCCAGACCGTCGGCCGCCGCAAGGAAGCCGTCGTCCGGGTGCGCCTGGTTCCCGGCACCGGCCAGTTCAACCTGGACGGCCGCACGCTGGAGAACTACTTCCCGAACAAGGTGCACCAGCAGCTCATCAAGGCCCCGCTGGTCACCGTCGACCGCCTCGAGCAGTTCGACATCTTCGCCCATCTCGATGGTGGCGGCCCGTCGGGCCAGGCCGGCGCCCTGCGTCTGGCCATCGCCCGCGCCCTGATCCTGGTGCAGCCGGAAGACCGGCCCGCACTGAAGAAGGCCGGCTTCCTGACCCGCGACCCGCGAGCCATCGAGCGCAAGAAGTACGGACTCAAGAAGGCCCGCAAGGCGCCTCAGTACAGCAAGCGCTGATCGCTTCACCTCCCGACGCCCGGTGGCTCCTCGCGAGCCGCCGGGCGTTCGGCGTTCTCGGGTCGAATCGACGAATGTGGCCCGTGACACAGCGCGAATTCAGGGAATTCGTTCGGCGCTGTGCACAGGGGAAAGGCGTCGATAGTTAATTAGGTGAATTCGCTGTACCGGCCTTCTCGGGGGTTCGGGGTTGTATTCGCTCACCGAACTGGGCAACCCTCGAATTCGAAGCCAGGACGCGTGTTTCAGCGTCGGCAGGCCGTTCCTGCCTCATGGCTTCATGAACTGCAAAGGAGTGATTGATGAGCTTCGTCAAGAACGCCGCAGCGGGTGCTGTCCTCGGTGGATCCCTGCTTTTCACCGCCGGACTCGGAATGGCGCAGGCGCAGCCTGTGGACGCTCCGGATGGTCTGGTGAATCTTTCGGTCGGCGACGTGACCCTGCTGCAGGGCGTCACCGCTGACACCGCCGCGACCGCGGCCAGCGCCCTGTGCGGCGTCGAGCCCACCGATGTCAGCGCGCTGGCCAGCCAGGTCGACGACGAGGGCAACGCGCAGACCGTGTGCTCGGGCCTGCCCGGCGGCGACCTGGTGGTCGCCCAGAACACCTCGTCGGCGGCGTCGGCGGAAGAGGGCACCGCTGACGACAGCGAGAGCGGAAGCAGTGAGAGCACAACCGCCACCCAGAGCCCGGCCGGCTCCGAAGAGGAGTCCAACAGCGAAGGGTAATTGAGCCCTGACTCAGCTGGAACTCACCGCCCGTACCCCACGCCGGGGTGCGGGCGGTGAGCCGTTTTACGGCCCGTAAGGGCCATAATCGGCGCGGGTGCGCAAATTGGCTCGTGGGCCCCGGGTGTGAGAGGTTGTCACGATGGCTCGACTGTTCGGCACCGACGGAGTGCGCGGTGTCGCCAATCAGGAACTCTCTCCCGAACTGGCGACAGCGCTGGGGTCGGCCGCGGCGCGCCGGCTGACGCGAACCACGGGCACCGGGCGGCGGATCGCCGTCGTCGGCCGCGACCCCCGCGCCAGCGGCGAGATGCTCGAAGCCGCCGTGATCGCCGGTATCGCCAGCGAGGGCGTCGACACGCTGCGCGTCGGCATCCTGCCGACCCCCGCGGTCGCGTACCTGACCAGTGCCTACGACGCCGACTTCGGGGTGATGATCTCGGCGTCGCACAATCCGATGCCCGACAACGGGATCAAGATCTTCGGTCCCGGTGGCCACAAGCTCGACGACGCCACCGAGGACCGCATCGAGGAACTGGTCCAGCAGGGGCCCGGCGCACGCCCGATCGGCGCCGGCATCGGCCGGGTCGTCGACGCCGAGGATGCGCTGGAACGCTATCTGCGCCACGTCGGTAAAGCGGCCACCACCCGGCTGGACGCGTTGACGGTGGTCGTCGACTGCGCGCACGGCGCCGCGTCGCTGGCCGCACCCCGGGCCTACCGGGCCGCCGGAGCGAACGTCATCCCGATCCACGCCGCCCCCGACGGTCTGAACATCAACGACGGCTGCGGTTCGACGCACATGGACTCGCTGCGGTCCGCGGTGGTGTCCTACGGCGCGGATCTGGGGCTGGCGCACGACGGCGACGCCGACCGGTGCCTGGCGGTGGACGCCCACGGGCGCGTCATCGACGGTGACGCCATCATGGTCGTGCTCGCATTGGCGATGCAGGACGCCGGAGAGCTGGCGGACAACACCCTGGTCGCGACCGTGATGAGCAACATGGGCCTGCACCTGGCGATGCGCGCGGCCGGCATCGAGGTGCGCACCACCGGCGTCGGGGACCGGTACGTGCTCGAGGAGCTGCGGTCCGGAGGGTTCGCCCTCGGTGGAGAGCAGTCCGGGCACATCGTGCTGCCGTCGTTCGGCACCACCGGCGACGGAATCGTCACCGGGCTGCGGCTGATGGCCCGGATGGCGCAGACGGGGCGCAGCCTCGCTCAGTTGGCCGAACCGATGCAGACCCTGCCGCAGGTCCTGATCAACGTCGAGGTCAACGACAAGACCACGGTTGCCGACGCCCCGTCCGTGCGTGACGCTGTCGCGCAGGTCGAGGCCGAACTGGGGGACTCCGGACGAATCCTGTTGCGTCCCTCGGGTACCGAACAGGTGGTCCGGGTGATGGTGGAGGCCGCCGACGAGGACACCGCTCGCCAGATGGCGGTCCGCGTCGCGGATTCGGTCACCGCCGAAAGCTGACGGAACCGGACGGCGCGCCGCTGCGTCCTACCTGGTATGGGAACGGTGAGCGCGGCACGCGTCGACACGGCTGCGGTCCGCGCGATCGCGCGGGAATACGACACGGTCGCCGCGATCGTCGATGAGGTGGTGCACCGTCATCTCGGCGAGGTCGAGTTCGGCGCGTCCTCGGCCGGGCGCGCCTACGCCGCTCACGGCGATGCGGTCCGGGAAGCCCTTGCCGGCCTGGCGGTTTCGCTGCGGCAATGGTCCCGCGCGGCGACCGAGATCTCGGTGGCCCTGCGTGCCGCCGCCGATCGCTACGAGGACGCCGACGCACGCGCGGCCGGGCTGGTGGGGTAGCGGGATGGCCGAGAGGTCCGATGTGGCAGCACAGTTGGCGCAGGGACGGTCCGCCGTCGACACCATCGCCCGCTACGTGTGGGCGTGCAAGCAACTCGGCTACGAGCACGCCGACCTCACAATGCATCCGGGCCAGTTGGCCGACTGGTACGGCACCGAGGACGGGATGGATCTCGGTGCGCTGCAGCGGTGTGGTGCGGCGCTGGAGGGTGCGGGCCGGTCGGTGCGCGACGCGTTGGATGTCGAGGACCGTCAGCGCGCCGAGATCGCCGCGGCATGGCAGGGGTCCGGTGCCGCTGCCGTGCGGGATTTCCTTCGGCGGCACGGCGATTCCGCGGCCACCGTGGCCGCGGCGATCCATGCCGCCGCCGACGCGGTCGCCGCGCTGCGCGACGAGCTGTGGGTCGCGGTGGACAGAAAGGTCGACGCCGTCATCGAGGTCGACGGACGCGCGGCCGGTTCCAGGGCCGATTGGTCGGCCGCGGCGACGACGGTCACGACCGGGGCCGGTGATGTCGCGACGGCCAGTGAACTCGTCGACCAGGCGGTGAAGCCGTTCGTGGACAGCGCTGTTCGCGACGACTGGCTGGCCGCGATGCGCGACGCGGTGGGTGCGGTGAACCAGGCCTACCAGCGTGCGATCGCCACCCTCGATGCGGGGCCCCCGCCGGTGTTCGACGTCCCCGGTGATCTGGGCCCGGTCGGCGGTCTCGGCCCGGGCGCGTCCCCGGCCCCGGTCGCGCCGGCGGCCCCGGCCGCGTGGACAGCCCCGGCGGCATGGAGCGCGCCGCCCCCGGCCCCTGCGCCCGCGCCGGTGCTGGACGCCGCACCCGCTCCACCCGCAGCGCCCGTCGCACCGCCGCAGCCACCGCCGCCGCCGCCGTTCGGATCGATGGGTTCGGGGCTGCCCGATATCGGGGCAGGCCTGTCGGGCCTCGGTCAGCAGTTCGCCGACGCGCTGAGCGGGCTGCTCGGGGGCAGCGTCGGCGCCGAGATCCCTGACCCACCGGACATCGAGGACCTTGACGAAGAGCCCGACGAAGAACCCGTCGAGGAGGAAGAACCGGAAGAACCCGACGACGAGGAAGAACCGGAAGAACCGGACGAGGAACCCGAACCCGAGCCCGAGCCCGAGCCTGAGCCCGGGCCCGGGCCCCAGCCCGAGGACCTCCCGCCCGCCGCACCGGAACCCCCGCCACCGCCACCACCGCCGCCACCCGCCGAGCCCGTCGCCGAACCGCAGACGCCGTGTGAGATCGCCGCCGGGGAGGTGCCGCAGGTCGGCGAGGCCGACGGGTAGCGTCACGCGATGTGAAGCTGCGTATCCCAGAAGCCTTGGCGCTGTTCCTGCTCGGAGCGGTCGCGGCGCTGATCGGTGACCACAGCCATGTCGCGACCGGCACCACCGTCTACTACACCGACGCCGTGCCGTTCCTCTGGAGCAGCCCGCTCTGGTTCCCCGTGCTCGTCGGCGGCGCGACGGTGATCCTCGCCGAACTACGGCTGCACTTTCCCGGGCTGCGCGACGGTGTCACCGCCAGGCAGGCGCTGGCCGGTGTCGCCGCCGTCGTGGGTCTGTACGTGACGACGGCTCTGACGCACACCGGGCCGGTCGTCCCCGTCACCGCGCTGATCGCGGCCGGGGCCGTCATCGTGTGGTGCGCGCTCGGTGACGGTCCGGCGGTGGCATGTGGCGCGGTGATCGCGATGATCGGCCCCGCGGTCGAGATCGCCCTGGTGCAGCTCGACGTGTTCGCCTACAGCCCCGATGCGGATCAACTGTTCGGCGTCGCACCGTTCCTGGTGCCGCTGTACTTCGCGTTCGGCGTCGTCGCTGCGCTGATCGGGGAGCTCACCGTCGCTCGCAGGCCGCGCAACGCCGACCCGGTGTGCGACACGCTCAACCGCGGGCCAGGTGCCGACTGATCACCAGTCGTTGAATCTGGTTGGTGCCCTCGAAGATCTGGGTGATCTTGGCTTCGCGCATGTACCGCTCCACCCGGTAGTCGCGGGTGTATCCGGCGCCGCCCAACACCTGCACGGCATCGGTGGTCACCTTCATCGCGGCGTCGGTGGCGACCAGTTTGGCCACCGACGCGTTGCGGGAGTACGGCAGACCCGCGTCGCGGCGCCGCGCCGCGTCGAGGTAGGTCGCGCGCGCGGAATCCACCGCGGCGGCCATATCGGCCAGCAGGAATGCCAACCCCTGGTGGTCGATGATCTTGCGGCCGAACGTCGTTCGCTCCTGGCTGTAGGCGACAGCCGCGTCGAGCGCGGCCTGAGCGAGCCCGACGGCGACGGCCGCGATCCCGAGCCGGCCGGAATCCAGTGCGCTGAACGCGATCTGCAGCCCCTGACCTTCGGCGCCGATGCGCCGGTCCGCGTCGAGGAACGCATCGTCGTAATGCGCGGCGGTGGTCGGCACCGCGTGCAGCCCCATCTTCTCCTCGGGCTTGCCGAACGTCAGGCCGTCGGTGTCCTTGGGGACCAGGAAGCAGGAAATGCCTTGTGAGCCCTCGCCGGTGCGGGCGAACAGGTTGTAGAAGTCGGCGATGCCGCCGTGGGTGATCCACGCCTTGGATCCGGTGATGCGGTAGCCGCCGTCGACCGGGGTCGCCTTGCACGACAGCGCCGCCGCATCGGAACCGGCCTGCGGTTCGGACAGGCTGTAGGCGCCGATCGTCGACCCACCCAGCATCTCGGGCAGCCAGCGCTGTTTCTGCTCGTCGGTGCCGAACGCCATCAGCGGATGACACGACAGGCTGTGCACGCTGACGGCCACCGCGACGGCCGCCCACCGCGCGGCGAGTTCTTCGAGCACCTGCAGGTACACCTCATAGGACTGACCGCCGCCACCCCACTCCTCGGGGTACGGCAGGCTCAGAAGCCCAGCCTCACCGAGCGTCGCGAAGACCCCGTCGGGATACGTCTCGTCCTTCTCATGCTGGTCGACGATCGGGTCGAGCACCTTGTCGGCGATCTGGCGGGCCAGATCGACCAAGTCGCGTGCGTCGTCGGACGGGAGAAGACGGTCCACAGCCATACGCCGCACAGTACTACAGGACTCTTTTCAGTACTATCGGCTCATGACCAGGCCCGCCTTCGCGACCACACGGCAGACCGAACTCTTCGACGCGTTGGTGGCGCTGTTTCTGGCGGACGGCTTCGCGCACCTGACGCTCGACGAGATCGCCGCGCGGCTGCGGTGCTCGAAGTCCACGTTGTACGCGCTGGCCCCCAGCAAGGAGCAACTCGTGCAGGCCGCGACGGTGCACTTCTTCCGCACCGCGACCGACGCGGTCGAATCGCGGGTGAACGCGGTGTCGGGGGCCCGGGACCGGATCGCGGCCTACCTCGCCGCCGTCGGCGCCGCGCTGGACCCGGCCTCCGACCAGTTCATGGCCGATCTCGATGCGTTCGCACCGGCCCGGGCCGTCTACGAGAGGAACACCCGGATCGCGGCACGCAGGGTGCAGGCGCTGATCGCCGAAGGCGTTGCCGCCGGCGACTTCCGGGATGTGCACGCCGCATTCGCCGCCGACCTGGTGGCGGCGGTGATGGTGCGGATCCAGCAGCGCACGGTGCGCGCCAACACCGGACTCGACGACGCCGATGCCTACCGTGAGCTCGCCGCGATCCTCACCGGCGGCATCCAGGCCTGACCGGGGTCAGACGAGCGCCTGCAACTCTTCGACGAACTTGATCCGCTCGGCGGCGTCGACGCCCATCGGGTGCAGCAGCATCGTGGTGACACCGGCCTCGGCGAATGCCGCGAGCCGTTCTTTGACATAGCCCTTCGGCCCGACCAGCGACACCTTGCGGACCAGATCGTCGGGGACCGCGTCGATCGCCTCGGCCTTCTTGCCGGCCAGGTAGAGGTCCTGGATGTGGTCGGCGACCTCGCCGAAGCCGTACCGGGTGGCCAGGTTGTGGTAGAAGTTCTTGCCCCGCGCACCCATGCCGCCGATGTAGAGCGCCAATTGCGGTTTGGCCCAAGCCAATCGGTCTTCGACGTCGTCACCGATCGCCAGCGTCGCGCTGACCATCACGTCCAGCGGGCCAAGTTCCGGGTCACGCCGTGACGCACCGGCGCGCAACGCGTCACCCCAGACGTCGTCGGCCTTCTCGGGGTAGAAGAACACCGGCTGCCAGCCCTCGGCGATCTCGGCGGTGAGCTCGACGTTCTTCGGACCCAGCGCGGCGATGGTGATCGGGATGCGTTCGCGCACAGGATGGTTGATCAGCTTCAGCGGCTTGCCGAGCCCGGTGCCGCGCTCGGCCGGCAGCGGCAGCTGGTAGTACTTGCCCTCGTAGCTGAGCCGCTCGCGGCGCCAGACCTGCCGGCAGATCTCGACAACCTCGCGGGTGCGGCCCAGCGGCGCGTCGAACGGAAGGCCGTGGAAGCCCTCGATCACCTGCGGTCCCGACGTGCCCAGTCCGAGCCGGAACCGGCCGTCGGAGACGTAGTCGACCCCGGCCGCCGTCATCGCCATCAGCGCGGGGGTGCGGGTGTAGATCGGGACGACGCCGGTGCCGAGCTCGATCCGCGACGTCCTGGCCGCCAGGAAGCCGAGCTGGCTGATCGCGTCGTAGGAGTACGCCTCGGCGACCAGCGCGATGTCGACGCCGAGCTTCTCGCACTCGACGACCTCGTCGACCGCTTCCAGAAAACCGCCGGCGTAGCTGAGGAACATCCCGGTCCGCATCGAAGTCGTCACAGCACAGGTATAGCAGCCAACCGGTTGGTTGGGAAAGTCCTGGGGCTTCAGTGGAGCTCAGGGTTTCAAAAGAGCAATGACCTTGTTCTCCAGGTCCACCGGATCGCCGGCGAACGGGTCCATCACCGGCGCCTTGGGCAGTTCGGTCTCGGCGTCGGCGAAGTCGCGGTAGGTCTTGTCGCCGGTGAGCAGATGCAGCAGGTATCCGGTCATCAGCGCACGCACGATCTTCTGGGTGCCGCGGTCCGCGCCGGGCAGGCCGACGACCTTGGCCAGCCCGCGCCCCTCGACCAGGCCGCCGGACTTGGTCTTCGAGGTCGCGCGCAGGGTCGCGGTCTTCCACGCCCGCGCCAACTCGACGGCGTTCGACCGCAGCGACATCGGGTCGCCGGGATCGGTCAGGATCAGCCCCGGCACGGTCAGCCCGGCCGCCGGATCCTCGGCCGCAGGGCTGGAGACGGTCGGATAGGCGGCGACCACGGCCTTCGGCTTGACCGGCAGGCCCGCTGCCGCGAACACCACCGCCGATGCGCCGAAACCGTGTCCGGCCAGTCCCAGCTTGCCCGGATGCACGCTGATGGCACCTTCGCCCAACCGCACGCCGGTGATGATGTCGAGCGTCGTGCCCAGGTCGAACGCCAGATTCAGCACCGACGGGGCCAGGCCCGTCTCGGTGTTGGGCGCCGCGGCGACGATGCCCCACGACGCCAGGTGTTCCAGCGTCCCGTGGTAGCGCCCGGCCGATGTGATCCAATCGTGAGCGAACGCGACACCGGGCAGATTCTTGCCTTCCGCGGGCGTGTAGACGACGCCCGGCTGGCCGGCAAAGGCCAGGTCACCGCGGAGAACGCGGTGCGGTCCGCGACGGGTCAACGCGGCAAAGAGCTTCTTCGTGCTGGCCACCTGATGACCGTAGCCCAACCGGGTTCAGGGCGTCCGCTGCCGTACCCTGGATGCCTATGTGTGGAATCGTCGGCTACGTCGGGCAGCGCCCTGCCTGCGACATCGTCGTCGACGCGCTTCGCCGGATGGAATACCGGGGGTACGACTCGTCCGGTGTGGCGCTACTCGACGGACACGGCGGCCTCACGGTCCGCCGCAAGGCGGGGCGACTGGCCAATCTGGAGGCGGCCCTGGCCGAGAGCGGGGCGGAGAGCCCTGCCGGTGCGACAGGGCTGGGGCACACCCGGTGGGCGACCCACGGCAGGCCCACCGACCGCAACGCGCACCCGCACTGCGATGCGTCCGGCAAGATCGCCGTGGTCCACAACGGCATCATCGAGAACTTCGCGGCGCTGCGCGCCGAACTGGAGGCCGACGGCGTCGAGTTCGCCAGCGACACCGACACCGAGGCCGCGGTGCACTTGGTCGCTCGCGAGTACCTGCACGGCAGGACCGCGGGGAACTTCGCCGAGTCGGTCTTCGCGGTGCTGCCCCGGCTGGAGGGGCACTTCACGCTGGTGTTCGCCAACGCCGACGATCCCGGCACGATCGTGGCGGCCCGCCGCTCGACGCCGCTGGTGCTCGGTGTCGGTGACGGCGAGATGTTCGTCGGCTCGGACGTCGCGGCGTTCATCGAGCACACCCGCGACGCCGTCGAGTTAGGCCAGGATCAGGCCGTCGTCGTCACCGCGGACGGCTACCGTGTCACGGACTTCTACGGCAACGACGACTCCGCCAGCGCTCGCCCGTTCCACATCGACTGGGATCTGTCGGCCGCCGAGAAGGGCGGCTACGAGTACTTCATGCTCAAGGAGATCGCCGAGCAGCCCTCCGCGGTGTCCGACACCCTGCTGGGGCACTTCGTCAACAACCGGATCGTGCTCGACGAGCAGCGCCTGTCCGATCAGGAACTGCGCGACATCGACAAGGTCTTCGTGGTCGCATGCGGCACCGCGTACCACTCCGGGCTGCTGGCCAAGTACGCGATCGAGCACTGGACCCGCCTGCCCGTCGAGGTCGAGCTGGCCAGCGAGTTCCGCTACCGCGACCCGGTGCTGGACAGCCACACCCTCGTCGTCGCGATCTCGCAGTCCGGCGAGACCGCGGACACGCTGGAGGCGGTCCGGCACGCCAAGGAGCAGAAGGCCAAGGTGCTGGCCATCTGCAACACCAACGGCAGCCAGATCCCGCGCGAATGCGACGCGGTGCTCTACACCCGCGCCGGGCCGGAGATCGGCGTCGCGTCGACCAAGACGTTCCTGGCCCAGGTGGCCGCGAATTACCTTGTCGGGCTTGCGCTTGCGCAGGCTCGCGGTACCAAGTACCCCGACGAGGTGGCCCGCGAGTACCACGATCTGGAAGCCATGCCCGAGATGATCGCCCGGGTGCTGGCGTCGTCGGAGCCGGTGGTGCAACTGGCCAAGCAGTTCGCGTCGTCGCAGACGGTGCTGTTCCTGGGCCGCCACGTCGGGTATCCGGTGGCGCTGGAGGGCGCGCTCAAGCTCAAGGAGCTGGCGTACATGCACGCCGAGGGCTTCGCCGCCGGTGAGCTCAAGCACGGCCCGATCGCGCTGATCGAGGACGATCTGCCGGTCATCGTGGTGATGCCGTCGCCGAAGAACTCCGCGACGCTGCACTCCAAGCTGCTGTCGAACATCCGCGAGATCCAGGCGCGCGGCGCGATCACGATCGTCATCGCCGAGGAAGGCGACGACACGGTGCGGCCCTACGCCGATCACCTGATCGAGATCCCAGCCGTGTCAACGCTTTTCCAGCCGCTGCTGTCGACCATCCCGATGCAGCTGTTCTCGGCGGGCGTGGCGCAGGCGCGCGGCTACGACGTGGACAAGCCACGCAATCTGGCGAAGTCGGTCACCGTCGAATAATGCTAGGGTGGCTGACTTTTAGCCCACCTAGCAAAGAATTCCGGCGATCGGTGAAACACTCGAGGTGGATTGCCCGATATACCGGGTAATTAACCGCTGTGCAGCAATGGCCGGCGCCGCCGTGCGACGTCATCACGTCGCCGATCACCGAGCGGACTCGCGAACACGTACACATGCGTCTTGCTGCAGAAACAGGCCGGGGGACGGCAATGAACGCAATGGAACAGACGCGTAGCGGCAGGTTCACCGTGACGCCGCGCAGGGACGGGGAGATCCTGGTTCTGCACGCGCGCGGCGATCTGGACGTGCTGACCGCGCCCACACTGAGCACCTACCTCGACATCGGCCTCGCCTCCGCACCCGCGGTGGTGATCGTCGACATCACCGACGTGACGTTCCTGTCGTCGGCGGGCATCGGGCTGCTGGTCGAGACGCACCGGCTGACCGAGCGCGGCGGAATCTCCCTGCGCGTGGTCGCCGACGGACCCGCGACCAGTCGGCCGCTGCGGATGATGCGCATCGACGAGGTGATCGACCTCTATCCGTCGTTGGCGGAGGCGACCGGCGACTGCTGATACAGCGCCAGGGCCCAACCCTGCGCGGTGCGGTGATACACCGACGACATCGCGCCGACGAAGGGTTTCTCAGAGGGGTCGTCCGCGCCGTCGCGCCAGCCCGTGCCGGTGTACACCAGGGCCGCGGTGTCGTCGTCGATCGGGACCACCCGGACGTCGCTGATCTCGTAGCGCGCCCACGGCGGTGACTGGCCGAGGGCGGACACGACGGCGTCGCGGTCCATCACCATGCCGTTGGCGAGCACCATGACCGCGTCGTCGGTCATCAGGCCACCGTAGAACGTGTCGCCGGTGCCGTCGCACAGCGACTTCCAGCCGGCGTGTTCGAGTTCGAGGAGTTCGTCGTGCAGAGCCATGGGCACCGAGTACCCACGTACCGTTATGCGAATGCGGTACTTCTACAGCGCCGAGGCGATCCGCGACGCCGAAGCGCCCCTGCTGGCCTCGCTGCCCGACGGCGTACTGATGCGCCGGGCCGCGTTCGGGCTCGCCACCGCCATCGCCGAGGACCTGGGCACCGTCTCGGGCAAGACCGTGTGCGCGGTCGTCGGCTCCGGGGACAACGGCGGCGACGCGCTGTGGGCGGCCACGTTCCTGCGTCGCCGCGGGGCGGGCGCGTCCGCGGTGCTGCTCAACCCCGAACGGGCGCATCCGAAGGCGTTGGCCGCTTTCCGGCGCGCCGGTGGCCGCATCGTCGAAACAGTGCCTGCGGCAACAGATCTGGTGATCGACGGGGTGGTCGGCATCTCCGGCTCGGGTCCGCTGCGGCCCGACGCCGCCGCCGTTTTCGACGCGGTGTCGGCCGCCGGTATCCCGGTCGTCGCCGTGGACTTGCCCAGCGGTGTCGACGTCGCCACCGGAACCGCCGACGGTCCCCATGTGGAACCCGCCCTGACCGTCACGTTCGGCGGGCTCAAACCGGTCCACGCCCTCGGTCGCTGCGGCCGGGTCGAACTCGTCGACATCGGCCTGGACCTCGCGCCCAGCGACGTCGGCGCCCTCGAGGCCGAAGACGTCGCCGCGCTGTGGCCGGTGCCGGGGCCGAAGGACGACAAGTACACCCAGGGCGTCACCGGCGTCATGGCCGGTTCGGCCACCTATCCCGGTGCGGCCATCCTGTGTACCGGTGCGGCCGTGGCCGCCACGTCCGGCATGGTCCGCTACGCGGGAACCGCTGCCGCGGAGGTGGTTTCGCACTGGCCCGAGGTGATCGCCACCTCGAGTCACGCGAGCGCCGGACGCGTGCAGGCGTGGGTCGTCGGTCCCGGCTTCGGCACCGACGAGACCTCGGCCGCCGCACTGGTGTTCGCGCTGGAAACCGACCTGCCGGTGATCGTCGACGCCGACGGGCTGACCATCCTGTCCGCCCACCCCGAGATCGTCCAGGGCCGCCGTGCCCCCACGGTGCTGACGCCGCACGCCGGCGAGTTCGCGCGGCTGGCCGGTGCGCCGCCGGGCGACGACCGCATCGCCGACACCCGCCGGCTCGCCGACCGCCTCGGCGTCACCGTGCTTCTCAAAGGCAACGTCACCGTCGTCGCCGAACCCGACGGCCCCGTGCGCCTCAATGTGGCGGGCAACGCGTGGGCGGCCACCGCCGGTTCCGGCGACGTGCTGTCCGGTGTGATCGGCGCGCTTCTGGCAGCCGGGGCCGCGCCGGGGGAGGCCGCGGCCGCGGCGGCGTTCGTGCACGCGCGCGCCGCGGATCTGTCCGCGCGCGACCCCGGTCCGGCCGCCGCCCCGACATCGGCGTCGCGCATCCTGACCCATCTGCGACCCGCGCTGGCCTCGATCCTCTAGAAAGGACACATGCCCAACGTTTCGCGTCATTCGTCGCTGACCCCCGCTTACACCGGCCGGCTGTCCTCCTCTCCGATCCCGGCGCTGCGCCTGCCCGACGAGTCGATGGAATCGGAGCTGACCTACCGCTACATCCACGACGAGCTGATGCTCGACGGCAGCTCGCGGCTGAATCTCGCGACGTTCGTCACGACGTGGATGGATCCCGAAGCGGGCCAGCTGATGTCGGAGACGTTCGACAAGAACATGATCGACAAGGACGAGTACCCGGTCACCGCGGCCATCGAGCAGCGCTGCGTGTGCATGGTGGCTGACCTGTTCCACGCCGAGAACCTGCGCGACGACGACCCGTCCACCGCGATCGGGGTCTCCACCGTGGGCTCCAGCGAGGCCGTGATGCTGGCCGGCCTGGCGATGAAGTGGCGCTGGCGGGCGAAGGTCGGCAAGGACTGGAAGACCAGGACCCCGAATCTGGTGATGGGGTCGAACGTGCAGGTGGTGTGGGAGAAGTTCTGCCGCTACTTCGACGTCGAGCCGCGCTACCTGCCGATGGAGAACGGCCGCTACGTCATCACCCCCGAACAGGTGGTCGACGCCGTCGACGAGGACACCATCGGTGTGGTCGCGATCCTGGGGACGACGTACACCGGCGAGCTGGAGCCCGTCGGCGAGATCTGCGCGGCGCTCGACAAGCTGGCCGCCACCGGCGGTCACGACGTGCCGGTGCACGTTGACGCGGCCAGCGGCGGGTTCGTGGTGCCGTTCCTGCACCCCGACGTGGTGTGGGACTTCCGACTGCCCCGGGTGGTGTCCATCAACGTCAGCGGGCACAAGTACGGGCTGACCTACCCGGGCATCGGGTTCGTGGTGTGGCGCAACGCCGAGCACCTGCCCGAGGAACTGGTGTTCCGGGTCAACTACCTCGGTGGTGACATGCCGACGTTCACGCTGAACTTCTCCCGGCCCGGCAATCAGGTGGTGGGGCAGTACTACAACTTCCTGCGCCTCGGGCGGGACGGGTACACCCAGGTCATGCGCACGCTGTCCGAGACCGCGCAATGGCTGTCGCACGAGTTGGAGGGGATCACGGGACCCGACCGCAAGCCGCTGTTCGAGGTGATCACCGACGGATCGGCCATCCCGGTGGTCGCGTTCAAGCTGGTCGACGGCGCGAAGTTCACCGTGTTCGACATCTCGTCGCTGTTGCGCAGCTACGGCTGGCAGGTGCCCGCCTACACGATGCCCGACGACGCCACCGACGTCTCTGTACTGCGCATTGTCGTGCGTGAGGGTTTCTCGGCCAACCTGGCCCGTGCGCTGCGCGACGATCTGGTGGAGGTGCTGGGCAAACTCGAGAAGGTGGGCATCGGCGGGTTCGCCGACGAGGAGCATTTCGCCCACTGAACGTGCGCCTGGGACAATCGGGGGCGGTGACCACTACCGAGAACAGGCTCATGAACACACCCAGCGCGGTGATCGACCTCGACGCCATCGCCCACAACGTGGGTGTGGTGCGCGACAGCGTGGGTTCGGCCGCGGTGATGGCCGTGGTCAAGGCCGACGGTTACGGCCACGGCGCCGCCCCGGTGGCCCGGGCCGCGCTGGCCGCGGGAGCCGCCGCTCTCGGGGTCGTCACGGTCGACGAGGCGCTCGCACTGCGCCGGGACGGGATCACCGCGCCGATCCTGTGCTGGCTGCATCCGCCCGGCACCGACTTCGCGCCCGCGTTGCAGGCCGACATCGAGGTCGCGGTGTCGTCCCTGCGGCAGGTGCACGACCTGCTCGATGCCGCGGCACGCACCGGCCGCACCGCGGTGGTGACCGTCAAAGCAGACACCGGTCTGAGTCGCAACGGCGTCAGCCCGGACGAATACCCGGACGTCCTGGCCGCGTTGGCGCGCGCCCTGCGCGACGGTGCGGTGACGGTGCGCGGCCTGATGTCGCACCTCGCGCACGGCGACGTGCCGGATCATCCGTTCAACGACGAGCAGGCCCGTCGCTTGACCGAGATGGCCGCCACGGCCCGGGGTGCGGGTATCGCGTACGACGTTGTGCACCTGTGCAATTCGCCGGCGGCGTTGACCAGGCCGGATCTGGCGTTCGACATGGTGCGCCCCGGTATCGCGGTGTACGGGCAGACGCCGATCCCGGAGCGCGGCGACATGGGTCTGCGGCCGGCGATGACGCTGAAATGCCCTGTCGCGAAGGTCCGTTCGGTGCATGCCGGAGACGGGGTCTCGTACGGGCACACCTGGATCGCCGACCGTGACACCACCTTGGCGGTGATCCCCGCGGGCTACGCCGACGGGGTGTTCCGGCTGTTGAGCAACCGGTTCGAGGTGGCGATCAACGGCAGGCGTTACCCGAACGTCGGGCGGGTGTGCATGGACCAGTTCGTCGTGGACCTCGGACCTGGCGCGACGGACGTCTCCGAGGGCGACGACGCGATCCTGTTCGGGCCCGGTGCCGACGGTGAGCCGACCGCGCAGGATTGGGCGGATGTGTTGGGCACCATCAACTATGAGGTGGTGACGAGCCCGCGCGGACGGATCGTGCGCCGGTACGTCGGAGGTGGGCAGCCGTGAGCCGCGGCGCGGGATGGCTGGCCGGGGCGGCGGGTGTGGTAGCGGTCGGCTCAGCTGCCGGGGTGACGGCGGCGCGGTCGTTGCGGCGCAGGCTCACCGAGGACGACCCCTACCGGGACGAGGATTTCGAGCTGCTCGACGCCGACCGCAGCTGCGTGGTGACCACACCCGACGGGGTGCCGCTGGCGGTGCGCGAGGTGGGGCCGCAGGAGGCGCCGCTGACCGTGGTCTTCGCGCACGGGTTCTGTCTTCGGATGGGGTCGTTCCATTTCCAGCGCGCCCGCCTCACCGAGCAGTGGGGCGATCAGGTCCGCATGGTGTTCTACGACCAGCGCGGGCACGGTCAGTCGGGTGAGGCGCCACCGGAGACCTACACGGTCGAACAACTCGGCCAGGACCTGGAGAGCGTGCTCGCGGTGATGGCGCCGAAGGGTCCGGTGGTGCTGGTCGGCCACTCGATGGGCGGAATGACCGTGCTCTCGCATGCGCGGCAGTACCCGAAGCGCTACCCGACCCGTATCGTCGGCGCCGCACTCATCTCCTCGGCGGCCGAAGGTGTTTCGCGCTCCCCGCTGGGCGAGATCCTGAAGAACCCCGCGCTGGAGGCGGTGCGGTTCGGAGCCCGATACGCGCCGAGGATGATGCACCGGGGGCGTGGCGCGGCCCGCTCCGTCATCGGGCCGATCCTGCGCGCGGCGTCCTACGGGGACGAGAAGATCAGCCCGAGTGTGGTCGCGTTCTCCGAACGGATGATGCACGACACTCCGATCACCACGCTCGTCGAGTTCCTCCACGCCCTCGAGGTGCACGACGAGACCGCCGGGCTGGAGACGTTGAACAAGATTCCGACCATGGTGGCGTGCGGCGACCGCGACCTGCTGACACCGATGGAATACTCACAGGAGATGGCCGATGCGTTGGACAAGTGTGAACTCGTGATCGTCGGCGGCGCAGGACATCTCGTCCAACTGGAGCACCCCGACCTGATCGACGACGCGCTGGTGCGGTTGGTGGAGCGGGCGACGCCGTCGAAACTGGTCGCGCTGACCCGCCGGGTCAAAGAGCGGGTGCGGTCGAATGGCTGATCGCAGCGGCACCGCCGAACTGCTCACCCCCGAGGACACGATCGCGCTCGGCGACTCGTTGGGCCGGGAGCTGCGCGCCGGGGACGTCGTCGTGCTCTCAGGCCCGCTGGGCGCGGGGAAAACTGTGCTGGCCAAGGGGATCGCTCAGGCGCTCGACGTCGAGGGCCCGGTGGTCTCGCCGACGTTCGTGCTGGCGCGGGTGCATCGCGCCCGACGGGAGGGGGCACCGGCGATGGTGCACGTCGACCTGTACCGGCTGCTCGACGAGTCCTCGGTGGACCTGCTGGCCGAACTGGACTCACTTGATCTGGATACCGATCTGGACGACGCGGTCGTGGTCGTCGAATGGGGTGAGGGTGTGGCCGAGCGGCTGTCGGACAACCATCTCGACATCCGGCTGGAGCGCTGCGCCGACACGGACGCGCGCACCGCGATCTGGCAGTGGAGCCGGCCGTGACGCGGCTGGTGCTGGCGCTGGACACCGCGACGCCGGCGGTGACGGCAGGCGTGGTCCGCGTCGACGACGATGCACTCGCGGTGCTTGCCGAGCACGTCACGGTGGACGCGCGCGCCCACGCCGAACAGCTGACCCCGAACATCGTCGGGGCGCTGGGTGAGGCGGGTGTCGGGGTAGAGCAGCTCGACGCGGTGGTGGTCGGGTGCGGGCCGGGCCCGTTCACCGGGTTGCGGGTCGGGATGGCGACGGCGGCGGCGTTCGGACACGCGCTGGGCCTTCCGGTGCACGGTGTGTGCAGCCTGGACGCCATCGCTGTGGGGACCACCGGTGACGTGCTGGTGGTGACCGATGCCCGTCGTCGCGAGGTGTACTGGGCGCGGTATCGGGACGGGCGCCGATTCGACGGGCCCGCGGTCAACGCGCCGGGCGATGTGCCCGCCGGGGCGGAAGCGGTCGCGGGATCGATCGACCACGCTGCGCTGTTCGACCTGCCGAGGCTGGCACCGGTCTACCCGACCACCGCGGGACTGGTTGCCGCCGTGGCGGATTGGTCCGCCGAGCCGGAGCCGCTCGTACCGCTGTATCTACGCCGTCCCGATGCGAAGCCGTCGCAGGCGGTGAAGCGGTGAATGTTGAGTACGGACCGCTGAGGCCGGCCGATGCGGCACGATGCGCGGAACTGGAATCCCAGCTGTTCGATGGGGACGATCCATGGCCGGAGCGGGCATTCCTGGCGGAACTCGCGGCGAAACACAACCACTATGTCGGCGCTCGGGTTGACGACAAGCTGGTGGGGTACGCGGGGATCGCGCGGTTGGGGCGATTCAAGCCGTACGAGTACGAGGTCCACACGATCGGTGTCGATCCGGCGTATCAGGGGCACGGGATCGGCAGGCAGCTGCTGCACCGACTTTTCGATTACGCCGACCACGGCGCGATCTTCCTTGAGGTGCGGACCGACAACGCGGCGGCGATCGCGCTGTACGAGAGTGAAGGTTTCGAGAAGATGGGCGTTCGCAAGCGGTACTACCGAGTCAGCGGCGCGGATGCGTACACGATGAAGCGGGAGCGGCGATGATCATCCTTGCCATCGAGAGTTCCTGTGACGAAACGGGAGTCGGTATCGCCGAGTTGGGCGACGACGGTTCGGTGAGGTTGCTGGCCGATGAGGTCGCCTCGAGTGTGGACGAACACGCGCGCTTCGGCGGGGTGGTTCCGGAGATCGCGTCGAGGGCGCATCTGGAGGCGCTGGGGCCGACGATGCGACGCGCGCTGGACACGGCCGGAATCGAGAGGCCGGACGTGGTCGCGGCGACGATCGGGCCAGGTCTGGCCGGGGCGCTGTTGGTGGGAGTGGCTGCGGCGAAGGCCTATTCGGCCGCGTGGCAGGTGCCGTTCTATGCGGTGAACCATCTGGGCGGGCATCTGGCGGCAGACGTGTACGACCATGGTCCGCTGCCGGAGAGTATCGGCTTGCTTGTCTCGGGCGGGCACACGAACCTGCTGCATGTCCGGTCGCTGGGGGAGCCGATCGTGGAGTTGGGGTCGACGGTCGATGATGCGGCCGGTGAGGCGTACGACAAGATCGCGCGGCTGCTGGGGCTCGGGTATCCGGGCGGCCGGGTGCTGGACGAGCTTGCGCGCGAAGGGGATCCGAAGGCGATCGTGTTCCCGCGCGGGATGACAGGTCCGCGAGACGATCCGTATGCGTTCAGTTTCTCGGGGCTGAAGACGGCGGTGGCGCGGTATGTGGAGAGCCATCCGGAGGCGTCGCAGGCTGATGTCGCGGCGGGTTTCCAGGAGGCGGTGGCCGATGTGCTGACGGCGAAGGCCGTTCGGGCGGCGAAGGATCTGGGCGTGTCGACGCTGTTGATCGCCGGTGGTGTGGCGGCGAATTCGCGGCTGCGCGAACTGGCGGAGCAGCGGTGCCAGGAGGCCGGGATGACGTTACGGATTCCGCGGCCCCGGCTGTGTACCGACAACGGCGCGATGATCGCCTCGTTCGCCGCGCATCTGATCGCGGCAGGCGCCGCACCGTCTCCGTTGGACGCGGCAAGTGATCCCGGTCTTCCGGTGGTGCAGGGCCAGGTCGCCTGACCGCCCGTCAGAAGGGTGGTGGGTCGTTGCCGCGGGGTGTGTCACCGCGTTGGTCGGCGTTGTGTTGGCGTTCGCGGGTGATGTAGGCGGTGCGGCTTTGTGCGCGTGTGCGGGTGCGGCGCGGCATCATCGCTGCGCGGTTGTCGCTGTGTGGCACGTGGGGTGGGTCGCCGGTCCAGAGGGTGCCGGTGGGTTTGCACAGTGCCGGGAACAGGAGTCGGCTGCCGGGGTGGGTGGTGTAGGTGTGTCCGGTTGGTGAGGTCCACACGATGGTGCCGTCGGGGTGTTGGCGGTCTTTCCAACCGCCGGGCCCGGCCCAGAAAGTCTTCAGCAAATGGTGGAAACGGCACAGTGTCTTCAGGTTTGAGGCGTGGGTGGGCCCGACCGGGTGGGGGACGGTGTGGTCGATGTCGGCGGTGGTGGCGGGTTTGTCGCAGCCGGGGAAGCGACAGGTCAGGTCGCGGCAGCGGACGAACTCGGCGAGGGCGGCTGAGGGGGTGTAGCGCGGCTCTGGTGCGGTGTGGCCGGGGTGGATGATTTCGCGGATCTTGGCGCTGTTGAGCATGGTGTCGAAGAACGGGGCGGGTAGGAACCCGGACCCGAAGACATAGCCCGACCGGCCGGGCAGCAGGACCGGGGCGCTGCGCCGCGGCGCGGGCGCGGGCGGGGAGGGCTGAGCGGGCGGGGCGGGCTGCTCGTCGGCCGCGGCGCCGCTGTCGGTGTCTGCGCCTTCCCTCGACTCCTTGGACGGGGTGGTTTCCTCGACGCTCGGCTCGTCGGCGGGCGGGGCGGGACGGTCCAGTGCTGCGGGCTGGTCGGGCTCCGGCCGCTCATCGGCGTCGGCGTCATCGCCTTCCCGTGGCACTTCGGCCCGAACGGCTTCCTCGGGCTGCGGCTCGTCACCCTCGGTGTCGGCGGGCGGATCGTCGCGCAGTTCGGCACGCGCCGCGGGTTCGGTGTTTGTGGTGGTGTGGTCGGTGAGGGCGTAGACGATGACTTCGGGGACGGGCCGGGGGTTGATGGCGGCTTCACAGTCGGTGTTGCCGCAGCGACAGGCCAGGCTGGTGATGCCGTGCAGCAGCGCGGCCCAGGCGTCCTTGCGGCGCTGGTCGAGGGTGCGGGGGTCGGCGTCGCAGACGCTGTAGGCCATTGCGGTCAGGGTGCGCCAGCCGGCGGCGGCGTCGCCGTCGAAGACCCGCGACCAGATGGTGGTGAACCCGGGCGCGTCGGTGGGGGCACCGAATTCCAGGGCTGGTCCGATCTCGGCGTCGCGGGATTTGCGTACCGCGTCCGGGTCGTGGCGTTCGACGATCTCGTCGATGTGGGCTTGGGTGGCTTTCACCGACAACGGCCCCCACCCGGTGACCGCCTCGGCGAGTTCGGCATCGACGGCGGCGATCAGGGCCGGGTCGGTGATCAGGTCGGTGCGGGTGATGATCGCGCGCACCAGCATCTCGCCGATCGTCCCGGCCAGAAACAGCGCCCCCACCCGCGGCAGCCGGTCCCGGAGGACGACGGCGCGGTAGGTCTGGTGCAGCGCCAAGCTTTGGGTGATCCGATACGCCGCGGCGATCTCGGCGGTGACCGCGGCCTGCGGATCGATCCACCAGTACAGCCGCTCCTCCGGGGCGAGGTCGACCCGGCGGCCGAACAGTTCGGCCATCACCGCCAGCTTGCGTGCGCACACCGCATTCTCGGCCCGGCCCGCTGCCCGCGCCGCGTCGATCAGGTCGGCATCGGAGAGCCCGGCAAGACTCTCGGGCTCGGCCACCGACACTTCGAACATGTGTGCGATATTACCGGGGCGGGGTGACATCTCCGGACCCGAAAACCCCGGTGGGGGATCGATTCGGATGTGTGGATAACCGACCCGAAGCCGCCGATTCCCTGGCGTCGACCGCATCCGACACCGCACACTGGGGATCGGCACGCGGCGCGAGACTGATATTCGCTGCGCGGATAGCCAGCGGGAATGTTCGCTGACGGAAGAAGTGTGCCACCCCAGCCTTGAGTGCTAGCACTCTCCTGTATAGAGTGCTAGGCGGCAGGTCGGTCCACCCCCGTGTCGGCACCCGCGACGACGGCGCGAGGGAAGAGTCGGCCACCGAGTACACACACCTAAATCGAGTGAAGGGGCTCCATCGTGGCGAGCGTGAACATCAAGCCACTCGAGGACAAGATCCTCGTTCAGGCCAACGAGGCCGAGACCACGACCGCTTCCGGTCTGGTCATCCCCGACACCGCCAAGGAGAAGCCGCAGGAAGGCACCGTCGTCGCAGTTGGCCCCGGCCGCTGGGATGAGGATGGCGAGAAGCGGATTCCTCTGGACGTGTCGGAGGGCGACGTGGTCATCTACAGCAAGTACGGCGGCACCGAGATCAAGTACAACGGCGAGGAGTACCTGATCCTGTCGGCCCGCGACGTGCTGGCTGTCGTCTCCAAGTAGAGCGAATCGTGTTCCGCCCCGGACGTTCCCGTACATACGGGTGATGTCCGGGGCGGTGCGCGTTCCACCCACCCGTCCCTAGGGAAAGACATTCATGAGTAAGCAGATCGAATTCAACGAAACCGCGCGTCGCGCCATGGAGGTCGGTGTCGACAAGCTCGCCGACGCGGTCAAGGTGACGCTGGGTCCCCGTGGCCGCCATGTGGTTCTCGCCAAGTCCTGGGGCGGGCCGACCGTCACCAACGACGGCGTGACCATCGCGCGTGACATCGACCTCGAGGATCCTTTCGAGAACCTCGGCGCACAGCTGGTCAAGTCCGTCGCGACCAAGACCAACGACGTCGCCGGCGACGGCACCACCACCGCAACCGTGCTGGCCCAGGCGCTCGTCAAGGCCGGCCTGCGCAACGTCGCCGCCGGGGCGAACCCGATCGCGCTGGGCGCGGGCATCTCCAAGGCCGCCGACGCCGTGTCGGAGGCCCTGCTGGCCTCGGCCACCCCGGTCAAGGACGCGAACGCGATCGGCCAGGTCGCCACCGTCTCGTCGCGTGACGAGCTGGTCGGCGAGCTCGTCGGCGAGGCGATGACCAAGGTCGGCAACGACGGTGTCGTGACCGTCGAGGAATCGTCGACGCTGGAGACCTATCTGGAGGTCACCGAGGGCGTCGGCTTCGACAAGGGCTACCTGTCGGCCTACTTCGTCACCGACTTCGATTCGCAGGAAGCGGTCCTCGAAGACGCGCTGGTGCTGCTGCACCGCGAGAAGATCAGCTCGCTGCCTGACCTGCTCCCGCTGCTGGAGAAGGTCGCCGAGGCCGGCAAGCCGCTGCTGATCGTGGCCGAAGACGTTGAGGGTGAGGCGCTTTCGACGCTGGTCGTCAACGCCATCCGTAAGACGCTCAAGGCCGTCGCGGTCAAGGCGCCGTTCTTCGGCGACCGCCGCAAGGCGTTCCTGGACGACCTCGCGATCGTCACCGGCGGCCAGGTCGTCAACCCCGACGTGGGCCTGCTGCTGCGTGAGTCAGGTCTGGATGTCCTCGGCACGGCGCGTCGCGTCGTCGTCGACAAGGACAGCACCGTGATCGTCGACGGCGGCGGAACCCGGGACGCCATCGAGGCCCGCAAGGCCCAGCTGCGTGCCGAGATCGAGGTCTCCGACTCCGACTGGGATCGCGAGAAGCTCGAAGAGCGCCTGGCCAAGCTGGCCGGTGGCGTCGCCGTGATCAAGGTCGGCGCTGCGACCGAGACGGACCTGAAGAAGCGCAAGGAAGCCGTCGAGGACGCCGTGGCCGCCGCCAAGGCAGCGGTCGAGGAGGGCATCGTCGTCGGCGGCGGCGCGGCTCTGGTGCAGGCCCGTACCGCACTGGACAAGCTGCGTTCGGAGCTCAAGGGTGACGAGCTGCTCGGCGTCGAGGTGTTCGCCTCCGCGCTGTCGTCGCCGCTGTACTGGATCGCCACCAACGCCGGCCTGGACGGCTCGGTTGTGGTGAACAAGGTCTCCGAGCTGCCGGCGGGGCAGGGCTTCAACGCCGCGACCCTGGAGTACGGCGATCTGATCGCCGACGGCGTCATCGACCCGGTGAAGGTCACCCGGTCGGCGGTCGTCAACGCGGCGTCGGTGGCGCGGATGATCCTGACCACCGAGACCGCGGTCGTCGACAAGCCGGCGGAGCCGGAGGATGACGGCCACGGCCACGGCCACGGTCATCACCACCACTAGGAAGTGCTGAATGGAACACCCCCGGTGAGAACTTCACCGGGGGTGATTCCGTGCTAGGGCGGCGGCGCCTCGCCACGGTTGTCGGGACGAAACGCGGCAGCGTCCTTGGCGTTTCGGATCACGCTTTTACCGAGATCTTGAATATGAGGGTTTCGAGTGCGCCGAAGGCGCCGCGGGCGCTGATGTAAAGCCGTTTGGTGTCGTATCCGGCAACATCTTTCATGGTTTCGGCGCCGACGCGCGCGCGAGTTTGTCCGTCGATGATGGTCACGTCGGCGCCGAGTAGGGCGTGCCTGATGCCCTCTCGTTCGGTCCCGGTCGCGGTCGCGACGAGTTCTCCGATGGTCCGTTCCGGGCCGGCGGTCGGCACGGCAGGGCACGTCACCCCATGCTCGTCCAGGTGGCGGTTGAGTGCCTCAATGGTGGTGTCTGCGCCGACGACAAGACTCAGGTTGCCGAGGTTGATGGTGACGTCGGTGTTGTCACCGACGGTGAGCGCGGCGTTCGGATCGAAAGTGATGCTTCGCGTCAGGGCGTCGCGCACGGCGGCGCCGAAGATGGCGGTATCGGGCTCTTCGTCGGATACGTCGGGCAGCATGATGCCGGGGTTGAGCAGTCCGGCAGGATCGAACGCCTTCTTGATCGACCGTTGTGCGGCAATCTCCACTGAGGTGAAGCGTTTTGTCATGAACGGGATCTTTTCGGTGCCGACGCCGTGCTCACCGGTGATGGTGCCGCCCAGATCGAGTGCGGCGTCGATGATCTCGTTGTTCGCCGCTTCCAGAGCGGATGCCGCCAGTGGATTCTCCTTGTCGTAAAACGTCGTGGGGTGCAGGTCGCCGTCGCCCGCGTGGCCGCATACCGCAATGAACAGGAGGCCGTCGGAATGGCGTGCGGCGATGGACTGAATGGCTTCTTGCATCTCGGGTATCCGGTCGCGGGGCACGGTGACATCCCCGATGAAGAAGCCCTTGCCGCTCTGCACCACTGAGTTGGGGGCGTTGAGGCGGCCGTACCACAATGCGGCGCGGTCTTTGTCGTCCTCGGCGACTCGGACCTCGGTCGCCCGCTCGCCTAACACCCGTTCCACGATGGCCTGATCTCGCTCCACCTCCGCTGCTGTTCCGTCCACGTCGATGAGCACTATTGAATCGGCGTCCAGCGGATAGCCGGTGTCATAGAACTGCTGCAGCCCTGCGATACCTGCGCGGTCCAACCACTCGACGGCTGCCGGCACCACGCCGGTGGCGATCACTGCAGCGATGGTGTCGGCGGCCTCCCGCGCGGAGGCGAACGCACCCATCAGGCTGTGCGTGACGTCGGCGATCGGGCGCAGGGCGACGGTTGCCTCGGTGATGATTCCAAGCGTCCCTTCTGATCCGATCAGGACACCGAGGAGGTCTGGGCCTTCGTCGTCGGCGCTGAAGGTGACCGTCGATCCGTCGGGCAGGACCACGTTGACGCTCAGGACATGGTTATACGTGACGCCGTACTTCAGCGCGTGGGGGCCACCGGCGTTTTCGATGATGTTCCCGCCGATGGTCGCCAGGTGCGCCGAGACCGGATCGGGTGAGAAACACAACCCGTGCGGAGCCAAGGCCGTTTGCAGATCGGAATTGACAACACCGGTTTCGACCCGGGCGCGGCGATTCTCGGCGTCGATGTCGAGGATCTGATTCAGGCCGGTGAGATCCAGCAGTACCCTGCCTGCGGCAGGCATCATTCCGCCAGAGCAGTTCGACGCGCCGCCGCGTGGCACAACCGCGACGCCGTGCTCGGAGGCCAGGCGCATGATCGCGGCAACGTCGTCGCGGCCGTGGGGACGCACCAGCAGGCTCGCCATTCCTCCGTCGCCCCAGTAGTCGCGGCCGCGTTCGGTGAGGACGCCCTCGTCGGTGGTGATGTCGCCATGCGCGGCGACCGCTGCGGCGAAATCCTCGACTTGCCCAGTGCGCGTAGATATCTCAGTCATCGTTGTGCTCTCGTAACCATGCTTCTTCTTCCCCGGGGGCCGGCAGCACCCGGCCGCCTTCGATGGCCAGATGAGCGGGGCTGTTCTGAATGACGACGAGGACCCGCTTGGCAGGGATGCCGGTTATCCGTGACGCCGCCGCGGCGACTTCGGCGACCAGTTGGCTACTTTGGGCTTCCGGATGTCCGGTGCGCACCCAACCGTTGATCAACAGCGGTTGTGCAGGCTGCCCGTCGGTGTAGACGTCGTCCAACGGCAATTCATGGAAGACGACGTTCACATACGTGCCGGGAACGTGGTTGATCATCGAGTGGATTCGGGTCACCTCTGCGGCCAGATCAGCCTTGGTGTCGGCGCTCAGTGCCGACTGCACGGTGGTGCACGTGTAGACCGGCATCGCTCAGCCCAGAACCGGCAGGTGTGGCTGTGTCGGCACGACGAGGACCGTGGGCCCGTCGGCTTCCAGGGCGGCCTTGAACTCCTGGGCGAGCTCTCCTGTGCTGCTTACCGTGGCCGTCCGGCACCCGAAACCCTTTGTCAGCGCTGCTATGTCGAGATCCGGCAGGTCGAGACCGGGGACATTGGGCGTCTCCTCGAGAAGGGCGAAGGACTTCAACACGCAGTACTCGCCGTTGCGCTGGACCACGAAAACGATCGGAAGTTTGTGCTGTGCAGCAGTCCAGATCGCCTGAATGGAGTACTGGAACGAACCGTCGCCTATCGAGGCGACGATGGGTCGCTGCATGCCGCGAGCCCGGTCGCCGAGGGCGATACCGACTGCTGCGGGGACACCCCAGCCGATACCTCCGCTTCCGGTGGCGAAGAAGCTGCCCGTGCGCCGGGTGGGCCACCACTGGATGAGGTCCGCCAAGGTGGAGGTGGACTCCATGACGACCGCCGCGTCATCCGGTTTGACCGAGCTCAGTACCGCGTAGACGTCGTTGGGCAGCAGCGGAGCGGACGCCACGGGCAGCTCGGCGCTGAAATCTCGACTCAGTCCCTGTGGGGCGTGCCGGTCGGCCGGCACCTCAACGAGGTCGAGGAGTTGCTCCAGGACGGTCTTCATGTCGCCGACCAGGCTGTCGCCTACCGGCGCGACCGCGGCGAGGTGCGGATCGACGGTGATCTGCAAAAGGTCGGTTCCCGCCGGCAGATAATCGCCCGCGACGTACGGGTAGTAACTGAAGACCTGCGCGCCAATGACGATGACGAGATCGAAGCCCTCCACGGCCTGGCTGACACCGGCGATCGTCAGGGGCAGTGGGCCGGCGTAGAGGGGGTGATCCTCCGGAAACGAGCACCGTGGCGCCAACGGGCCGCCGCGCACCGGTGCGCGCAGCTTCTCGGCGAAAGCGACACCGGCATCCCAGGCGCCGGCGCGATCAACCTCGGGACCGAGGACCAACATGGGTCGCTGCGCCCGACTGATCCGCGCGGCGAACTCGCGCAACCGCTCGGCATCCGGCTGCACGCGGTGGCTCACCGACCGGACCACGGCCGGTCCGAGCGCCGGCTTGTTCCAGTCGTCCAGCGGGATGGACAGAAACACCGGACCGGTCGGCGGTTGCATCGCCACCGCGTAGGCCCGCATGAATGCCGCGGGGACATCCTCGGCGCGGGACGGCTCATAAGCCCACTTCACCCACGGCTGAGGCAGCACCGTCGCATCCGGGTTGTTCAGGTAGGGGTCGACGATCGACATCTCGCGGGTCTGCTGACCTGCGGTGACGATCAGCGGAGTGTTGGCCCGGTAGGCCGCTACCAGGCTGCCCATGGCGTTGCCTGTGCCTGCGGCGGTGTGCAGATTCACCAGTGCCGGCTTGCCGGTGGACTGGGCGAAGCCGTCGGCCATCGCCAGCACCGAGGCTTCCTGCAATCCCAGAACGTAGGTGAAGTCGTCGGGGAAGTTCTGCAGGAAGGTCTGCTCGGTCGACCCGGGATTGCCGAACACCGTGGTCAACCCCAGTGAGCGGAGCAAGTCATACGTCACCTCATGGACGGACTTGTTATCGGCCATCTTCACAACCCTTCGGAATATCGCTGCGGACTTCTGCCCACATCCCATCCCACGGCCGGCGATGCTCACCCCGTACAAACCACGGGTCGGTGAACACCCGGGAGCACGGGGTCGGTGCAAAGCCGCAGGGCACTTCGGCTGCCGTGGTCGAGTCGCCATGTCAAGATCACCGCATGGTCGGCGACGCCGGACGCGACACACTGGTGGGTCGGCGCGCCGAGCAGCAGCAGCTCGCCGCATTGATCGACCGCGTCCGCGGCGGCGGAAGCGCGGTTCTGGTCCTTCGGGGTGCAGCCGGTATCGGCAAGACCGCGTTGCTGCGGGACGTCCGCGATCGAGCCGCAGACCTGCGCGTCATCACGCTCAGCGGTGCCGAATCAGAGATGGAACTCGCCTACGCCGGGGTTCAGCAACTGTGTGCCCCACTGCTGGGTTCTCTCGACCGGTTACCCGGCCCACAGAAGAACGCGCTTCAGGTGGCATTCGGTCTTCGTGACGGCGCGGCACCGGATCGTCTCATGGTGAGTCTGGCGGTGTTATCGCTGCTCGCAGACGCGGGGGCGCAGCGGCCCACGATCTGCCTTATCGACGACGCGCAGTGGGTTGATCGCGCCTCGCTCCAGGCGCTCGCGTTCGCCGGACGCCGACTCTCCGCCGACCCCGTTGCGATGATCTTCGCCGCGCGTGACCTGCAGGCCGAGCAGGAGCTGGCCGCGCTGCCCCAAATGCATCTCGGCGGCCTCACCGATGCCGATGCCCGGGTACTGCTCTCCTCGATGATGCCCGCCCGCCTCGACGACATCGTTCGCGACAACATATTGTCCGAAGCGGACGGCAATCCGCTGGCGCTGCTCGAATTGAACCGTGCGCTGCCGCGGGCACAGTTGGCGGGCGGGTACGGACTCACGGCGGCCAAGCCCCTGGCGGCGCGGATCGAGCAGACCTACGGTCAGCGGCTGCGCGAACTGCCGTCGCAGACGCGGATGCTTCTGCTCCTGGCAGCCGCCGAGCCCACCGGGGAACCATCATGGTTGTGGGCCGCCGCCGCGCGGCTCGGAATCGGAGCGGACGCCGGTGTCCCGGCGGAGCGGAGCGGCCTGGTGAGCGTAGACACCAGACTCCGATTTCGCCATCCGCTCGTGCGTTCGGCGATATATCGCGACGCCGTCCCATCGCAGCGGCGGCAGGCGCACGCGGCACTGGCCGACGTGATCTCGGGCCGGCTTGCGGATGAGCATCGCGCCTGGCACCACGCCCATGCCACAGAGGCACCCAGCGAAGGTGTGGCCGTGGAGCTGGTGCAATCAGCGGAGCGGGCGCGGCGCCGGGGTGGAAGTGCCGCGGCGGCAGCGTTCTTGGCATATGCCGTCGAACTCACACCGGACCCTGTCCGTCGTGCCGAGCGGGCACTGGCGGCGGCCCTGTCCAAGCTGGAGGCGGGTGACCCAGAGGCCGCAGCCCGACTACTGGAGGCGGTAACCGGCGCTGATGACGAACTACTCGGTGTGCGAGCGGATCTGGTGCGCGCCAAGATCGCCTTCGCCACCAACCGTGGCAGCGACGCGCCCCCGTTACTGCTGGCGGCTGCTGAACGACTTCGCGACCTCGATCCCGCGCTCGCGCGGGAGACCTATCTCGAAGCCCTGATGGCGGCGGCGATCGTCGGCCGGTTCTCCACAGCGGTAGCCGTTGCGGAGGCAGCGCGCAACGCCCCCAGGTTGTCAGGACCGCCCAGAGCGGTCGACCTGTTGCTGGACGGGACGGTGGTCAGACTCACCGAAGGATATGTCGCCGCGGCTCCGATGCTGAAGCGTGCCATCACCGCGTACCTGGACGACGACAAGGCGGGCACTGCCGATCCGCGATGGCATCTGATCGCACTGCGTGTCCTGCTGGAACGATTCGAAGAGGCCACCTATAACGCCTTGAGCCGCCGTCAGCTTGAATTGCTGACCGCGGCAGGTGAATTGACGGCCCTTCCCAACGTTCTGACCACCAACGCGGGCGCATGTGTCAACACTGGCGACTTCGAGCAGGCCGCTGCGCTGGTCGAGCAGTCCAGGTCCATAGCCGAAGCGACGGGCACGCCACCCCACCGCTCGGTCGAGGCGTATCTCGCCGCATACCGCGGACAGGAGCGGCTGTGCGGGGAGATCGTGCAGGCGACGGTCAAGGAGGCGACCGAACGCGGCGAGGGCAGTGCAATTGCCCAGGCACACTTCGCATCGGCGATCCTTCACACCGGACTTCGCCAGTACGACAAGGCATTCGCCGCATGTAGCTCGGCGTTGGAGTACGACGATATCGCGCTGCGCGGCTACATCCTGGTCGAGATGGTCGAGGCGGCGATCAGATGCGGCCAGCGTGGTGCGGCCGAAGCGGCGCTCGACGAACTCGCGGAGCGGGCGGAGGCCAGTGGCTCGGACAGCGCATTGGGTCTCGCGGCCCGTTGCAGGGCACTCATCGATGATGGTCAGAACGCCGGAGCCGAGTACGAAGTAGCAGTAGCGAACCTGCGGCGTAGCCCCGTCGTCGTGTATTGCGCCCGCACGCACCTCGTCTACGGCGAGTGGCTGCGACGTCAGAACCGGCGAACCGACGCCCGCCGGCAGTTGCGCATCGCTCACGAGATTTTCACCGATATGGGGGCCGACGGCTTCGCCGAGCGGACGCGCCGCGAACTCGCGGCAGCAGGCGAGCCCATGCAGGACGAGCGTGGCAGCACGTCGACGGTGACCCTGACGACGCAGGAAAGCTACATCGCGAGACTGGCGGGAGACGGCTATAGCAACTCCGAGATCGCCAGCCACCTGTTCATCAGTCCCCGGACAGTGGAATGGCACCTGAGCAAGATCTTCGCCAAACTCGGAGTGTCCTCTCGGCGCGAGCTGAGGCGGCATCCAAGGGGATGAACCCGAGGATGACGGCCATGGCCATCACGCGCGACCCTGATCGACGACACGCTGCAGGCTCTGCTGGTCCGATTCGGGCCCACGCTCACCCGTAAGTACATCGTCACCATCGGATGGTTCAGCCTGTTCCTGAACGTCGCACCAGGGTGCCGCTGGAGACGCCGGACAAGATCGGGCACCGGACCTCGCCGACCGGATAAGCCGCCGGACGTCGAAGCGATTGCGCTACAACATGATTGAGAACAGACCTTAGAGAGCTCCAATTTCATTGCCGCGCACGTCAATTAGCGGTCGATGAAATTAACTTGCTTAAGCAGTAGGCTGAAACGTTATGGGAGAAAAGAGGATCACGAATCGGGGTCGGCTTTTTGCTGGTGCGGTACTGGCAATCGGGCTCGGGCTGGGGAGCGGGGTAGGAGCGGCTGTGGCGAACGCGGCGCCCATTACTCCGGGTGTCGACATCAGCACCGACAAGCCTCATCACGACGATTGGAAACACTGGGGACGCGGCCCCGGGCACGGACCCGTCGGCAAGTGGGCGGGAGCCGACTTCAACCGCAGCGTCGATGCATGCGTCACCGCGACCGATCCCAGTGGTCTGGTCAGCGGATTCGTCTGTATCTAGCCGCCGAAACGCCTAACCTGCGTGTGAGATCGCACAGGCAGGTGAGCAGGCATGACCGGATCGCGACGCTGTCACGCAATTGTTTCTCTGTGCGCCGTCGCGGTTGTGGGTGCACCCGTGCCGCAGGCCGGCGCCGCCCCGATCGATCCGATTCCGGGTAACGGGTTCTTCCTCGTGGGTCCGGACATCAGCCCCGGGCTCTACCGGACGGACGGGACGGCATCGGTCTTCGGTGTCTGGATCAACGACGTGCCGACCCAGGATTCGATGTGCCTGTGGTTCACCTACAGCACCCCGGACACCAACAAGGACAACGTCGTCTCGACGAACATCTCGATGGGTCCGATGTACGCGAACATCAACTCGACGGTGAAGGCCTTCGAATCGCGGAATTGCGCACCCTGGGTGCGCGTTCCTTAGCCCGGTTTGCCGGCCCCCGGCAGCGAGCGGTTTGCCCGCACGACGGAGCCGGTATACCCTCGTCGACGTGAACATCCAGCGTGCCGACTACTGGCGCTTTATCGAGGCTCCGGGCGGAGCCGATAAAGCGCAGCGTTAAGCACGCATCCTCCCGGAGCCCAGGCAGTGACCATCAGGTCGCTGCCTTTCGTCATTAAAGGGCGCCGGACCATCACCCAGGTGCCCATACCAGGAAAGGCACCACCGTGAACATGGAGCAGATCGCCTCTCAGAACACCTCTGACCGGCGCGTCCTACGCTTCAGCGACATCCCCAGCCCGCACGACGTGCTCAGCGAGTTCCCGCTGGGCGCCCGCCGGGCCGACCGGGTGGCCCGCGACCGCGACGAGATCGCCGACATCCTCGCCGGACGCGACGACCGGCTGCTGGTCGTGGTGGGCCCGTGCTCCGTGCACGATCCGGCCGCCGCGCTCGACTACGCCAGCAGGCTCGTCAAGGTGGCCGATCAGCTCAGCGACCGCCTCAAGATCGTGATGCGGGTGTACTTCGAGAAGCCGCGCACCACGATCGGCTGGAAAGGCCTGATCAACGATCCCGGGATGGACGGCACGTTCGACGTGGCCCGCGGTCTGCGGCTCGCGCGTCAACTGCTGCTCGACATCATCGACATCGGCCTGCCGGTCGGGTGCGAGTTCCTCGAGCCCACCAGCCCGCAGTACATCGCCGACGCCGTCGCGTGGGGTGCCATCGGTGCCCGCACCACGGAATCGCAGGTGCACCGCCAGCTCGCGTCCGGCTTGTCGATGCCCGTCGGCTTCAAGAACGGCACCGACGGCAACATCCAGGTGGCGGTCGACGGCGTGAAGGCCGCGGCCGCGCCACACGTCTTCTTCGGGATGAACGACCTCGGCCGCGGGGCCCTCGTCAGCACCCTCGGCAACGAGGACTGCCACGTGATCCTGCGCGGTGGCACCGACGGACCCAACTGCGACGCGGACTCCGTCGCCGGCACCGCCGACAAGCTCGTCAAGGCGGGCCTGCCGGGACGGGTCGTCATCGACTGCAGCCACGCCAACTCCGGCAAGGACCACCTGCGCCAAGCCCAGGTCGGCGCCGAGGTCGCCCAGCTGGTGCGTGACGGGCTGCCGGTCAGCGGTGTGATGCTGGAGAGCTTCCTCGTCGGTGGCGCACAGGCCCCTGAGGCCCGTCCGCTCACCTACGGCCAGTCGGTCACCGACAAGTGCATGGACTGGGACGCCACGGACCGGGTGCTGCGGGAACTCGCGGCCGCGGCCGGGGACCGCACCACGGGTACGCGCGGCTGAGCGACGGGGTTCACGCCTCCAGGCGGGTGCGGATGCCGGCCATCCGGCGGCGCAGGTCGTCCTCGCTGATCACTCCGCGCGCCAGCAGGGAGTGCGCGAGCGCGACCAGTTGGTTCTCCGGGTAGGGGAGGTCGGCATAGCGTGTCGCCGACAGTAGGTCCTCTTCGTCCCGGCGCCGCTTGAAGTCGGGCACATCGGCCTCGCAAGTGGCGCGGTCCAGTGCGTCGCAGAGCCCGTCCAGGCTGGTCTTCCAAGGCGGAACCGGGTTCTCGACGCCGTACTTCGCCGCCATCACGGGCCAGACGTGGTTGCGTTCGACGATCGCGTTCAGCGTCGGGCTTTCGACCGACTCGACCGACGGCGATTGGTCTCTGGTGGTCATGGCGTTTCCCTACGGATGGACGGCCGGGCGAGTGTCGGTGATGACGTTGGAGGTCACGCCGGGTTTCGGCAGCGCCACGCCGATCAGGCAGTCCCGGGTGAGGATCTCGGTGAGCTGGTCCTCGCTCCACCCGTCGGTACCCTCCGGTCGCATGGGCATCACCATGAACCGGTGCTTCTGATTCGAATCCTCCACCCGCACAGCGACTTCGGCGGGTAGGTAGAGGCCGAACTCGGCGAGCACCTCGCGCGGCCACCGGGGGAGGCGCCGCCGATAATTGGGCGTGCGGTACCACTCCGGTGAGTTGCCCAGGATGGGGCGCGGGTAGCACGAACACAGCCCGCAGACGATGACGTTGTGCAGCGTCGGGGTGTCCTCGAGAACCGTGAAGGCCGTGAAGTCGCTCGGTGTGCCGAAACCCGTGGGCTCCAGCCAGTCCACACCGACCTCCTTGCTGGCGGCCAGCGCGTCGGTCAGGGCCAACTGCTTGAAATCGGGGTCCAGCCAGGACCTCGCAACCAGACGCGCCGCCGGTGTGGGGCCGATCTGTTCGGAGAACTCCGTGAAATGGCGGTGGTCCTCTGCGGTGAAGAGGCCCTTCTCGATGCACAGTTCGCGCAGCGCGATCTCCAGAACTTCGAAGTCGGTGATCTCGTCGACCATCGGTTTCACCGTGCGGTCATGGTCATGGTCATGATCGTGGTGGCTCATCGTCGAACCCCTTTCTGCAGCAGGAAGTTTCAGTCAGGCGGGGGCGAGCCAGCGCTGCGGGATCTCGGTCCGGAGCTTGTCTTCGGGGGCTCCCGTGTAGCCGTACCAGAGCGTCGGCATATCGAACTCGACGATGTAGAACCATTCCGCCGGGGCATCGGTGAGGCCCCACGTCTCGTCCTCGGCGGCAGGGCTTTCATAGGCCACCGTGGCGATGCGTCCGGTCGCGCCGCGGACGTACTCCGGCGTGCGCGTGTAGAAGATGACCGGGATGTCGCGGACCACGACGCTGTCGCCCACGGCGAAGGCCGGCTCGCCGGCTTTACCTGCATAGATCTGCGGATCGCCGATGCCCTGGGCCCGCGTGTGATGCGAATTGCGGGCAACCCCCGACCCGTCTCCCACCGATTTCGGTTGCGCCTCGAGCTTCTTGCCGTCCAGGCCGCCGGCGTAGCGCGCCTGCACCTCGGCCATCCGCTCGCTGACTTCGCCCAAGGTGACGAGGTGCTTTTCCACCAGCACCCGCGCCACCGCGATCAGCCACCGCGCGTAGTACGGCAACCCCAGATACTGGGCACGTCCGACGTCGACGTTGCCGATCCGGCGGCGTTCCTCGGACATCCAGATGCCGCGCGCCCCCAGAACCTCGCACATGATGTACGTCAGTTCTTCCCACTGCTCGTACTGCTTGTTCTCGTACTTGAGCGGGGCGTCCGGTTCGCCGACGACGTCGTGGACTGGTTTGAGGTAGGCCTTGATGCGCGGGTGGTCGAGCATGTCCGCCGTCGGGGCGTCGGGCAGTTCGGGGAACGCCGATCGCAGACGGGATACCAGGTGCAACTGTTCGGCACGCTCGGATGACGTGCTCATGATCGAAGATGTCGTGCGCTACCGGCCATTGGAAGGCCTTTCCGGTACTGCTGGTGGATGCGCGGCTCTCAAGCGTCGACGGCAACCGGACCGCTGCCGGCCGCCCACTCACGCTGCCGCGAAAACCGAGTGCAGCAGCACTTTTCGTTCTGCGAACGAAGCCCCCCACGCTGCACAGCACTGCAGTTCGCTCGTCGAGATCGAGGCGCCGAACATTTCGAGGCTAGCACCGCGAATCAGACGGCGGCAATAGCCGCCGCGGGTCCGGCGGCCAGCCGGCGCGCCGCGGCGCTGCCGTTGCAAACCCAAGGCGGGCCAAGGGGATACGGGTGAGCGGCCGACGATCAAGATCACGGCCTGGTGGCCGGTGGATCCGGCCTGGCTGCGATCAGGCGCTGCGGCGGATCCCGCGCTTGAGCAGGAGTTCGCGTTCGGACTCGCTCAATCCACCCCAGATGCCGTAGGGCTCACCGACGGCCAGTGCGTGCGAGCGGCACTGTGCGATCACGGGGCACCGCCGGCACATCTCCTTGGCGCGCATCTCACGTTGTGCGCGAGCGCGGCCACGCTCCCCGTCGGGATGGAAGAACATCGCGGAGTCGACGCCCCGGCAAACCCCCTGCATCTGCCAATCCCAGATGTCAGCATTAGGACCCGGAAGTTGTTGCGGCTGCGGCAATGGAGAACCTTTCCCTCGGACTCGGTACGCGTCGCGTCGGATGCGTGAGTCGTGGAACCAATCCGAGCACAGTCGCCGATGACCACTCGTGCACACAACGTAGAAGGGCTTGAGAATTTCCGTCAATAGCCCCGTGCTGTGCGCAAGTGCATACCTGCGGGCCGAGAATTTACATCACGTTCATCAAAGTGACTTTTGCCCAACGGAACTGGTGATAACGCGCCGTGGCGTCACGGTCGATGACCCGGCATTTCAGCGCCGAATTCTCAGTAAACACTGACAACGGTGCACCTTTGTCCGCCCCGTCGTTGACATGGCGGTAACACGGGGTGCACGAACTGTTAACTGACGCAATGTTAAAACCAGGCCGGAATTGATACCGTCGCCCCCCGATGGACACCACTGCTGCGATTTCCGCAAACGAACTCGCCGATGCGGCATTCGGCTCCGACCCCGGCCGGTGGCCGCTCCCGGCGGCCACCGGCGCCGAGGCGCTCTGGCTGCGTGCGGTCGCCGCCGGCGGCCAAGGCCGCTATGCCTGTGCCCTCGCCGACCTCGACCGGCTGGCCCGCACCCCCCGTCTGGCAGCTATCTCGTCGCTGATGCTCAGCACCCGCGCGTCGTTTCTGCGGCAGCTCGGCTGGCACGACCTTGCCCGGTCGTGGGACGGGCGTGCGGCTGCGGCGGCTGACACCGCCGAGGCGGCGGCCGACGCTTTCGTCGGGCTGGCCGCCGACGCGCTGGGCGTCGGCCGGTTCGACGCATCGGCGCGCGCGCTCGACCGTGCCGCGGAGCCGGTCGGAGCGGCCGGCTCACCCCGGCCGGCGGTCAGGCTGGCCTGGGTGTCGGCCGAGCTCGCGATGTTCCGCGGGGACGGAGCCACCGCGGTCGGTCATGCCGAGCGGGCGGTGCAGTTGGCCGCAGAAGTGGTGTCGGTGCGACACCGGGTGAAGTCTCAGATCGTGCTGGCCGCCGCGCTGTGCAGCAGCGGCGACCTGGCCGCGGCGCGACGGGAGGGCGACGCGGCCTTGGCCGAGACGCAGCGGCACGGTCTCGTGCCGCTGCAGTGGGCGATCGCGTCGATGCTCGCCGACATCGGGTCCGAGACCCGCCCGGAGACCGAAATCCGGGCTGTTCGGGACGGCTGTGCGGAGACCGTCGTGAGATGGGGCGGCGTGTGGCGCCCGCGCTAACCGGATTGTGCCCATGACTGTCGTTATTGTTTAGCTGAGCCGGCACCGACTGGTATCGGCAGATAAGGCCACCTCCCCTCCGGGTGTGTGTCCCCGACGTAACGCTGGAGAGCCTGCTCACGATGACAATTTCGGGAGAACGTCTCGATGATGTCGTTGCTGCAGCAGTGGCCGGCGATCGGGATGCACTCCGGGAGGTGCTGGAGACCATCCGCCCCCTCGTTGTCCGGTACTGCCGGGCACGGGTGGGAACCGCGGAACGAAGCGGTCTCTCAGCTGATGACGTAGCTCAGGAGGTGTGCTTGGCCGCCATTACGGCGCTGCCGCGTTACAAGGATCAGGGACGACCGTTTCTGGCCTTCGTGTACGGGATCGCAGCGCACAAGGTTGCTGACGCGCACCGGGCAGCTGGTCGCAACCGGGCCGATCCGATGGATGCGGTCCCGGAGCGATATTCCGGTGAAGCCGGGCCCGAGCAGATGGCCATCGACTCCGAGTCCTCGGCGCGGATGGCCGAGCTGCTTCAGGTGCTCCCCGAGAAACAGCGCGAGATCCTGATCCTGCGTGTCGTCGTCGGCATGAGCGCGGAGGAGACGGCTGTGGCGGTGGGTAGTACCGCCGGCGCGGTCCGCGTCGCGCAGCACCGCGCGCTGACCCGGTTGAAGGCGGAGATCACGGCGACGGGGCAGGGGCGTGACTATGCCTGACTTCGGACGACCTGACTTCGGACGCGGGAACAGCGGCGGCGATCCGTCGCTGCACGAGATCAACCGCATCGACCAGATGCTCGACGCCCTGGGCGCCCAGCAGCAGCCGTACGTCACCGACCACGCCGAGGCCGAGCTGGCCCAACTGCTGGCCGGCTGGCGCGACGACGTGCGCGAGACCCCGATGGGGCACGTCGCGACCCCGCAGCAGGCCGAGGCGGCGCTGTACCGCACGCCGACCGCGAAGCCGTCCGGTCCCGGTCGCCGGTTCTCCCTCGCCCTCGTCGGCTCGGCCGCGGCAGCGGTGCTGGCCATCGGCGGGTTCGGTGCGGTGGTCGCGGGGTCCGGCCCTGGCGACGCGCTGTACGGGATGCGCACGATGCTGTTCGGTGAGCAGACCCAGACCCGTGACGACGCGGTGATACTGGCCGCCCAGACCGAGATGCAGCAGGTCCAGCAGCTCATCGAGCAGGGCGACTGGCAGGGCGCGCAGGCCAAGCTGGAGGCGGTCACCACGACGGTCGCGACCGTCGGTGACGTCGACCAGAAGGAAGAGCTGATCGCTCAGTGGCAGGAGCTGACGGTCAAGGTCGAGGCCCAGGACCCGGTCGCGACGGTGCCGCCCGGCGCCCCGTTGCCCACGTTCCCCGAGTTGCCGGCGGTGTTGCTCGAACCCGGCACGACCTCGTCGGAGACCACTGCACCCTCGTCGGAGACGACGGCGCCTTCTTCGGAGACGACGGCACCCTCGTCGGAGACGACCGCGCCTTCTTCCGCAACCACGGCACCCTCGTCGGGGACGACCGCACCCTCGTCGGTGACGACCGCACCCTCGTCGGTGACGACCGCGCCTACGACGGCCACACCGTCCTCGTCGGTGGGTGCGACCCGGTCGTCGACGACCGTGCCACCGTCCTCGACAGCTGTCCCGCCCTCCTCCACGACCGTGCCACCGACGACCGCGCCACCGACGTCGACCACGGTGGTGCGTCAGTCGACGACCGTGTCGTCACCGAGCACGCCGTCACAGGCGCCGTCACCGAGCACGACGGTTGCGACGACGTCTGCCGCGGTCGCGCCCGCGCAGACCAGCGCACCGGCCGCGGCCGAGGAGCCCGCACCGTCACCGACGACTGCGGTACCGACGGCGGTGGTTCCGACGACGACGACGCCGGTGTTGCTCCCGGGAGTGGGTGAGTAGGAGAAGTCGAATTCGGCTGTCAGCGATAGCCGTCGGATTCCGACGCGGCTTCGTTGAGCGACGCATCGGCATAACCCCGGCAGTAGTCCCACGTGACGTAGGAGTCGGGCTCGGGGTCGTAGGCGGGCTCATGCGGACGGACGGTGCCGTCGACCAGCAGCTGCAGCAGGTTGGCGCGCAGCATGTCCCAGTCGTGGTAGTGATCCTGCTGGCATTCGTCACAGCAGACGACGAGCCCGCGAATTCCCTTGTGCGCCAACAGGGCCTCGTAGACCGCGAGGTCGGCCAGGTCGGCCTCGACGGCGATGCGTTCCTGGGGATCCAGCGGCTGCCCCGGTTCCAGGGCGTCGAGCGCCGCCGACGGATCGCTCGGATCGTCGGCGAACGGGTCAGGCGGCAGTCCTGGGGGCAGGTGGTCTCGCACGTCCCCAGACTACGCAGCCCCCCAGGTATCGCGCCAGCGCTCATCGGGCAGGTCGCCGTGCCGATAAGATGGAATTTTCCAGGTGTTACGGAAGGCTCATTACATGTCGATCGCCGAAAGCAGCATCCCCATCGCGGTGCCGGTGCCCACGGGCGGCGATGACCCCACCAAGATCGCGATGCTCGGGCTCACCTTCGACGACGTCCTGCTGCTGCCCGCCGCGTCGGATGTGATTCCGGCAACAGCCGATACCTCCAGTCAGCTGACCCGCCGGATCCGTCTGAAGGTGCCGTTGGTCAGCTCGGCGATGGACACCGTCACCGAATCGCGCATGGCGATCGCGATGGCCCGCGCCGGCGGCATGGGTGTGCTGCACCGCAACCTTCCCGTCGCCGAACAGGCCGCCCAGGTCGAGACCGTGAAGCGCTCGGAGGCCGGCATGGTCACCGACCCGGTCACCTGCTCCCCGGACAACAGCCTCGCCGAGGTCGACGCGATGTGCGCGAGGTTCCGGATCTCCGGGCTGCCGGTGGTGGACAACTCGGGCTCGCTGGTGGGAATCATCACCAACCGGGACATGCGCTTCGAGGTCGACCAGTCCAAGCCGGTCTCCGAGGTGATGACCAAGGCCCCGCTGATCACCGCCCAGGAGGGGGTGTCCGCGGAAGCCGCGCTGGGACTGTTGCGCCGCAACAAGATCGAGAAGCTCCCGATCGTCGACGGGAACGGCAAGCTGACCGGCCTGATCACGGTCAAGGACTTCGTCAAGACCGAGCAGTTCCCGCTCTCCACCAAGGACAGTGACGGCCGGCTGCTCGTCGGCGCGGCCGTCGGCGTCGGCGAGGACGCGTGGACGCGGGCGATGACGCTCGCCGACGCGGGTGCCGACGTGCTCATCGTCGACACCGCGCACGCGCACAACCGCGGCGTACTCGACATGGTGGCGCGGCTCAAGCGTGCCGTCGGGGACCGCGTCGAGGTGGTCGGCGGCAATGTCGCGACCCGCGCCGCGGCCGCCGCGCTCGTGGAGGCCGGCGCGGACGCGGTCAAGGTCGGCGTCGGCCCCGGCTCGATCTGCACCACCCGCGTGGTCGCCGGTGTCGGCGCCCCGCAGATCACCGCGATCCTGGAGGCGGTCGCCGCGTGTGCGCCGCACGGCGTGCCGGTGATCGCCGACGGCGGGCTTCAGTACTCCGGTGACATCGCCAAGGCGCTGGCCGCCGGCGCGTCGACCGCGATGCTGGGGTCGCTGCTGGCGGGCACCGCGGAGTCGCCCGGTGACCTGATCTTCGTCAACGGCAAGCAGTTCAAGAGTTACCGCGGCATGGGGTCGCTGGGCGCGATGCAGGGGCGCGGCGCCACCGGGAACCTGCGGGGCAGCTACTCGAAGGACCGCTACTTCCAGGACGATGTGCTGTCCGAGGACAAACTGGTGCCCGAGGGTATCGAGGGGCGGGTGCCGTTCCGCGGCCCGCTGTCCACCGTGATCCACCAGCTGGTCGGCGGTCTGCGCGCCGCGATGGGCTACACCGGCTCCGCTACCATCGAAGCGCTGCAGCAGGCCCAGTTCGTCCAGATCACCGCGGCCGGGCTCAAGGAGAGCCATCCCCACGACATCACGATGACCGTCGAGGCGCCGAACTACACCACCCGCTAGGGTCTACGGGGCCAAACAGGGGAGTCAACATGCGAGACATGGTGGAAATCGGCATGGGCCGGACCGCCCGTCGCACCTACGAGCTCAGCGACATCAACATCGTGCCGTCGCGGCGCACGCGTTCCTCGAAGGACGTGTCGACCGCCTGGCAGCTCGACGCGTACCGGTTCGAGATCCCGGTCGTATCGCATCCGACCGACGCGCTGGTGTCGGTCGAGTTCGCGATCGAGCTCGGCCGGCTCGGCGGGCTCGGCGTGCTCAACGGCGAGGGCCTGATCGGCAGGCACGCCGACGTCGAGGACAAGATCGCGCAGGTCCTCGAGGTCGCCGAGAAGGATCCCGATCCCGCCGCGGCCACCCGTCTGCTGCAGCGGCTGCACTCCGCACCGCTGGACCCGGAACTGCTCGGTGCCGCGGTCGCGCGGATCCGTGAGGCCGGCGTCACCACCGCGGTGCGCGTCAGCCCGCAGAACGCGCAGGCGCTGACGCCGACACTGGTCCAGGCCGGCATCGACCTGCTGGTCATCCAGGGCACCATCATCTCCGCCGAGCGGGTCGCCAAGGACCACGACGGCGCGGGCGAGCCGCTGAACCTGAAGACGTTCATCTCCGAGCTCGACGTGCCGGTGGTCGCCGGCGGCGTGCTCGACCACCGCACCGCGTTGCACCTGATGCGCACCGGGGCGGCTGGCGTGATCGTCGGCTACGGATCGACCGAAGGCGTCACCACCTCCGACGAGGTGCTCGGGATCAGCGTGCCGATGGCCACCGCGATCGCCGACGCCGCCGCGGCTCGCCGGGAGTACCTCGACGAGACCGGCGGGCGGTACGTCCACGTCCTTGCCGACGGCGACATCCACACCTCCGGCGACCTCGCCAAGGCAATCGCGTGCGGTGCCGACGCCGTCGTGCTCGGCACCCCGCTGGCCATCTCGGCCGAGGCGCTCGGCGGAGGCTGGTTCTGGCCGGCCGCCGCCGCGCACCCGTCGCTACCGCGCGGTTCGCTGCTGCAGGTGGTCGACGAGGACCGGCCGTCGCTGGCGCAGGTGCTCAACGGGCCTTCCGACGACCCGTTCGGATCGCTGAACCTGGTCGGCGGGCTGGCCCGCTCGATGGCCAAGGCCGGCTACTGCGACCTCAAGGAATTCCAGAAGGTCGGGCTGACCGTCGGACGCTGACGGTCACCGCAGGCTGCGCAGCGTCCGGGTCAGGTAGTCGTCCACGAGCTCCGACCTGCCGGTGGACTTGTCGGTGGTGATCAACAGCGCGTACAGGCCGAGTAGGAAGTAGATCGCGCTGTTCATCGGCTGTACGTCCTCGGCGATCTCCCCGCGCTGCCGGGCGTTCTCGATCTGGGCCGCGACCAGCACGATCACCGGATGATCGCCGCCGTGCTCGGCCGGCGGGCGCGTCGGGGAGAAGTGCAGTGCCAGGAAGTCCTTGAACAGCACCGCCCCGAGCCGGCGTTCCAGCCCCATCACCAGATCGGCCGCCTCGCGCAGCGTGGACGCCAGATCGTCGTGGGTCTTGGCGAACGTCGCGAACCGCTTGGCGATGCGGTCCTCCTCGCGGCGCTCGAGCTCAAGAAGCACGTGTTCCTTGGTCGGAAAGTGGAAGAAGAACGTGCCGTGAGCAACGCCCGCGGCGGCGACGATCGCGGCGACGTCGGCGTCGGCCATGCCCGACCGTTTGAACTCGGCGATGGCCGCCCCCAACAGCCGTTCCCTGGTCTGCAGCCGCTTCGCCTCGCGAGCCGTGATCCCGTCCGCCACTCCGACGACAGTAGACGAGGACGAAAATCTCACGTTAGGGTCGCCTCCCTAGCAAGTTACCGACCGGTAAGTTCATACTTGTCCTATGACGCCTGACTATGACGTGCTGATCATCGGCTCGGGGTTCGGCGGCAGCGTGAGCGCGCTGCGGCTGACCGAGAAGGGCTACCGCGTCGGTGTGCTGGAGGCGGGCCGCCGCTACGCCGACGACGAGTTCGCCAAGACGTCGTGGAACCTGCGCAAGTTTCTTTGGGCGCCGCAGTTCGGCATGTACGGCATCCAGCGCATCCACCTGCTGCGCAACGTGATGATCCTCGCCGGCGCGGGTGTCGGGGGCGGGTCGCTGAACTACGCGAACACCCTGTACGTGCCGCCGGAGCCGTTCTTCAACGACGCGCAGTGGCGCGACATCACCGACTGGCGCGCCGAGTTGATGTCGCACTACGACCAGGCGCAGCGGATGCTCGGCGTGGTGACCAATCCGACGTTCACCGACGCCGACCGCATCATGAAGGAGGTCGCCGAGGACATGGGCGTCGGCGACACGTTCGTCCCCACCCCCGTCGGCGTGTTCTTCGGCCCGGACGGCGAGAAGACGCCGGGCAAGACCGTCGCGGACCCGTACTTCGGCGGCGCAGGCCCCGATCGCACCGGCTGCATCGAATGCGGATCCTGTATGACCGGATGCCGGTACGGCGCCAAGAACACGCTGCTGAAGAACTATCTCGGCCTCGCCGAACGGGCCGGCGCCCAGGTGCATTCGCTGACGATGGTGACCGGATTCGAGCAGCGCCCCGACGGCCTGTGGGAAGTGCACACCGTGCGCACCGGCGGCAAGCTGCGGCGCCGTCGCAAGACCTTCACGGCCGAACATCTGATCCTGGCCGCCGGCACCTACGGCACCCAGAAGCTGCTGTTCAAGATGCGCGACCGCGGCAAACTTCCGAAGCTCTCCGACCGGCTCGGTGTGCTGACCCGCACCAACTCCGAATCCATCGTCGGCGCAGGACGTTTGAAGGTCGGCGACGACCTGAACCTGACCCACGGCGTCGCGATCACCTCGTCGATCCACCCGACCGAGGACACCCACGTCGAGCCGGTGCGCTACGGCAAGGGTTCGAATGCGATGGGTCTGCTGCAGACCCTGATGACCGACGGCACCGGGCCCGGTGGCACCGACACCCCGCGGTGGCGTCAGCTCGTCGAGACCGCGCGCGAGGACCCGAAGGGCACACTGCGGCTGCTCAACCCGCGCCGGTGGAGCGAACGCACCATGATCGCGCTGGTGATGCAGCACCTGGACAACTCGATCACGACCTACACCCGCAAGACCAAGTTCGGCTTCCGGATGCTCGACAGCAAGCAGGGCCACGGCGAACCCAACCCGAGCTGGATCCCGGCCGGCAACGAGGTCACCCGGCGCATCGCGAAGAAGATCGACGGCGTCGCGGGCGGCACATGGGGCGAGCTGTTCAACATTCCGCTCACCGCACACTTCCTCGGCGGTGCCGCGATCGCGGGCTCGCCCGAGCGTGGCGTCATCGATCCGTACCAGCGGGTGTGGAACTATCCGACGCTCTCGGTGATGGACGGTGCCGCGATCTCGGCGAACCTCGGTGTGAATCCGTCACTTTCGATCACCGCGCAGGCCGAGCGGGCGGCGGCGCTGTGGCCGAACAAGGGGGAAGACGACCTGCGGCCTGCGCAAGGACAGCCGTACCGGCGGCTGGAGCCGGTCGCACCGAAGCACCCGGTGGTTCCGGCCGACGCGCCCGCGGCGCTGCGCAGGATCCCGATCGAACCGGTCAGCTCCACCGGATAGATTGCCGCGAACAGGCTCCCAGGTCGCTGGGAGCCTGCTAGCTTCGCGCTGTGAACAGCCGCGTGGTAGCAGCGTCGTTCGGTGCGGTCGTGGTCGCCGCGGCGTCGGTTCTCGGTGCGGCACCGAGTTCCGCCGCGCCGGTGACCGACGGCCTGTACGGAGATCCGGAAGCGGCGACCCGCTATTGGGAACCCCAGACCGAAAGCGACTGCGGTCTGTTGGCCGCCCGGACGGTGATCGGTGAACTCACCGGAGCGCCGCCGACCGAACGCGAGATCATCGACCTCGCCGCCAGCACACCGAGCGAATGCACCCCGGGACAGCCGGTCTACGACGAGAGTATCGACCCGTCCGACGGTGGAACCGGCCACGGTACCTGCACCGACGATCTCGTCCTGTTGCTCAGGCACTACGGGATCAATGCCGACTACACCAACGACGACGAAGCGAGCAGCGGGGGACAGGCCACCGGAATCGACGCGCTGGCGGGCTATCTGGGTGCTGGGCGGCAAGCGCTGGTGTGCGTGAACGCCGCGACCATCTGGGACACCGACGACGACCGCACCGAGTGTGACCACATGGTCACGGTGGCGGCCATCGACTTCGACAACGACATCGTCTACCTCGGTGACAGCGGAGCCGATGACACCCGCGGCGAGCAGGTCAGCATCGACACCTTCACGACGGCCTGGGCCACCGGGGATCACGAGCTCGTCGTCACCGCGCCCCGCTGACGATCAGGCACCAGAGTTCACGTCCGAGAACGATCACCTCGGCACCGTCCAGCCCGGCCGGCTCGGCGCCGTCGTCCGCGGTGTCGACCACCGCGCTGACCTCGACCTCGCCGCCCGTCGCGGTGACCACGATGCGCGCCGAATTCGATGCGCGGCGCAACACGTCGCGCAACGGCGTGGTGAGCGTCGCGATCTGCTCCTGCGTGAGGTCCGGGAGCGTGCCGCAGACGTCGATGACGACATCGATGCGGCGGTCCTCGGCGGCGTCGATCAGCGGCCGGATCTGCTGCATCAACGGATGGTCGAAAGTGCCGGCCTGATCGAACAACGTGCGCAGCCGCCGGCATTCGGCGCGGGCGCGCAACTGCATGTCCGTATCCACCGGTTCGCCGCGGGTCAGCTCCTCCAGCAGTGGGACGACGTTGGCGACGATATCGGCATACCGGCGTTGATATTCGGCGCGCAGCGCCTGTGAGACGCGTTCCCGGGTCACAAGCCGCTGCCGGGTCTGATTCTCGACCGCGACGACGGTGGCGGCCTCGCGCATCAGTCCGTTGAACACCAGCGCGAACACCTGAACGGCGAGGATGCTTGCGGTTCCGAGGCCGATGTTGACGAACGTCTCGGCAGACGGGTCGCGGAAGACGAGCACCGCGCTGTTGACGAGCCAGTATCCGGTGACGACAGCCGCGCCCGTACGGGTGGGCAGTGCGAGCAGCAGCGGGACGACGCACCATCCGATCGCGCCCTGTGCCCAGTGTGCGTAGCCGACGACCTGGTCGGCGGGCAGCAGCGCGGGTTGGGCGATGGCGACAGCCAACACCGCTGCGGCGGCGGGCCATGCGAGACCCCAACGCCGCCAGAGGATTCCGGGGATGGCGGCGAGTGCGCCGAACGCGGCGAAAAATCCGAGGGCGGCGTCTGCCTGCGGCACGGTGATGGCGAGGTTCACCACCGCGTAGACGGTGAGGGCCAGACCGAACCGGGTCCGGGTTCGGTCGATGAGCCGGTCAGGGTCGGCGGCGTCGGGAACGTTCGGCGGGGGCGTCGGTGTCCATGTCAGCTCGACGACGGTGCCCGCGCCGGGTGCCGACGTGATGCGGGCCCGGCCGCCGGCGCGGGTCATCCGCCCGACGATCGACTCGTCGACGCCGTGGCCGCGGCGGGGCGCATCGGGGTCGAATCCGACACCGTCATCGGTCAGCCGGATCGCGTTGCCGGACACGGTGATGTGCAGCATGGTGGCGCCGGCGTGCCGGTCGACGTTGGTCATGGCCTCCCGTGCCGCGGAGATCACCGGATACGCGGTCGCACCCGGTAACCACAACCGGTCCACTCCGTCGAAGGCCACCGCTGTCGACAGATGCCCGGCACACTCGTGCAGGGCCGCAACGATGTCCATCCGTGGCGGCGGCGCCTCCCAGTGGTTCTCGTTGAGCAGGTGCAGATCTCGACTCGCCTGGGCGGCAAGTCGCTCGGGGGGTAGCGAGGTGCCCTGGCCGACCATCAGCAGGGTCGAGGCGGCGGTGTCGTGGAGCAGGGCGAGTTGTTCGCGTTCGTAATCGCGGACCGCATGCGTGACCCGTTCGGCGACTTCGGCTTCCGCGCGGTCGTCGCGGGCTCGGTCCACAGCTCCTGCGACGTGCAACAGCATGAACCGGATGATCGAGGCGGTGGCGCACTGGACGGCGAAGTAGTACAGCGCATCGATCGACGAAACCTCCTCCCAGCCCGTGACCTGGGCGGCGCCGGCCGCGTAGGCTGCCGCGATCGCCAGCGTCATCGGGATGCTGGCGACCACCGACACCGACACCGACAGGCTCACCACGGCCGTTCCCGCGATGGCCTGCGGTGCGGTGTTGAACGTGTAGAAGTCCGCGGTGGGCGTCAGCACCGGGATGGCCAGGCAGACCGCCAGCACCGCCCCGAAGTCGGCGGCCAACAGCGCGGTGGACTGCGAGCGGGTCACGAGGCGGTACAGCGACCACACCGCAAGCACGGCCAACAGGTACCTGCCCGCCGGCAGCACGACGGAGAGCGGATCGGCGAGCGCGACCAGCGACACGCCGAGGTTGACGGTGTTGCGCATCAACAGGCCGATGTCGGCGGCCCGGGTCGTCAGCTGATGCCGCGCCGTCGGTTCCCGGCCGCCCCCGTTTGTCGCCACGGCCCTCCCCAGCGAACCTCGTGAGTGTCAACCTAGTCGGGACAGGTGTCGGCACGAGGCGCGGTGACGTCGGTCGAACGTATGAATTCTCGGCCGCCGGCGGCCGCTGATCACAAATTGACATATTCAGCAACGATGCGCGGACTTTCTGTCGCGCCATGTTCCGGGCTGAGTTTAAATACCGGGCGGGGGGCAGGTATCTGCCGAAGAGATCTGACGGGGGAGGCATCGGGGGATGTCCCGCGAGGGCGCAGCGCAGAAGTCGGTCCGAATCGTGACCATCGACGACCACGACGTGGTGCACGCCGGGATCCAGGCGTGGTGTGCGGAGGCGGACCCGCCGATCGAGCTCGTGGAGAGCTTCATGCGGCCTGCGGAGTTCTTCATCACCTATTCCGGCGAGGCCGACGACATCGACGTGGTGCTGCTGGATCTGCAGATCGAGGGCAACCGGCCGGACTTCGACGCGCTGGCCGAACTCACCGCAGCGGGTCGGCGCGTGATCGTGTACTCGCACATCACGACCGACGAGGTCATCCTGACCTGTCTGGAACTCGGCGCGGTGACCTATCTGGTGAAGTCCGAGGGAAAACGCCACCTCATCGACGCGATCCACTCGGCACACTCCGCCACGCCCTACGTCGGCCCGCGGATGGGCAAGGCGATGCTGAACGACGACACCGTCGGTCGGATCAAGCTGACCGAGCGCGAGAAACAGGTGCTGGTGGCGTGGTTCCAGACCGAGAGCAAGGACCTCGTCGCCGAGCGGTTGTACATCGCACCGACGACCGTGCGCACCCACCTGCAACGGGCCAGGGCCAAGTACGCCGCAGCCGGGCGGCCGGCGTCGACCAAGTCCGCGCTGCTCGCGCGCGCCATCGAAGACGGGATCCTGAGCTTGAAGGATCTCTACTAGCGAAATCGTCCGTTCGGCCGACAGACGCCGGCGCGGCGCGGCCCATAACATCTGCTGTGCTCGGGGGAGCCGATGTGGTCGCCGGATGCGGTCCGGTGGTTCGGCGGACAAGGGGGGTGCGCCGAACCGCCGGGCGCTCCGGTGGCCACATCGCCCACCGACGTCACCGAGGCCCACACCTCACTAGACTGTCCCGGTGGATTCTGCAGCTCCCCGCCCTGTGTTGATCGTCGACTTCGGCGCGCAGTACGCGCAGCTCATCGCGCGACGCGTCCGCGAGGCGAGAGTCTTCTCCGAGGTCGTCCCGCACACCGCCGGAGTCGACGAGATCAAGGCGCGCAACCCGCGGGCCATCGTGCTGTCCGGCGGTCCGTCCAGCGTGTACGCCGACGGGGCGCCGCAACTCGACCCGGCGCTGTTCGACCTCGACATCCCGGTGTTCGGTATCTGCTACGGGTTTCAGGCGATGGCGCAGGCGCTCGGCGGCACGGTGGCACGTACCGGGACCAGCGAGTACGGCCGCACCGAGCTGAACGTCGCCGGCGGAGAACTGCATGCCGACCTGCCCGCGGTCCAACCGGTCTGGATGAGCCACGGCGACGCGGTCACCGCGGCGCCCGAGGGTTTCGACGTGGTGGCCACCAGCAGCGGCGCCCCGGTCGCCGCCTTCGAGAACCGCGCCCGGCGGCTGGCCGGTGTGCAGTACCACCCGGAGGTTCTGCACAGCCCGCACGGACAGCAGGTGCTGAGCCGCTTTCTGCACGACTTCGCCGGCATCGACGCGACGTGGACTCCGGCCAACATCGCCGACGCCCTCATCGAGCAGGTGCGCACCCAGATCGGCGACGGGCGCGCGATCTGCGGGTTGTCCGGGGGTGTCGATTCCGCGGTGGCCGCAGCGCTGGTACAGCGCGCCATCGGCGACAGGCTCACCTGCGTGTTCGTCGATCACGGGCTGCTGCGTGCCGGTGAGCGGGCACAGGTGCAGCGCGATTTCGTCGCCGCCACCGGTGCCAACCTGGTGACCGTCGACGTCGCCGACCGGTTCCTGGAAGCCCTGTCAGGGGTGACCAACCCCGAAGGCAAGCGCAAGATCATCGGCCGGGAGTTCATCCGTGCCTTCGAGGGCGCGGTGCGCGACACCCTGGGCGCGGCTGACGGTGAGGTCGAGTTCCTCGTACAGGGCACTCTGTACCCGGATGTGGTGGAGTCCGGCGGGGGAAGCGGCACGGCGAACATCAAGAGCCATCACAACGTCGGCGGACTGCCCGACGACCTGAAGTTCTCCCTCGTCGAACCGCTGCGGCTGCTGTTCAAGGACGAGGTCCGCGCTGTCGGCCGGGAACTCGGACTTCCGGAGGAAATCGTTGCGCGGCAACCCTTCCCGGGGCCGGGCCTCGGTATCCGGATCATCGGGGAGGTGACCGCCGATCGGCTCGACACCCTGCGCCGCGCCGACGCGATCGCCCGCGAGGAGCTCACCTCGGCGGGTCTGGATCACCAGATCTGGCAGTGCCCGGTGGTCCTGCTCGCCGACGTCAGGTCGGTGGGTGTGCAGGGTGACGGACGCACCTATGGACACCCCATCGTGCTGCGGCCGGTGTCCAGCGAGGACGCCATGACCGCGGATTGGACCCGGGTGCCCTATGAAGTGCTGGAACGGATTTCGACCCGGATCACCAACGAGGTGCCCGAGGTGAATCGGGTCGTGCTCGACATCACGAGCAAGCCGCCGGGCACCATCGAGTGGGAGTGACTACTCGCCCGCGGCTTCGGCATCGCGGGTGATCAGGTCACCCAGGAGTCGGGCGACGACCGATTCGACTGCCGACTCGATCGAAAACGCCAGCGTGGCACCGACGGCGGAGACCGCCTGGGTGCGGAAGCGCACCAACGTCGTTATCAGCTCGGCGACTTCGACGTCATCGGGCATCGCCGCACCCGGGTTGATCTTGTCCACCACTTCGTCGAGGCCTGCCTGCACCAGGATCGCACTGATCTGATCCAGCAGCGGGCTCACCTGCTCGTGGACGTCGATCACCTTGTCGAGGGCCATGCCGTACTGCCGGATCTCGATGAACGCCTCCACCAGGGTGGGCCGCACGATGGTGGCGTGGTCGTGGTCGAGCCGGATGATCCCGAGACCGACCAGCCGGTCGAAGCCGGCCTGGTCGTCGATCAGCCTGCGCGCCTGGGAGATCAGCATCCGCTGCGGTTTCTCGGTGGCCCAGCTTCCCGCGATCGCGGACTCCAGGCCGAGCATGTCACCCAGATCCTTGCCCTGCTCCCACGCCGTCAGCATCTCTTTGACGTGGGCGATGTTGTAGCCGCGGTCGAGCATCGACGTGATGAGCCGCAGCCGGGTCACATGCGTGTCGTTGAACAACGCGATGCGCCCCACCCGCAGTGGCGGATGCAGCAGCCCGCGGTCCCGGTACACCCGGATGTTGCGGGTCGTTGTGCCCGCCAGCCGCGCAAGCTCCTCGATCCGGTACTCACCGGATTCGGCGCCGCCGTGCGGCTTGACCGCGGCGTCGAACAACTGCGACACCGCGCTCTCGACCACATCGCGGGAGCCGCGGCGCAGCCGGCGCAAGATGGTCTGGATCGGGCCGGACATATCAGCGAAGATATCGCGCATCGCGGCCGCGGGCATCGCCGAAGACGATGGTGTCCACATGGTGCTCCACGCCGTCGCTGGTGCGGACACCGACCGGGCTGAACGTGGCGATCGGCCAGTCGATCAGCTTGCAGTCGGCTTGTTGTAAGGCAGGGTAGTAATCGCTGGACACCAGCATCTCGGCCGCCTCGAGCGGATGGTCCGGGGTCAGCTGGCGGCGAAGCCACGGATCTGCCACCTGGGTGCGTAGATGTGCCTGGGCCAGGCGGGCGATACCCCACTGCAGCACCGGCGCTTTGGTGAACTCCGCGGGGACCGGATAGGGCAAGATCCAGCGTGGCGCGCACTGGAAGACCTTGACGAATGCGGCGATGCCTGTCAGTTCGGGGACGATCCGCACGGTGTGCGAGTCGGTACCGACGACCGCGACCCGCTTGCCGGCGAAATCGTAACCCTGGTGCCAGGATTCGACGCGGATCCGGTCGCCCCGGTAGGTGTCGACGCCGCGCAGGTCCGACGCGGTCATGTCAGGCTGCCGGTTCGTGGGTGAGTTCGTTGAACCAGCTCGGGATCGGCCTGAGCAGTTTCCTGGGATAGCGCTCGGAGACCCAGACCAGGGAATTGGCGAGCAGATGGTAGGGATGGCCCGGGTTCACCACGGCGGCGGCGTGCCGCTTGAGTACCTGGTAGGTGGGCACCCGGTGAGTGAATTCGCCTCGCTCACCCAGGGTTTGGAAGCGCTTCACCGCGTTGTAGAGGCGTTCGGGTTCCAGGCCCATGCCGACGATCTCGTTGCGGATCCGGTTGAGCAGCGGGATGTACATGATCGCCCCGATGATCAGTCCGGGGCTGGCGACGGTTGCGACGAACTCGATCGCCAGCCGGCGCAGGTCGGCGTGCCCGACCATGTTCAGCACCTCGAAATCGACGGCGATGTGCCGGGATTCGTCGTTGTTGATCTTCTCGAACACCTGATGGCAGACCGGGTCGTCGACCTCCTCCAGGAGGAACTTCAGCAGTGCCCCGTCGAGGGCGACCTCAAGCATCGGGATGACGGTGCCGAGCACCGACAACGACATGTCGTCGGCGTAGCTGTCCAGCCAGTCCATCGCCAACCGGATGTTCACGTTGGGTTCCGGGGGTTCGGGATCCAACCCGTCGTCGAGCATGCCCCACCGTTTCATCAGTGCCAGTTCGGCGTTGGCGTGGCGTTGCTCCTCGGCGTGGAAGTAGCGGTAGATCTCGGCGATCGTCGGGGTGGGCGCCTTCTTGGCGAGTGCGGCGAAACCGCGCGCGCCGATGTTCTCGATCCAGCACAGGTCGGCCATGAAGGCCTTGAGCTTCGGACGCTGCTCCTCGGTGATCATCTCCGCGCCGGGAGCATTCCAGTCGATGTCGGCCAGTGCCCACTGCCGGTCCTTGATCTTGGCCAGCATCGCGTCCATGTCGATCGCCATCTTCGGATGCAACTCCCAATGGTGGCATTTGTCAATGTCGCTATTTCGCAGTGGCATGGTCGGAGGCGGGCCGCTCTTGTTGACGCTTGTCGGTGGGGAGGTGTTTACTGGCGGCATCGAACAAAGTTTCGAAGAATATATGAGTCGGATGGGGTGAAAGGTGCAGCTGTGACGACACCGCAGAGCGTGAACCGGTGTCCCGCTACGCGCGCTGAACAGGTAGAACAGCTTCGCAAACAGATCGCGTCGATCTCCGGCAGGGTGGGCGCGAACCGTCGGGGAGCGACGCCCGCGGCAGCGCCGACGTCGCCATCTGCGCCTCCGGATAGTTTGCTGCCGATGCCCGATTCGCTGGCTGAGGTGCTTCCGGATTCGTTGCCGCGCGGAACCGTGGCGGTGGCATCTGGGGCGCGTTCGCTACAGCTGAGCATGGTGGCGGCCGTGACAGCGGCCGGGGGTCACGTCGCGATCATCGGTCAGCCCGATGTCGGTCTGTTGGCCGCGGCGGAGATGGGCGCCGACCTGAGCCGGATCGCGGTGATCCCGGAACCGGGGGCCGATCCGGTGGAGGTGGCCGCGGTACTGATGGATGGGATGGACCTGGTGGTCCTGGGCCTCGGAGGTCGGACGGTGCCTGTGGGAAGGGCCAGGGCGGTGGTGGCCAGGGCTCGGCAGCGCGGCTGCACGCTGCTGGTCACCGATGGCGACTGGCAGGGAGCCTCCGCGCGGTTGGACGCCCGCGTCAGCGGCTACGAGATCGCCGGCGGCCGGGACGGGAAACCCACCCCGGGATGCGGCCGGATCAGCAGGGTGCGGTTGGCCATGCGGGCCAGGGGTCGCTCGGTCGGGCATCCCGCACGCGCCGTGGGCGGATGAGATGGCAGGCAGGGTGCTCGCCCTCTGGTGTATGGACTGGCCCGCCGTCGCCGCCGCGGCCTCGGTCGGTCTGCCACCGACGGTGCCGGTCGCGGTCACGCTGGCCAACCGGGTCATCGCGTGCTCGGCGGCGGCGCGGGCCGCGGGGGTGCGGCGGGGGCTGCGGCGGCGGGAGTCGCAGGCCCGGTGCCCGGAGTTGCACGTCGCGGCCGCCGATCCGGCACGCGACGCCCGGCATTTCGAGAACGTCACGCTCGCCGTGGACGATCTGGTGCCACGCGCGGAGGTGCTGCGCCCCGGCCTGCTGGCACTGTCGATCCGCGGAGCAGCCAGGTACTTCGGCTCCGAGCAGACCGCTGCGGAACGACTGGTCGACGCGGTGGCCGCCGCGGGCGCCGAATGTCAGGTCGGTATCGCCGACCAACTGCCCACGGCGGTCTTCGCGGCCCGGGCGGGCAGGATCATCGACCCCGGCCGGGACGCGCCGTTCCTGTCGACGCTGTCGATCCGGCAGTTGGCGTCCGAACCCAGTCTGGCCGGCGTCACGCGCGAAGAGCTGGTGGATCTGCTGTGGCGCATGGGAATCCGCACGATCGGCCAGTTCGCCGAGTTGTCCCGCAGCGACGTCGCGTCCCGGTTCGGCGCCGACGCGGTCGCCGCGCACCGCATCGCGCGCGGGGAGCCCGCGCGCGGGCCGTCCGGGCGGGAGCCGGAAGAAGAGCTCGACGCGGTGATGAACTGCGATCCGCCCATCGAACGGGTGGATGCGGCGGCCTTCGCGGGACGCTCGCTGGCCGGCGTGCTGCACCGCAGCCTGGAGGCGGCCGGGGTGGGTTGCACCCGGTTGGCGATCCATGCGGTGACGGCCAACGGTCAAGAGCTGGAACGGGTCTGGCGGTGCGCTGAACCGCTGACCGAGGACGCCACAGCAGACCGAGTGCGCTGGCAGTTGGACGGCTGGCTGAACCGGCGCAACCCGGGAGACCGGCCGTCCGCCCCGATCACCGTGCTGCGCCTGCGCCCGGTGGAGGTGGTCTCGGCTGAGGCCATGCAGTTGCCACTGTGGGGTGGCATCGGGGAGGAGGACAGGCTGCGGGCGCGGCGGGCGCTGGTGCGCGTGCAGGGTCTGCTGGGTCCGGACGCCGTCAAGGTTCCGGTGCTCAGCGGTGGCCGCGGTCCCGCCGAACGCATCACCTTCACGCCGTTCGGGGACGAGCTTGTGCCCCAGGCGAATCCGGAGCAGCCGTGGCCGGGACGGCTGCCCGAGCCGTCGCCGGCCGTACTGCTCGACGACCCGGTCGAACTGTTCGACGCCGACGGTGCCCCGGTGCGGGTCACCGGTCGCGGACTGTTCAGCGCCGTGCCGTTCCGGCTGCAGGCACCCGGGCGGTCGGGACAGTTGTCGTGGTGGGCAGGTCCGTGGCCGGTCGACGAACGGTGGTGGGATCCGTCGTCGAAGAGCGGCAGGACGGCCAGAGCGCAGGTGCTGCTGGATTCGCAGAAGGCGCTGTTGCTGTGCTACCGGCAGAGGAGGTGGTATCTGGAAGGGGTCTACGAATGATCCAGCTGCCGGGCGAATCTGCCCACCCGCGCGATGAACCGGTCGAAGAAGGCGGCGGGATCGACTTCGGTGCCGATGAGCGCATTGGGCTGCCTGCCCCAGTGCCCGCTCCAGTCCGCGATCGTCATGCCGCGGGTCAGCGTGCCGGTCAACTCCACGTCGACCGGGGCGGGCCGGTACCGCACCAGGGTGGTGTCGAGCGCGACCGCGGCGGCCAGTGGATCGTGCAGATGAGCCAGGTATCCCTCGCCCTGGTCGTGATGGAACTCGAAGTAGAACCGCATCGCGTCCTCGAGCACCCGGATCAGCGGGTGAGACGCCGTCGACGCGGTGCCGCGTGGATCGAGCGCCGACATCGGGGTCGAGGAGGACCCGGCGGCCTCGGCGAGCCGGCCCAGCAGCTCCGGGGTCATCACCGCGTGCTCGGTCAGGTTGAGCCCCAACACGATCGGCAGATGCTCGGCGCCGGACGAGGTCCATGCCGCGAACACCTCGGCGGCCGACTCCGGGTCGACGTGGGTGTTCCACTCGGCCACCGGTGTGGTGTTGCCGCGGTAGTCGAACGCGCCGCCCATGATCACCAGGCGCTTCAACAGGCGGGGCAGCGCGGGTTCGGCCCGCAGCGCCAGCGCCAGGTTGGTCAGCGGTCCCGTCGCGATCCCGATCAGCTCACCGGGATGGTCATGCGCCGCCCGCACCCAGGCCTGCGCGGCGTCATGGTCGGTGAGCTCGGTGCGCGGCGACTGCAGCTTTGCGTAGCCCATACCTTCGGGACCGTGGGTGTCCTCGGCGGTGCGCAGCGGCGCGACGAGTGGGGTCTGCGAACCCTGCGACACCGGGACCCCGGTGATTCCGCACAACTCCAGCAGGGCCAGGTTGTTGCGGCACACGTCGTGCACACCAACGTTTCCCGCCGTCGACGCGATACCGACCAGCTCGGCCTCGGGGCTGGCGAACAGGTATACCAGGGCCATCGCGTCGTCCACGCCGGTGTCGACGTCGACGAAGACGGGGTGACGCGCGCCGCTCACCAGTGCACGCCGGGGAACAGCCGCACGGCGCGCTTGACCGGACCGGGGATGCGCACGGACGGTACGGGGGACTGTGTGATTCGGGACTGTGTGGTTCGGGACTGCCGGGGGGACTGCACCGTGTCATCCTCGGTGATCCCGCGCGCCGCAGCCGAATCGGGGTAGCCCAGATACAGCTGGTGCAGGAACCGGCGGGCGAGCTTCGGCGTGAGATACATCCCGAAGTCGGCGAAGGTGCCGATCGGGGTGTCGATGCGGGCGGGTTTGTCGACCAACCCGCGGACCACCATCGCCGCGGCGTGCTCGGCCGAGATCGCCGGGGCCGGATTGAGCCGGCCCGACGGCGCGATCATCGGTGTCTTCACCAGCGGCATATGGATGTTGGTGAACGTGATGTGGTCCGAAAGCGTCTCGGTGCCGACGACGTCGGCGAACGCATCCAGGGCCGCCTTCGACGGGATGTAGGCGCTGTAGCGCGGGTTGTTGGCCTGCACGCCGGCGCTGGAGACGTTGACGACGTGCCCGAACCGGCGCTCCCGCCAGTGCGGCAGCAGCGCCAGCACCATCCGCACCGCGCCGAAGTAGTTGACCGCCATCACCCGTTCGTAGTCGTGCAGCCGGTCGGTGGAGGCCACCACGGAACGCCGGATCGAGCGGCCGGCGTTGTTGACCAGATAGTCGACGTGGCCGAACCGGCCGAGGATGTCCTTGACGGTGTGCTCGACCGCCGACGAATCGGTGACGTCACAGGTGAACGCGTGCGCGTCCCCGCCGGCCGCGCGGATCTCGGCGATCAGGTCGTCGAGCGCCTCGGCGTTGCGCGCGAGCGCGAACACCGTCGCGCCTCGGCCGGCGACCGCGATCGCCGAGGCCCGGCCGATCCCGCTGGACGCTCCGGTGATGACGACGTGCTTGCCGACCAGCGGTCCCGCCGGGTCGTCGCGGCGGGCCCGGTTCGGGTCGAGGTGCTCGGCCCAGTAGCGCCACAGCCGCGGCGCGTAGGCCGCGAAGTCCGGAACCTGAATCCCGAGCCCGTGCAGTGCGGCGTCGGTGTGTTCGGAGGTGAACGTGGGTGCGCGGTCGACGATGTCGAGGATCTCGCCGGGGATGCCCAATTGGGTGGCGGCCATGTTGCGGATCACCCGCGCGCTGCCGCGCACCTGCAGCAGCGGCGCGGCGGTCGCGCGGGGCAGCGACCCGATCAGGGGCGGCAGGCCCGCCACAGACGCCACGGCGCGGTAGATGCCGTGCAGGCCGACCGATTTCGGCGCGGTCAGGTGGAACGTCTGGCCGTCCCGGCCTGGGAGGTGGATGAGGGCGGCGACCGCGTCGACGACGAAATCCACCGGCACGATGTTGGTGCGCCCGACGTCGGGCAGCATCATCGGCGTGAACCGGGGCAGGGCCGCCAGCGCCGCCAGCACCGGGAAGAAGTAGTACGGCCCGTCGACCTTGTCGATCTCACCGGTGCGGGAGTCGCCGACCACCACGGCGGGACGGTAGATGCGCAACGGCAGCCCGTCGGCCGCGCGCACCAGGGCTTCCGCCTCGAACTTGGTGCGGTGATACGGCGTCGGCAGGTTCTGGCCGACGTCGAAGTCGTCCTCGGTGTACACACCGCCGAAGTCCCCGGCCACCGCGATCGACGAGATGTGGTGCAGCGTCGCGCCGAGGCGGCGGGTCACCGCGATCACCCCGCGGGTGCCGTCGACGTTGGCGGCGCGCTGCCGGTTCTCGGGGGCGGTGAGGTCGTAGACCGCGGCGCAGTGCACCACATGGTCGATGTGTCCGAGCTCGGCGACGGTGGTGTCGGTCAGCCCGAGGTCGGGAAGGGTGAGGTCACCGACGAGCGGTTGCACGCGCTCGTCCCAGTGCTGCGCGAGGCGTTCGAACCGGCCGACGGAGTCGCGGCGCACCAGCACGTGCACCGCGGCGGTGTCCGGGCGGGCCAGCAATCGGGTGACCAACCGGCTGCCGATAAACCCGGTACCGCCGGTAACGACATAGCGCATGCGGACATGCTCGCCTCGCCCCGGGTTGTCCGTCAATTGTAGATTCTCAAAACCGGTGTCATATTCTCACGATGGCTGTCATGTCGATTTCATATATGACATGAATCTGAGACAACTTCCCGATGGGCGCCTGGCGTGAAATGGATTGGCCGGTCAGATCAAATGCCCTACTAGTAGGGCTAAGATTGGCGAGTGGACGAGGTCAACGAGGGCGGAGCTGAACTTTCTACAGGAGCCGGTCGTGCGGGAGTTTCGGAGCGCCGGCGTCGTTACGTCGGATCGCGGATCACCCACCTGCGGGAAGATTGTGGACTCAGTCTGGAGGAACTGGCGCGCCGGGTCGGACTCTTGGCCGGCGTCATGAAAGCTGTCGAAAGTGGTAGGCGCGGAGTCGCCTTTGAATGCTTGATCGATATTGCCAACGAGCTCGGTGTGACTGCTTCCGAACTTGTCGACGGTATGGAGTAGCGGTCCGGGCTAGCGGACGTTGCCGTCAAGTTGTGCGTGCCTGATAACTTAAAGACGTGCCGACCCGCCCCAGCCAGGACGATCCCAAACGCGTGAAAGTTTGGGAGAGGCGGCGTCGTGCAGTGGGTGCGCGCATCGTTGAACTACGCATCGAACGTGGCCTGACGCAGGAGGAACTCTCGTTCAAGTCCGGGGTCTCCCGGAACATCATCATCGATGTCGAGTTTGGTAGACGAGGGCTTCTTTACGAACGACTTGGTGACTTGGCGAAGGCGTTAGGCGTGACGGCTTCCGACTTGCTCGAGGGCATCAAGTAGCGCAGTTTGCATTTCGACTGTCGGATACGGTCGGTATCGCCGAGTCCGAGCGTCGTCAGGCGGCCGCGGCCGCCGACGCCCTGGTCTCCTGGGGCGACCCGATCTATCTGGACGGCCGGAACCCGTTGGAGGTATTGGTTACCAATCAGATGTACCTACATCAGGTGGCGCTCGCGCTGGCCGCCGAACGACGCCAAAACCCGGGCGACGATCTGTTCAGTGCGTTGGTGCATGCCGAGATCGAGGGTGCCCGGCTGACCGATCTTATGAAGGCGTTGACCGACAACCCGGACCAACGCGCCTGGCTGCTGGCCGGATTCGACGAGCGCATCGGCACCGCCGTCGACGAGTTCATCCGCTGGGCCACCCCGGTGATGACCTTCCGGCGTACCGCGGCCACCGATTGCGAACTCGGCGGCGCACAGATCAGTGCGGGGGAGAAGGTGGTGATGTTCTACTCGTCGGCCAACTGGGACAGCGCGGTGTTCACCGACCCGCACCGCCTCGATCTGGGTCGGCACCCCCATCCGCACGTCGGATTCGGCGGGGCGGACGACATTTCTGCCTCGGCGCGCACGTCGCCCGAGCGCAGCTGCGAGCCATCTTCGGGGAGTTGTTGCGCCAGATCCCGGATATCGAGGTCGGCGAACCGTCCTATTTGGCAGACGACTTTCGTGCACGCGGTCCGCGCGCTACCCTGTAACTTCTAGCGCGCTCTTATCACCCGCAGGGTTCGAGAATCCGGTCTCGAAGGATCGCCAGCGTCTCCGGACGCAAACCGGAGGCCAGCAGCCAACTCGCAGCCCCTCCGCGCTCCTCGTACATGTCAAGCACCGTCTCGATGGCTTCTGCGGGCGCACTGAGTGCCTCTGGAATGGTCAGCAAAAGCGCGCGCAGCTTCGCCGCAGTATCGGGCTCAAGTTGCTCGATGCGCGACATGACAGCAGTCATATTCGATTCGGTCTCGATATAATCGGCCACAATCCATCGTCGCTCTACGCCGAGTGCGGCTAGGACCGTAGCGATCAGAATGCCAGTGCGATCTTTGCCGGCGGCGCAGTGGACGAGAATGGGTGACTTTGACCCAGCGAGTACCTCAAGAGCCTCGACAATCGCATCACGTGCACCATCCAAGATGGCGATGTAAAGCGATCCGATCCCGCCGACGGCCGGCACATGAGTTGCATCGAAACTTGTGAGGTTCAACCGACTCGAGAGCGGAATCCGATGGACACGGACGCCGAAGTCTTCCAATGGGTGCGAGGTCGCGTATTCAGTCGGCGATCGAAGGTCGATGACGGTGGCGGGTGGCCAGTGATCTGCCGTGCACTGTGAATCCCCCTCTGCCGGGGCATCGCTTCGCCACAAGATGCCGGAGCGAATCCTTTCCGAACCCGCGTAGCCATGAACCTCGCGAATGTTCTGCGGTCCGGGGCGTTGGATCTCTGCGGTCTCGCGATCGTCGTAACGCTGAAGCGCATCTTCCATGCCTGGATCGTAACGATGCTTTTCGGCTGTGCACGACCAGAGACCGAATCAGCTTGATGGAAGGACATGTCGATCCTGCACATCACCAAGGAACCTGAGATGTACCGTTGTATGTCGTCGAACTGTTCACCCTCAGGACGCATTCGAAGCGGACGGGCCGTCCCACGTTCCAAGGCGACCGCGTCGCAGGATGGGGTGCAGCACATCCGGGACCGGTTTAGCCATCGTGTTGAAACAGGTTATCGTTCAACAATGTTGACTGTTGTTGTGACCATGAAACCAAAGCGCGACGACGTCGCCGAGTTCGAAAAAAACCTTGCCGAGCTCTTAGAACGCGTCAAGAGCGAGCCGGGCTGTGTTGGCGTCACTTGGGGGCCAGTCGTAGACCAGGATGTGTACGCGATTGTCGAATCGTATGCGGATGAGGCTGCGCGCGAGGTGCATCTGAGGTCGGAAGCGCTCGCCGAGTACGGCCCGGTCCTTGCAGGCTTGCTCGACGGCGCGCCCTCATCTTTCGTCTTCGCGCACAGCGCGGCCGGCGAAAGCGCTTAACACCGGTTGTGAGTGATTGACATCACGTATAGACGCCGTATATGGTCACGGCCATGAAGTCGATGTCTGCCTCTGCTCTGGTCCGCGATGTCTCTGATCTGACCGCTGAATGGGCGACGGAAGCGCTGTCCGCCGAACGTCCGGGCTTAACGGTGTCCTCGCTGGAAGTGGATCGGATCATCTGGGGCTCGGCGACCAAGGTGTTCGCTCGGTTGACCTATGTTGGTGACTCGCAGGGCCTTCCCGAGCGTGTGTGCATCAAGGGTGGATTCGATGAGCGCAGCCGTGCGTTCGGTTTGGGCTCCGCCTACGAACTTGAGGGCGCCTTCTTTAGGGATCTGTCCCCGGTGCTCACCGTTGAACATCCCAAAGGGTTCTACGCCGCAAGCGAATCGGACCAGGGCATTGTCATCATGGAGGATCTCACTGTTCGCGGCGCCGAGTTTTGCGACGCGGTGACCGTGTGGGGTGTCGATGCTGCAGCTCAGACGCTGGAGTTGCTCGCAAACCTGCATGCCGAGACGTGGGGTACGAAGCCGGGCCGGTTCGAGTGGATGCCGGTGGGTGTCGAGGCGGCGCGGCAGGCATTCCAGGTGATGCTGAGCCCTGAGATGTTCGGGCCTCTGGTGTCCCGCGATGAGGTGCCGGAGCTGCCGGCTCACATGCAGGACGGCGACTACGTACGCGCAGCCTTCGCGGCCCTGTGGAAATACGACGACGCGTCGACACATACCATCAATCACGGTGATGCTCATACCGGCCAGTTGTACCGAATCCCCGGCGGCCGAACGGCCTACCTGGACTGGCAAACCGCATGTCTGGCACCTTGGGCACACGACGTCGCATACTTCCTGGGATCAGCTCTCGAACCGGAAGAGCGACGCGCACAAGAGCGAAGTCTGTTGGCGCACTATCGCGATACGCTTGCCGCGGCCGGTGGACCGACCCTGACCGAAGACGAGCTGTGGGAAGAGTACCGTCGGCATAGTCTGCACGGTTTCTTCTGGATGTGCGTACCCACGGTTATGCAGCCATCGGAGGTCGTCACTGCGATGACCCGCAGGTATGCGGCGCAGATCGAGGATCTCGACCCCTTTGAGCTCCTGGGTATGAGTCACTGATCAACGCGGTTACGCAGCAGGAAATACGCTGCGTGGCGTCGAGGCACCGCGGGTCATGTCGCGCCCGTGCAGTGCCCTTCGGCGTTCTGCCACAACCGTTTCGGTAGAGTCTGCGAAATCAGCATCCGCGGTCGGCAGAAACTGTGCGTCGTGCGCGATGTCGGCGGGGCCTTCGTATTGAAGGCCCCGCCGATCTTCGCTCGGGGTCTTACCTCGGAATGCGATCGATCGCGTCGGTGAGCAGCGCGCCATAGTGGGTGAATAGTTCGTCGGCCCCCGGCATCGTGGCGGCGCCGAAGACCATTGCGGTTGTCACCTTCACCAGATTGAAGGCTTGGAAGAACTCCCAGGCGGCGATCGGCCGACCTGCGCAGGCCTCGTATGCGGCGATGAATTCCTGTTCTGACGGCACACCGTCGACGGGCTCATCGACAGGGTTCAGGGCGTCGGCGAATAGGACGAGCAACGCCAGGTCGGATTCGTTATGGCCCAGAAAGCTCAACTCCCAGTCCAGTACCGCCGACACTTGCGGCCCATCGAACATGCAGTTGGCGAACTGGGCATCACCGTGCACGAGGCGCGCGGTGTACGGGTCGGGTTGGACCGCGATCAGACGATCGTGTGCCCGACGCAGGAACTCCATCTTGTCTGGGGTGGGAGAGGCCAACGACGCCTCCTTGAACCACCACGACAGTTCCCGCTCGATGGCGGTGGGGCCGGTTCCTCGTCTCGTCAGATGCGGGACCTGGTCCGGACCGATGTTCGCTGCGTGGAGCCTTCCGTGATAGTCGGCGACCGCCAGCATCATTGATTTACGTGTGGCGGGATCGGCGTCTTGCAGAATTCCCTCGGCATAGATGCTTGACGGCGGGCATTGCCCGTGCACCCGGTTGGTGATGTAGCTGGGCCGGCCGAAAAAGTCTCCTGTGAAGTCATGCCATCGTGCTACAGGCGCCGGCAATCCTGCGTTGTTCACTGCGATGATGGTTTGGAATTCGTCGTCGAATCGCTTCTGCTTGATCAACGGAGTATCGGTTTCGTAGCGCAGTACCAGTTCAGATGTGGTGGTTTGGGACCCGTTGTCGAGATCGGCGGTGAAGAACAGAATTCCGTTGCTCGCGCCGGCACCGCTCGGTTTTGCGAGATCGCGAATCCCGTTGACTCCATTGATGTCCTTCTGCGCCAGCAGGAATCTTTCAATGGTTGCGGGGTCGAACTCCACACTCGTGGCTTTTGCCGCCGCAGCCTGGTTGTCGAATGCGGTGCGGTTACGTTGCTTGGTGCTGGCTTGTGTCATTTCGGTGGTCATTGCATTCCTCAGAGGCGGTGATCGGCTGTTTGGGACAAACCTGATTCGGTGGCGTGCAGGCTGCCGTCTTCGGCGGTGGGGATGTAGGTACCGCGGCCAGGATTGGGGGAGACTTCCAGATTCTGGAATCCCGGCGATCCGCCCCAGCTGATTTCGGCGATGGAGCAGGTGGCGAAGGTTCCCTCGCCAAGGGGATTGACAAAGCCCTGCACGACGGATGCGGGGACCTGGATCTTCTCCCCGCTCGCAAGCGTGAGAATGGTCTGCGAGCCCATGCTGGTGAAACCGTCTGCATCCAGGGTGGTCAGCACGCGCACATCGACGACATCCTCGGTATGGCCGTTGCGCGCGATGAAGCCACCGACCGCAGAGCCCCTGCCGCGCAGGGTGATGGCGTGCGAGGCGAAGCTGAACTCCGGTCCGATGGTGCCGCTGGACAGGCGGTACCGGTGGAACTCGATCATCGAATGGTCACGGAACCCCCAGGAGCGATCTCGATGGGCGAGTCCGTCGATGGTGTATGAGCGGGTGCCGATACGAATCTGACCGCGGATGCGGCCGGAGCACTCCAGGTGGCCACCCGCGTTCACATTCTTCATCACTTCTGATGAATGGCCGGGCCAGCCGCGGGGCTCGTAGAAGCTCTTGTAAAACTCCAGTTCGGCCGCGGTGTCGCCCTCGTCCCACTGGTAGCGCATGCGCTTGTCCCCGAGGCTGAGGGCGCTGTGCCCGTCGACATGCTGGCCGGCATCGGTGCGGTTCGTCGCGGTGATGTGTCGGTCGTTGATGAACGAGTCGTTGAGGGTGAATCGTTCACCGCCGAGTTCGAAGACCATCAGCATCACCTGAGCAGTGCCCTGGTTGGGGCGCATGCCGATGCGGTGGTAGCCGCCGATGCCGGCTGCCGCATCGTAGAACCAGTAGCAATCGCTTTCCTGCCAGCCGTCTTCGGGCCCGACCTCGTGGGGTCGATCCCAGGATTCGTCGTAAGTCATCGGATGCCTTTCGGTGATCGTTCGTGAAATATGTTGTGGCTGAGCGCTGTCCGCGATCACCCGGTCAGGGAGCGACCGCTGGTATCGATGACGAGCTTCCCCCGGGTCCGTCCATGGCTGATCGCTTCATGAGCTCGACCAGCATCCTCAAGGGTGAACACGCGGGAAACGTGCGGTGTCACTGCTCCTCGATGCACTGCGTCGGCCACGTCATGGAGGCACTGTCCGTCTGTCGAGACGACGACCATCTGCGTGCGAATGTCAGGCGGTGCACCTGACAACGACGCGGAGGAGACCGTAATCAACGCACCGCCAGGACGAATGACCGTGTAGAGGGAGTCGAGATGGTCCCCACCGAACATGTCCAGCACCAGATCAACCGGATGAATGCTGTTCTGCCAGTGTGCCTGTGAACGGTCGACAGACTCTGCGCCAAGCGATCGGACGAAGTCGACGTTCTCCGTCGACGTCAACGCCACGACCTGTGCGCCTCGGTCGCGCGCAATCTGCACTGCGAGGTGGCCGACCCCGCCGGACGCGGCGGTCACGAGCACTCTCTGGCCCGACGTGAGGCGACCCGCGTGAATGAGTGCTTGCCAGGCCGTCATTGCCGCCATCGGTAGGCCGGCTGCTTCGACATCACTGAGTCGGCTAGGAGTGTGGCAGATGTGTGCCACGGGCGCGCAGACATATTCGGCGTACGCGCCCGCTGATCGCGGAAAGTTGACCATGCCGAAGACGCGGTCGCCTGGCTTGAATTTCGCTACTCCGCGCCCGATTTCAATGACGTCGCCGGCGACATCCCATCCGGGTATCCATGAGTTCGGGTCTAGCTGCGGATGGGGCGTCAGAAACGTCGCTGCCCCGCGACCGATCCTGGACTTGACGTCCACGGGGTTGACCCCTGCGGCAGAAACTCGGATGAGCACCTCGCCGGGAATCACCGTTGGCCGTGGTACGGCATGGACTTCCAACGCGGTGAGCGCGGTGTTGGGCCGCGCGATCACCGCCCTCATCGGGGCTGGCGCGGTGCCCGCTGCCGGTGCGTCGGCGGTCCTGCTCGTGGCCGCGCTCATCGTGATTCATCCGCGCGATGCGAAGTGCGCATTGTGTCGACTCGATGGTCGATGTGTCGGTGCGTCGAGAATCTCTGAGACACGGGACAGGCAGGCATGGGGTGAACTCCTTCGGGTTCCGCACTCGACCCACTGGCATGGCAGGGTGGCGTACACAGTCACCGTAGCTGTGGCTCAGGACACAGTCAACGTGTCCGATCGAGGTGTGTGGACACACTGTATGGTTGGGCGGGTCGAGCTGATTCTGGAGGAGGCCCATGGTCGCGCATTCGCATCATCTCTATGGCCGACGCTCAGATGGCACGTTGGCGGCATTCTGTTCGGCAACCCGGGAGCTACTGGTAGCGAGATCTTTTCGCGACATCACGGTCGCGGAGATCATTTCGTGCACGCCGTACGCCCGGTCGAGCTTCTACCACTACTTCGACAGCAAGGACGACGTGCTGGTTTCGCTGGCGGCGTCTGTGTTGGCGGGCATGCGCCGCGATCCGGGCGAATGGGCCCTCCGATTGTGTGCCGACGACATGGGCACCCGTTCTGAAAGTTGGAGCGAGGTCTTTGCGCTCTGGTCGCGCCATGACGCCATCCTCGGTGCCGTCATCGAAGAGGTGCACAGATCGCCGGCCATTGCGGCGCTATGGCAGAAGGCAGTGGGGAAGGTTGTCGCAACGGTCGCCGTTCAGGTCCGATCACGTTGTGCGGCAGATGAAGTTAAGTCGGCATCCGCCGAAACCATTGCTGCGATCGTGGTGTGCGGTATCGAGCGGATACTCTACGTCAGCAGTCGTGGTGTCGAGCCGCGGTTTCCTGATGTTCGAGCCACCGCTGAGGCATTGGATTGGCTGATGTCCGCGCTGCTAGGTCGCACGACGCCGCTGCAGGCTTCGCGCTGGACCGCTTCAGTGTCCAACGATTCTGCTGACAGTTTCGAAATAGAAACCCAGAACAGTTCTTTCGTCACAGCGACGTCGGCTACCGCCATCCTGGAAGCCATGCGGATCTTGTTGCTCGATTGCTCGGTGGATAAGCTGAGCGTCGCGCGAATCACTCGGCACGCGAAGGTGTCGCGGTCGACATTCTATTTCTATTTCGAGAGCAAGGAAGCAGCATTCGTCGCCCTCTATCGGGACGTCGCAGACACTGCCGCAATGGCCTTGCATCGGCTGCATGCCATCGATCGATCGGACGCAACGCAGCTTGCAGATGCGCTCGTACGATGGCTGCGCATCGACGAACACTCAATGGCCGTCATGCGAAGCGTCCTGCATGAGTGGCCACGCGCACCCGAACTGCGACTCATCTATCAAACCGGAATGGCCGCCCAAGTGGCATCCCTGGAAGCGCTGATAGTCAAGGACCGAGCTGCAGGGTTGGCACCCGCCGGCCCGCCGGCCGGCGAGCTGGCTGCAGTGCTGCTGTGGACGATGGAAAGGGCGGTTGCCGGCGCGCTGGCCGCACAACCCGACATGACGGACCTGGAGACTGTCGTCTCCTGCCTGGTCGAGCTCTTTGCAGCGGTGGTCTACGGCCGGTCTTGATCCGCGCCGAACGGGTGGGTGGTGGTCATTGCAGCGCCGCGGCGCGACTCTCCCGGAGAGCGCCGGTCTGTAAAGAACTACGGGCCGGACGCAAACGCGTCCGGCCCGTGGTCCTTCATGGATCAGCTCAGCGTTTCGCCGGCGGCAGCACGTGTCACCAAGGACTCCGGCGGCTGGAAGTGGTCGCCGTAGCGTTCGGCCAACTGACGGGCACGGTCGACGAAACCTTGCAGACCGCCGGGATATCCGTTGATGTACTGCACCACGCCACCGGTCCACGACGGGAAACCGATCCCGAACAAGGACCCGATGTTGGCATCCGCCACCGAGTTCAGCACCCCCTCATCGAAGCACCGCACCGTGTCGATCGCCTCGGAGAACAGGAACCGTTCCTTGAGATCCTCGAACGGGATGTCGGCGCCGGCCTCGGTGGTGAAGTGCTCACGGATCCCGGGCCACAGCCGGGTACGGCGGCCGTTCTCGTCATATTCGTAGAACGCACCTCCGGTGGATCGGCCCTTGCGGTCGAACTCGTCGATCATCCGGTCGAAGACCACGGCGCAGCCATGCTCGACCCAGGTACCCCCAGCGGCCTCCAGTGCAGCGCGGTTCTCCTGCCGGATCTTTCGCGGCAGCGTCAGCGTCAGCTCGTCGAGCAACTGCAGCGGTGGGGCCGGGTAACCGGCCTGCAGGCCGGCCTGTTCGATGACACTGGGATCGACACCCTCGCCGACCGCGGCCATGGCCTCTTCGATGAATCGGCCGATCACCCGGCTGGTGAAGAAACCACGGCTGTCGTTGACGACGATCGGCGTCTTACGGATCTGCAGCGTGTAATCGAACACCTTGGCCAGGGTCGCGTCCGAAGTGTTCTTGCCGGTGATGATCTCGACAAGCGGCATCTTGTCCACAGGAGAGAAGAAATGGATCCCGATGAAGTCCGCCTGCCGCTGCACGCCTTCGGCCAGGGTGGTGATCGGCAGAGTCGAGGTGTTGGATCCCAGCACGGCGTCGGGTTTGACGATGTCCTGAATCTCCTGGAAGACACGCTGTTTGAGCTCTACGCTCTCGAAGACCGCTTCGATGACGAAGTCGACGCCGGCGAAGTCCTTCGGATCGTCGGTCGCAGTGATCAGGTCCAGCACCGCCTGGGACTGCTCGGCTGTCTTGGTGCCGCGCGAGACTGCTTTGGCCTCCAGTTTCTCGGCGTATTGCTTACCGCGACGCGCACCCTCGATGTCGACGTCTTTGAGTACCACCTCAATGCCGGCCAGGGCGGACACGTACGCGATGCCGGCGCCCATCATGCCGGCGCCCAGGATGCCGACCTTGGTGGCACGGAACGTCTCGTACCCTTCGGGGCGGCTCTTGCCGGCGTTGATGGCCTGCAGATCGAAGAAGTACGCCTTGATCATGTTCTTGGCGACCTGGCCGGTGGCCAGTTGCACGAAATAGCGGGTCTCGATCAGTGCGGCCGTGTCGAAGTCGACCTGCGCGCCCTCGACCGCGGCGGCCATGATGGCCCGCGGCGCTTCCAACGGTGCACCCTTGAGCTGCTTACGCAGCGCGGCCGACAGCACCGAGACGGTCGCCGGGATGCCGCCTGGGATGGCATAACCGGGGCGGTCCCAGGGTTGTCCGGCGGTCGGGTTGGCCGCGATCCACGCCTTGGCGGCCGGCAGTAGGTCCTGCACCGAGTCCACGGTCTGGTCGATCAGGCCGAGCTTGGCCGCCTTGGCGACACCGAGCCGCGGACCCTGCAAAAGTACGTCGTTGAGTGCACTTTCGATGCCGAGCATCCGCACCGAACGGACGATGCCACCACCGCCGGGCAGCAGGCCGAGGCCCACCTCGGGAAGACCGACGATGACACCACGAGCGTCCACCGCAATCCGGTGATGGGTCGCCAGCGCAATCTCGAGTCCGCCACCGAGCGCGGCACCATTGATCGCTGCGACCACCGGCTTACCCAGGGTCTCCAGCCTGCGTAGCTGGCTCTTGACCCGATTGGTATGGGCGGTCATCTCCTCGGCATCTTCGGGTTTCGCCGCGAGTAGTTCATTCAGGTCGCCCCCGGCGAAGAAGGTCTTCTTGGCCGAGGCGATGACGACACCGGTGATGGAGTCCCGCTCGTCCTCCAGGCGCTGCACCGCCGCGCCCATCGAATCGACATAGCGGGTATTCATCGTGTTGGCGGACTGCTGGGGGTCGTCGAGAGTCAATACAACGACGCCGTCGGCGTCCTGATCCCAACGGATGGTTTCGAATTCGCTCATGTCTTCCGTCTTCCCTTACACGCGCTCGATGATGGTGGCAATACCCATGCCGCCGCCGACACACAGGTTGATCAGTGCCCGTCGCTGGTCCCGTCGCTCGAGCTCGTCGATGACAGTGCTGACCAGCATGGCGCCGGTGGCGCCGAGCGGGTGTCCCATGGCAATGGCACCGCCGTTGACGTTGAGGATGTCGTCGGGGATGGACAGGTCCTTCTGGAACTTGAGCACCACCGAGGCGAAGGCTTCGTTCAGTTCGAACAGATCGATGTCGGAGACCGTCAGGCCCGCGACATCCAGCGCCTTGAGTGCAGCCGGGGTGGGGGCGGTCAGCATGATGGTGGGATCCGAGCCGGTGACCGCGGTGGCCACTACGCGGGCTCGTGGGGCGAGACCGGCCTGTGCGCCGGCCTTCTCGTTACCGATGAGCACCACCGCCGCACCGTCGACGATCCCGGATGAGTTACCGCCGTGGTGCACATGGTCGATGACCTCCACCGATGTGTACTTCTGCTGGGCGACGGCGTCGAAACCGAGCGCGCCGACACCGGCGAACGACGGCTTCAGCTTGGCCAGGCTCTCGACGGTGGTTCCCGGTCGGCGATGTTCGTCGTGGTCGAGGATGGTCACGCCGTTGATGTCCCGGACCGGAACCACCGATTTGGTGAAGTAACCGCCCGACCACGCAGCCTCGGCCCGCTCCTGGGACCGCACCGCGTAGGCGTCGACATCCTCGCGGGTGAAACCCTCGATCGTCGCGATCAGGTCGGCACCGACACCCTGCGGCACGATGTAGTTGTCGTAGCCGATCGCGGGATCATTGAACAGTGCGCCACCGTCGGAGCCCATCGGAACCCGCGACATCGACTCGACGCCGCCGGCGATCACCATGCTCTCGAATCCTGATCGGACCTTCTGCGCGGCGAGATTGGTTGCCTCCAGCCCCGATGCGCAGTATCGGCTGATCTGTACGCCGGCCACGGTGTCGGGCAGACCGGACGCGATCGCGGCGGTCCGGGAGATGACCGCGCCCTGGTCGCCGACCGGGGCCACCACACCGAGCACGATGTCGTCGATGGTGGCCGGATCAAGGCCGGGATGGCGCAGTCGGAGTTCGCGAATCAGGCCGACCACCAGATCGACGGCCTTGACGCCGTGCAGACTGCCGTTCTTTCCCTTGCCTCGCGGGGTGCGCAGTGCCTCGTATATGAATGCTTCGTTGGTCAATGTGGAGCCTTCCAGGTGGATTACCGGTTGAATCTTCGAACCGAACAGGGCAGCGAAAAGCCCGGCCCGGTAACGAGATACTGTCTGCTTCGCCCGTGGGCGGAGGGGAGCGTTTGTGGCGTCAGCGCGCCATCCATCGCATCATTCGTTGCATCACGCTGCTGAACGGGGGATAGGCGAAGGAGGGGTCGAAGGATGCCGGCTTGCGCAACACAGCCTTTCGGTGACTGAAGGTCTCGAAGCCGACCTTCCCGTGATATGCGCCCATGCCGGATTCGCCGATACCGCCGAATGGCAGTTCGGGCAACATGGTCTGGTAGTAGATGTGGTTGAGGCCGACCGAACCAGATGAGGTCTGTTCCAGCACAGTCTGTTCTTCAGCCGCCGAAGATGAGAAGAGGTACAGCGCCAGCGGCTTCTCCCGGCGATTGATGAAGTCGATGGCGGCGTGCAAGCTCTCCACCTCCACCACCGGCAGGATGGGTCCGAAGATCTCCTCCTGCATGACCTTCGACGAAGGGTCCGGGTCGACGATCACGACTGGGGCGAAGGTGCCGTTGTCGCGTGGACCGCCCGAGACAGCCTCGATACCACCGTGGCCGTCGAGCAGGCCGGTCAGACGTGCGGTGTTGCGTTGGTCGATGATTCGGGTGGTCTCGCCGAACCGATCCGCCGCACTGGTTTCGTTGACCAGGGCCTCGATGAAGGCAGCGCGCACCGATGATTCGACGAGTACGTAATCCGGTGCGACGCACGCTTGCCCGGCCGCGGTGACCTTGGCCCACGCGAGCCGGCGTGCGGCGACCTTCACATCGGCCTCGGCGGTGACGATGGCCGGGCTCTTGCCGCCGAGTTCCAGAGTCACCGGGGTGAGGTGCTTGGCGGCTGCCGCGAGCACAATCCGTCCGATTCGGCCGCTGCCGGTGTAGAGGATGTGGTCGAAGCGGGCCTCCAGTAGGGCCGTGGTCGTGGCGACGCCACCCTCGACGATCGCGACGGCCTCGGGGTCGACATACCGGGGTAGCAGTCTTGCGAGCGTGGCCGACACTGCCGGTGCCATCTCGGACGGCTTGATCACCACGGCATTGCCGGCTGCCAGGGCGTTGGCCAACGGTGCAAGGCACAGCAGCACAGGGAAGTTCCACGGCGCGACGACCAGCACGACACCCTTGGGTTCGGGCTGGGTCCAGGCCTTGGCCGGTGCGAAGGACATCGGTACCGCGGCTGCGGACTTCTTGGTCCAGGCGGTCAGGTTCTTCAGCGCGTGCCGGGCCTCGGCCAGCGGGGGCGAGATCTCGCCGAGAAAGCAGTTCATCGCCGGCTTGCCCAGATCGGTCGACAGCGCCGCCGCGAGTTCCTGCTCGTGATCCTGCAACAGGCGGATCAGTCCGTTCAATTGCGCGCGGCGCCAGTCCAGGCTCTTGGTGCGACCGGTCGCGAACACCGCGCCCAGCTGATCCACCAGGGCAAGAGCCTGATCGGTATCGAGTTCGTGGGGGGCCAAAGTGGTTGCCATCGATGCTCCGTCGTAGTTGCCGAATGCCCAAGGTCGTAGCGCTCGATAGCACTCCGATGTCTGCAAGCTACGCCGTGTACATACAAAATGTCTAGCCATTCCGTACGATTCTGCGGGCGGGCGTGAAAGTGTCTGCCGGATCGGCCAACCGAGTCGAAGCCGGACGTATACATGGCGTATGGATTCTATGTATGCTACGGCCCATGTCCACGACTGCCAGCAAGAGTGCCCGCCGCAATCTGTTCGACGAAGACCACGAACTGTTCCGGGAGAGCTTCCGCCGCTTTCTCGATACCGAGGTGGTTCCGCATTACGACCAGTGGGAGCGTGACGGCATCGTGCCGCGCGAAGTCTTCGCCTCCGCAGGCAAGTCGGGCTTCTTGGGTATGGCGATTCCCGCGGAACTCGGCGGCGGTGGCGTACCGGACTTCAGGTTCAATACCGTCATCGCCGAAGAGATCGCGAAGACCGGCACCGTGTCCTTCGGGATCAACCTGCACAACGACGTGTGCCTGCCGTACTTCCTGGAGTACACCAACGAGGAGCAGCAGCGCCGCTGGCTGCCCGGACTCGCCTCCGGCGAGCTGATCGCGGCGGTCGCGATGACCGAGCCGGGCACCGGTTCGGACCTGGCGGGCATCAAGACGACGGCCACCCGTAACGGCGATGACTACATTCTCAACGGCAGTAAGACCTTCATTTCCAACGGTCTCAATGCCGATCTGATCATCGTCGCGGCGGTGGTCGACGACGCACCCGAGGGACCTCCCGGTCTGTCATTGCTGATCGTCGAGCGGGACACCCCCGGCTTCGAGCGCGGGCGCAACCTGGAAAAGATCGGCATGCATGCCCAGGACACCGCCGAGTTGTTCTTCCACGACGCGCGGGTGCCGGCAGCCAATCTGCTCGGCGCGCCTGGGAGCGGACTCAAGGCGCTCAAGACCAATTTGGCACAGGAGCGGATGACCATCGCCATCGCCGGGATCGCATCGGCCAAACAGGCGCTGGACTGGGCCGTTGAATACGTGCAACAACGTAGTGCCTTCGGCCGGCACATCGCCGATTTCCAGAACACCAAGTTCGTGCTGGCAAGTGTCAAGACTGAGACTGAGGTGGTTCAGTCCTTCGTCGATGACTGCGTGCGCGAACTCGTCGAGGGCACACTCACCGCGGACCGAGCGGCGATGGCGAAGCTGGCTGCCAGCGAGTTACAGGGTAGCGCGGTCGACCGGTGCCTGCAGTTGTTCGGTGGGTACGGGTACATGACCGAATACCCGATCGCGCGTGCCTACGTCGATGCTCGCATCGGCCGTATCTATGGCGGAACCAGCGAGATCATGCGGCAGATCATCAGCAAGTCGATGGGGTTGTGACTGTGCGCCGCGACCTTTTCGACGACGAGCACGAGCACTTCCGAGATATGGTGCGGGCCTTCCTGATCAAAGAGGCAGTGCCGCACTCGGATGCCTGGGAGTCCGCAGGCTTGGTGGATCGCGAGTTCTGGCGAACCGCTGCAGCCCAGGGGCTCGTCGGCTTTGCTGCCTCCGAAGCGCACGGCGGCGCAGGGCAGGCCGACTTCCGCTTCAACGTCGTCATCGATGAAGAGGTGGTGCGCACCGGCACGGTCGGAGACGGGTTCTCGCTGACCAACGACATCGTGCTGCCGTACTTTCTGGAGCTCACCACCGCAGAGCAGGCCGACCGGTGGGTGCCCGGTATCGTCGACGGGTCGAAGGTGATCGCCATTGCCATGAGTGAGCCTGGCACCGGTTCGGATCTGCGGGCGATGACCACCACCGCGCGTCGGGACGGCGACGATTGGCTGGTCACCGGCGCCAAGACGTTCATCACCAACGGCCTGCAAGCTGATCTGGTGATCGTGTGCGCACGGATCCCCGAGCCCGACGGTGGCGGATTCGGTCTGTTCGTCGTTGAGGCTGGTCAGGACGGTTTCGAACGTGGGCGCAAGCTGGAGAAGATCGGGCGCCGCGCTCAAGACACCGCTGAACTGTTCTTCCACGACGTCCGAGTGAGGTCCGCCAACGTCTTGGGAGAGCCGGGCAAGGGGCTGCGCTACATGATGGCCAACCTCTCCCAAGAGCGGCTGTCGATGGCGGTGACCGCGGTGGCCAGTGCCGAGCACGCACTGGCCATTGCGCTGGATTACGCCAAGGAACGCAAAGCTTTCGGACAACCGATCGGTAGTTTCCAGGCCAACCGCTTCACGCTGGCGGAGCTTGCGACCAAAGTACAGATCGCCCGGATCTACATCGACCGATGCATCCAGTCGCATTGCGCCGGTGAACTGTCGGCCGCCGACGCTGCCGGCGCGAAATTCTGGACCACCGAGCTGGAATTCGAGGCGTTGGATATCTGCCTGCAATTGCACGGCGGGTACGGATACATCGAAGAGTATGAGGTTGCACGACGCTGGCGGGACTGCCGTGTGCAACGCATTTACGGCGGTACCAACGAGATCATGCGGGAGATCGTCGGCCGCTCACTCGGTCTGTAGAGCACAGCAGACACCTCCCTCTCAGTCCATACAACGCGTACGGTTCCGAAGCTCTCACGCAGACGCAACATTCAGATCGGGGAATTGGTTTCATGACACTGCAATCGACATCACAAGCGAGTGCCCTCGCGGACCTCATGTACAAACGGTGGAGCTGCAGGGGGTTCCTGCCCGAGGCCGTCCCCCGGGAGGTGATCGAAAAGATCATCGATATCGCCCGCCGCACGCCCTCTTGGTGCAACACCCAGCCGTGGCACGTGCACATCACGTCCGGACCGGCAACAGATACTTTCCGTGCGGGTCTGGTCGAAAGCTGGGCCGGCGACCCTCAGTTGCACACCGACTTCCAGTTTCCGACCGACTACGTGGGCGAGTACCTGGACCGCAGGCGCGCCAGCGGCTGGCAGCTCTACGAAGCACTCGGCGTCGAAAAGGGCGACCGCGTGGCATCCGCGCGCGAAATGTTGCGCAACTTCGAGCTTTTCGGCGCGCCACACGTCGCCATCGTCACAGCGCCGGAGTCACTCGGCGTATACGGAGCAGTGGACTGCGGCCTGTTCGTGCAGAGCTTCCTTCTGGCTGCGCAGAGTTACGGTGTGGCTGCAGTGCCCCAAGCCGCTTTGGCAAGCCATTCGCACTTCATCCGTGGACACTTCGCCCTGTCGGATGAACGCCGAGTGCTGTTGGGCATCTCGTTTGGTTACCCGGACCCCGATCACCCGGCCAACTCGTACCGGACTCCACGCGCCTCCGTCGAGGACGTCGTTACCTGGGCCGAGGCGTGAACTCATTCGTTGAGGTGAGCGACGGCGTCCGGCTGCGGATACGGGTGCTCGGCGAAGGCGCACCGGTCCTACTGATCCACGGCTGGACCCTGGCACACGAGGTGTGGGACCGGCCGATGCGAGTGCTCGCGGCCGCCGGTCACCGGGCCATTGCCATTGATCTGCGCGGGCACGGAGACTCCGACGCCCCGCTGAGCGGGTACCATGTGGAACAGCTGGCCGCTGATGCCGCTGCGGTACTGCGGGCTGTGACGGCCGAACCCGCCACCGTCGTCGGTTGGTCCTTGGGAGGTCTGACTGCGCTGCGAATGGCGCATGCTTATCCAGAACTCGTCGCAAAGATCGTCACGGTCGCCTCGGTGGGCGCCGCGCACGTTCGGCATGAGGCGTATCCCTACGGCCCGCCGGCCGGCGACATGGCGGAGTCTGCGTTGCGGAGCTTCGAGTTCGCCGACAGGATCAGGTTCCGCCGCAAAGCTATTGGGGATCTGTTCAAGGATGTGCCAGCGGCCCACGTGTTGGACTGGTTGCACAACATGTCGCTGCGGACTCCGGGTTGGGTTGCCGACGCATGTCTGTCGACACTGTTCCGGACTGAGCAGACCGGTCTGCTGGAGGCGATCGCGATGCCGTTCTGCCAGATCGTCGGCGCTCATGATCCCGGTCTGTCCGTCGAGGGCGCGCAGTGGGTGCAACAGCAGGTCGACGGCAAGCTGATCGAGCTCGATTGCGGACACTACCCGATGCTGGAGTGCGCCGATGACTTCGATGAGGCGCTGCTGTCGCTGCTTTGACACGACGACATCAAAGCCACTCTCTGCCTGCTTGTTTGAGCTCATTGACGGCACTCCGACCTCTATTGACACAACGTATGAACGCTATGTATGGTCGGTGCATGCAAAGTGGTACCGGATCGTCCTCTCGGCTTTCGCTGCTGTCCGATGCCGAGCTGACAGAGCTGCTCCAGTCGGCCAACATCCCGACCTTGTTGGCGGCAATGGCGCACCTGACGGGCGAGGATCGGTGGATTCAGGCGCCCTACACGCCGACTCCACGGCGAGATATCGACGATCACGACGACGGTGGCCTGAGCGCCGATCTCGTGCAAGAAATTCGCGAGAACGCCTTCACTGTGCTTCGCGAACTGCGCGATGGGGAGCGGACTGTGGCTGCTACACCTTCGCCGGAGCGGCTGGTGCAGATCCTGTCGGTCTCAGTGGGTGAACCGCTGCCCGCCGACTACGGCCAACTACTCGGCGAGGAGCTGGGGATCTATCCTCGCAGTGGCGTGCCCGAGGCGCCGGCGGAGGTACGCGGGGCATTCCACGTAGCGATCATCGGGGCAGGCCTTTCCGGATTGTGTCTGGCGATCCGCCTGGAGCAAGCCGGCATCGGCTACACCGTCTTTGAAAAGAACGACGATGTCGGCGGTTCGTGGGAAGAGAACCTCTACCCTGGCTGCGGTGTCGACACACCGAGTCATTTGTACTGCTATTCCTTCGATCAGAACCCGGACTGGACGCGCTACTTCGTGCACCGGGATGAGCTGGCGGCCTACTGGCGCGCCCTGGCGGACCGATGGGGCGTCCGTCCGCGCATCCGTTTCGGCACTACCGTCGAGTCGGCGCGGTTCAACGAGGAGACCGCGCGCTGGGAGGTGCGTGTCACCGGGCGCGAGGGGTCCGTGGATGTGGTCGAGGCCAACGCCGTCGTCAGTGCCGTCGGTCTGCTGAATCAGCCGGCGATGCCGCGTATTGCCGGCTTGGAAGATTTCGAGGGCCCGTCCCTGCACACCGCCCGTTGGGATCGGTCAATCGATCTGACCGGTCAACGTGTCGCTGTGATCGGTACCGGTGCCAGTGCCATGCAATTCGTTCCGGCGGCAGCCGAGATCGCCGGCTCGGTGACGGTGTTCCAACGCTCGCCGCAGTGGGCCATGCCGCATCCCAATCAATCTCGCGAGGTCTCCGAAGCGGTCCGTGCCTTGCACCGGCACATACCGCACTACCTGGGCTGGTACCGGCTGCGGGTGTTCTGGCGGATGGGGGACCGTTTGCACAGCTTGCTACAAGTGGACAACGACTACGAGCACCCAGACCGAGCCATCAATAAAGGCAACGACGCCTTGCGCAAGATGTTGACTGGGTACATCCATGCTCAGCTCGACGGGCGTCCGGATCTGATCGAGAAAAGCGTACCGAGCTACCCGGTCTACGGGAAACGACTCCTCATCGATCACGGGTGGTACACCGCGATCCGTCGGGACAACGTCGCGCTTGTGACGGATCCGATCGACCAGATCACCCCCGCCGGCATACGGATGGCCGATGGTACCGAGCATGACTTCGACGTTATCGCCTTCGCCACCGGGTTCGATGCAGTCAACGTTCTTGGCTCGATTGATGTGTTCGGCCGAGGCGGACGTTCGCTGCATGCGCAGTGGGGAAGCGACGACGGACGAGCCTACCTGGGCATCACGGTGCCCGGATTCCCCAACTTCTTCTGTCTGTACGGACCGAATACCAACACCGGTCACGGCGGCACGGTCATTGCAGGAAGCGAAATGCAGGTGCAGTACGTCACGAATTTGATCGCGCAGATGATCGACGAGGATGTGGCCAGCGTCGAGGTGCGTCAGGACGTTTTCGACTCGTATGACGACGAACTCGGCCAGGTGCTCGCGAACTCGATCTGGACGCATCCGGGGATGAGCACTTACTACCGGAACTCCAAGGGGCGGGTGGTGACCAATAGCCCGTGGAAATACATCGACTACTGGCGACGCACCCATCAACCCAACATGGAGGACTTCACCGTCGCGCGCTCGGCGGCGGGATTACAGCCGCAGGCATGACGTCGACGCCGAATCGGACGCAGGCGTGCTGGGCATTAGTTACCGTGTCAAAGGACACACCGTGAAGTGGCGCTTGTCTGTACGGGATGACCAGTCAGAGTATCCATACACTGATATTCTGAAGCTGTGAATCCCTCGCTTCCCGTTCGGCAACGCCCCCGTTCCCATAGCGGTGTGGGTAACGCTGAACGCGCCATCTTCGCCGCACTCGAGGAGTTGCTCGCCGAGACGTCCTTCCAGGACGTCACCGTTGCGCAGATCATCAAACGTGCCAAGCTATCGCGCGCGAACTTCTACCACTACTTCGCGTCCAAGTACGACGTGTTGGTGGCGATGGTGGCGCGCCTGCTCGACGAGGCCTATTCGCACGGCCCCTGGGAGTTCGGCGAGGGCAAGTCGCGCGAGCGGGCCATGGACACATCTCTGCGTCGCACGATAGAGATGTGGACTGAACACGGCGCGGTGGTCTGCGCAGCGGTCGAACACATGCACGGCAATCCAGCCCTGGCGCAGGCGTGGAATCAGATGCTCGAACGTTTCGTCACGGCCATAGCCGAACAGATCACCTACGAACGCGAGCATGGCAAAGCGCCTGTGGACGATGTGGCGCCCGACCTGATCGCCAGGGTGCTGGTATGCGGGCTGGAGCGCTCCTTCTACGTCGGAACGCTGGGGTTGGACCCGAGAATTCCGGACGCCGAATCGGCCGTCGAGTCGATCGTCGAGTTGGTCTTCGCCGCCACCTACGGCGCGAAGCGGCCGGCATCGCGACTGCGGCGGCGGGTCAAACCAAAACCAAAGGTGTCGTCGGCGCGAGTCGAGCTGAATCACGCAGAGCCGCAACTCGATAACGCAGATGCTTCGGTTGAGCCGGACATGGCGGTCGGAATACTCAGTGCGATGACCTCCGTCCTTGCCGAACGGTCGCTGGACGAGTTGAGCGTGGCGGACGTACTGACGGCAGCGAACGCCTCGCGGGCATCGTTTTATTTCTACTTCAGCAGCAAAGACGATGCCTTCGTCGCGTTGTTCCGCAATGCCTCTGAAGTCATTGCCGCCGGTTTCGAAGCGCTTGCCGAGGCGGATCGGTCAGATCCGGCGGTGGTGGAAAAGGTGATCACTGAATGGCTCAGTTACGACACTGAAACACTCGCAGTGGCACGCAACGCGATTCACGAATGGTCCAGGCGGCCGGAGTTGCGCGAACTGTATCTCGCCACGATTACCCGGATGACCGATGCTCTCGAAGCCGTCATCGAAGCCGACCGAGAGATCGGAATCGCCATCGAAGGCCCGCCGGCAGCGCAATTGGCAGCGGTGCTGATGTGGACCTTCGAGCGCAGCTTCGCCGGAGCGATGGCAGGAGAAGCCCACCTCGACGACGCCGACGACCTGGCTGTATTTCTGGCCAGCCTACTGAATGCGACGGTTTACGGGCGTTGAGAATGGTGCGCTGCCACGCCGCAAATTGACGATTCCGTCAGAGCGGCAAATAACTTAGCACCATTTCTGTCCATGCTGTCTGTACATCATGTATGTTCTGGGCATGCAATCTTCGGCCTCGACCGCTGATCACCCAAATGCACTGCTGCAGAGAGCTGTTGGGTTGCTCAGCCTCTTCGTGGCCGTGTTGATTCTGGTGACGTTGTCCCCCGGTGTGCCTGCGGCGCTGGCCGAACCCGCGGAACCTGGCGCGTCGGCTGCGCCCAGTCCGTGGCCGGATATCAAGTACTACGATCGTGTCGACGCACTGCCGTTCGCCGTCCCCGGTGGGGTGTGGTTCCTGACCCCGAATGGCCAGAATTGCGGCATCTGGCGACGCGGCAGCTTTGGGTGTACCGGTGAAATTCCCGGTGCACCGCAGGGTACCAGGCATATCGGCTGGATCGACGGCGACCGCGCCGTCCACTACGACTGGACAGTCGCTGTGCGATTCCCCAACTCGCAGGCGCAGTTACCGCTGCGGCCGTTCAGCGTCATCACCCATGAGGGGACCACCTGCGCCGTCACGCCGGCAGGCGGAACTTACTGCGAGCGGGGGCCGATGCGCTTTCTGATCGGAGCAGACGAGACCTGGCTCTCCGCTCCGTGGATCGACCTGAGCTGGGTCACGTTGGGCCCGGCGTCATGCAGTCCTCCTGACACGCCTGGCGCACCCTGCTACAGCTGAACTTCTCTGGCTCAGCAAAGAATGTGCCGAGACGAACTAAATGACCATACGCAATGTATATACGTGGTGTACTGTGTGCCGAGGACAACGTGTTGCGGAACACACTCAGGCACGCGCTGTGAGGCACAGGACCATACCGAGCGCTACCGACATGCGGAGGGAAGAGCGCTAGATGTCAGTACAGACCAGGGGTGACGACCTCATCGAGGGGGCGCAGACCGACCCCGCTGCCGCCGCGTCCTCGCAGGTCGGCCACTCGTCGACCGGCCAGGGTGGGGTCGGCGGACCGTCAGCGCGCTCCGTTCTCGGTAAGGGTGTCGCTCGATTCGCGGCGATTCCGGTGAATAGTGCTGCAACCATGGGTCGGGCGGTGCTGCTGGCCGCTTCGGTGGTGCGCTACGCCGTTGTCGACACGATCACCCTGCGGCTGCCTTTCGGGGAGTTCATCATTCAGGCTTGGCAACTGCTCAAGGTGACCGCACTGCCGGCGATGCTGATGGCGATCCCGTTTGGCGCGATGATCGCGGTGCAGTTGTCGGGACTGGTCAACGAGGTCGGAGCGAACTCGTTGGTCGGGTCGGCGACCGGTGTCGCGGTGCTCCGACAGGGTGCGCCGGTGACCGCCGGCTTGCTGATGGGTGGGGCCGCCGCAGCTGCGATCGCATCCGACTTCGGCGCTCGCGCCATTCGCGAGGAACTGGACGCGATGCGGGTCCTGGGCTTGGATCCTGTCCGGCGACTGGTTGTTCCCCGTTTCCTGGCGCTCATCGCCATTGCACCCCTGCTCTGCACCATCATCATCGCGATGGGCGTCGGCGCCGCATTCGTGATTGCGGTGACGATCAACGATGTGACACCGGGCAGTTTCTGGTTGTCGTTCGGAGCCTTCGCCAAACCCATCGACGTGTGGTTCACCATCGCAAAGGCGATGATTTTCGGTGCGATTGTTGCCGTCGTGTCGGCCCAGCGCGGCATCGAAGCCAAGGGTGGACCGCGGGGTGTTGCAGATGCGGTGAATGCGTCCGTGGTGATCAACGTGATCGCGATCGTCTTCGTCAATCTCGCTGTGACACAGTTTCAGTCGATGTTCTTCCCGATGGCGGTGGCATGATGGCCGGTGCCTCGATCGGGCGCCGCAGCGTCCCCGCCAAGTTCCGGCGGATGCCCAAACTTCTTGCCGGGCCGCAGAAGATGCTGCAGGGAGCCGGTCAGTGGGCGGTCTTTGTCAGCCAGACGTTCATACTGCTGCCCACGACCGTCCGTCGCTACCGTCGCGAGACGCTGCAGGTGATGAACAACCTTGCCTGGGGCAAGGGTTCGCTGATCGTCGACGGTGGCGTCATCAGTGTGCTCGCCATCCTCGGTATCACCGTCGGCGCGATTGTCGCGATCGAGGCCTTCGCCACCCTCAACCTGATCGGGCTGGGTTCACTGTCCGGGATCATCGGTGGCTGGGGCAATGTGCGTGAGATGGCACCCCTGGTGGCCGGTGTCGCCTACGCGTCGCAGGCCGGTTGCCGGATGACCGCCGAGATCGGGTCGATGCGCATCGCCGATGAGATCGACGCCACCGAGGCCATGGGCCTGCGTTCCATCCCGTTCGTCGTAGGTACCCGGGTCATCGGCGGGTTGCTCTGTGTCCTACCGGGATTCCTGCTGACCCTGGTGATCAGTTTCTACATCTCCAAGCTCATCATCGGCGGCGCCTACAACCAGCCCGAGGGCACCTACGACCACTACTTCGTGCAGTTCCTCACGCCTGAGGACATCGGGCTGTCACTGCTCAAGGCGGCGGTCTTCTGCACGGCGGTCACCATCATCCACTGCTACTACGGCTATTTCGCTTCCGGTGGGCCGGTGGGGGTGGGACAGGCCTCCGGGCGCGCCATCCGAGCAAGCCTGGTGACCATCATGGTCCTGGACCTGGCGATGACCATCCTGCTGTTCGGGATCCAACCCAACTTCGTGTTCAAGGGATAGGGGACCGTCGTGTTGCTGAGAATGACGGCCGAGGCCGAGGCCCGGAGGCTCCGGTTGATCGGCGCGGTCCTGCTGACCTCTTGTGCGCTGGTGGTCGCGTTTTTCATCGTCAACCCATTCCGAGGTCGACCTGCCGATCTAATGTCGGTTGCTCTGACCGTGCCCTACCTGGGGCAGGGCGTGAGCGACGGCACCCCGATGATGCTGCACGGTGTCGAGGTCGGCACCATCACCTCGGTCACCAGTTTGGCCGGCGGCCAAGTCCGAATCAACGCTGATCTGCAGGCCCAGCCCACGCAGGGTCTGACCGATGCGTTCGAAATCGACTTCCGCACCGCTAACTACTTTGGGGTGACCGGTATCAACATCACACCTGTCGGCGGTGGCAACGCTCTGCGCGACGGCGCCAACATCACCACCACACCGACCGGCAACTACACCCTGCAGACGCTGCTTTACCGTCTCGGCGAAATCACCGGCGGAGTTGTCACCCCGCAGCTGATCCAGGTCATCGACCGGGCGACGCGTTATACCGATGGACTCACGCCGCTGGTCGAAACGATGGTCGTGGTCGCCGAGGCGTTCACCGACGTGCAGACCGTGTCCACCGAACAGCTCCTGCGTCACGCGGCTGGAGTGAGCGTGGCGGTGCCCGGACTGGTCAAGGGAATATCGGACGCCGGGTGGGCGGTCAATGAGCGTCCGGGATTCGCGATCGCCCACGTAACGGCGCGCGAGTCGCTGCTCGGCCACGACCAGATTCCAGTACTCGGCGAACCACTATCGGCCGAGTACTGGGAGACTCGGGCCCGTCCCACCTTCGAGGTGCTCGCCGGAGAATTCTTCGGCGCCGTAGGCAATCTCGTCTCCTCGCACTCCACCGATCTGGAGCCAGCGGTCAACATCGTGAAAACGTTGACCGATACCGTCCCCGGGTTGCTGGCACCCGAGGATATCGGCGCCAGCCTCACCGAGTTACGCAGCCGATTCGAGAAAATGTACGCCGGTTCCCCCGAACAACGGGCCCTGCAGGTCCATATCGTGCTCGACAATCTTCCGGGTGTCGCAGCGCCGATCAACGCGATGGGTGGTGTCTCATGACAGCTCGATCTGCCCTTTGGCGATTCGTCCTCAGCGCAGCAATTGTGTTCGTGATCTTCATTGTGATCATGAATGTGTTGCGGCAACCGGTGGAGGGTGAAACCCGGTTCTTCACAGCTGAATTCACCGATGCCTCCGGATTGCGCATGGACGCCGACGTCCGTGTGCGCGGTGTGCGGGTGGGCAAGGTGCAGGACATCGAACTGGAACGCCGATCGGGCCAAAGCGTGGCGGCTGTCCGCTTCAGCTTGGCCGATCGCTACGGTGTTGTTCCGACGAGCCGACTTTCGATCAAGTACCAAGCCCTTACGGGATTGCGCTACCTCGATATCACCGATCCTGCCGAATCCGACGCACCGCCGGAGACGATGGACCGGATTCCGGTGAACATGACACAACCATCCTTCGACATCACCACGTTATTCAACGGGTTGCAGCCAGTGCTGGCCACGCTCAGCCCCGAGGAGATCGACCAGTTCACCGAGAACGCTGCGAACCTGTTGACAGGTGACGGGGGTGGACTCGCTCCGATGCTGGACAGCATTCGTAAGTTGACCGAGTTCAGCCGCGACCGCCAGCAGGTGATCTCGATCCTGATGGCGAATCTCAACGCAGTCTCTGATGAAATCGGCGGCCAGTCAAAGGATCTGATCCAGATCATCGACTGGGTCAACCGCCCCCTCGATGCCACGCTGACGGTGCTGGACGAGTTTCGCAAATCCGAACTCTATGGTCCGGGCTTCACGTCTGCGGCTGCCCGCCTGCTTCTGAACATGGGATTCGACGGTGAGACCGCAGATATCGACCTGGGTCTCGATCGTGCGTTCACCGTGCTCGACGATTTCACCGAGTCGGTCAAGAAGATCCCGGTCATCTGGGATGACATCGGCCCGCCCACTGCGCCAGGCGAGCCCGTGCCCTGCTCCAAAGGGCAGGCTCAACTGCCGGAGTCGATGGACGTGCTGCTGAACGGACAAAGGGTGATCCTGTGCAATCAGTGAGGAAATTGCGGTCCAACCCAACCTTCTGGGGGACCACAGCGTTGGCGATCCTGGCGATTCTCGCCGTGGTGGCCGGTCTGCTCTACATCAGCCCGCCCGGGCAGCGCGCCGTCATCTTCTATACCGATGACGCGGCTTCGTTGCGCTCCGGCGAGGACGTCCGGATCGCCGGCATCACCGTGGGCAAGGTCAAGGAACTGGTGATGGAGCCCGAGCAGATCAAGGTGACCGCTTTGGTGGACAACGAGGCTTTTGTCGGCGACCAGTCGCAGATCCAGGTCAGGATGTTGACCGTGGTGGGTGGCTATTACGTCAACCTGGTCTCGCTCGGCGACAAACCTCTGGGGTCCTCAACCATTCCCGTGGAACGGGTCAAGATGCCCTACAACTTGATGAGCGCCCTGGCAGATGCCACCAAGATCACCGACGACGTCGATCCGCGGCCGATCCGAGAGTCCCTGGACCGGATCCAAGCCGGTATCAACGACGGCAACGTCAGCACTATCTCGGCGATCATCGAGGCCGGCAACGCTCTGACCGCAACGATGGAACGGCAGCGCGGGCAGATCACCAACATCCTCAACGTCACGGACGAGTACCTGGAGTCGATGAACGGCTACACCGAGCAGTTTCGTCAGATGGTGTCGAAGATCGCCATTCTGGAACAGACGTTGACGGTGTACAGCAAGGGATTTGCAGCCGCGTTGAGCGGTATGGGCGACATCGGTGACCGATTCCTCAAACCGTTCGGCGAGTTCTGGGTGAACAACCGTGACGCCTTCCTGCAAGAAGTACGCGACGCGCAGGACCGGGTGCGGCGCTGGGCCGACAACAACAGCCGGATCATTCCCCGGCTCCGCCGAGTGCGCGACAAGATCAACCGGATGCTCGACGCGCAGAATGCCGCGCCCGAATTGCTCGCGACCAATTTTTGCATCCCGATGCCTGGAAGTCCGTGCTGATGACCGTCGCAATCCGAAAGAGCCCGGTGAAAGCACTGGCCACAACGCTGGCCGTCGGTGTGGTCGCTGCGGCGGTGTCGTCCTGCGGCGCTCAGGCAACCGCGTCAGCACCGAGTCGGTGCGCGCTGATGCCCGACGCCATCGGCTTGTACGTGGGCAACCCGGTGACGCAGATGGGATATGAGATCGGCGAGGTCACGGCGATCGTTCCGCAGGGCACCGCGGTCCGGGTGGATTTCGCACTCACCGTGAACCGTCAACTACCTGAGGATGTCCGGGCTGTGATCCGGTCTCCATCCATCGTTGCCGACCGGGCCTTGGAGATGGTCGGAAACTACACCGGTGGACCCGAATTGACCTCCGATGCCTGCGTCCCGTTGGACCGGTCGTTCTCGCCCAAGACAATCTCGCAGGTGATCGGGTCCGCCGATGAGTTCCTCGACGCGATCTCAGCCGATGGGTCGACCAACATCGCGGACACCATCAGCGGTATCGACCGACTGGCCCAGAACAACGGTGCCGGCGCCGCGCAATTGCTACGGTCGTCTTCAGCTCTGCTGGACAGCCCGGACCAGGCCATCGGAGATCTGGGGTCGATCACCCGCAATCTCGCCCAACTCACGACTACGTTGACCGAACTGCGGGACCCCGTCAAACAGATCCTGCTCGACGCGCAACAAACCACACCCGACCTGATCACCGCACTTGACGGCGGGGCGCGCATGGGTGGCTATCACGAAATGAGCAACTTCGGGCCACTGGGCGAGGTTGTTGCGGTCCTGGAGACCCGAATGGGTGACGAAACCCAGATCACGCTGGACACCTTGAGCGCTCTCATCAGGAAGACAACCCCGCATGCCAACGCCATCTCCGATCTGTTCACGCCGGTCCCGTGGTGGATCAACACCTTCGCCAACCACTTCAACAACCGGCAGTTCCACACCTTCAACATCGCCTACCGGCCACCGATGTTCCGGGTGCCGACACACAACGGATTGGCTCTGTGCGGAATGATGAATGCTTCGACACCGGGCAGCTGCGCCGATATCAACGGGGTGCCCTACGCCGTCGATGTCGCGCTGCTGCAGTACGCACTGACTGAGGCGGCCCGCAAATGACGGCGCGTAGCCGCACCGCGGTCGCGGTAGCGCTGAGCTCCGCAGCGCTACTCCTCTCCGCGTGCACTTCTCTGTCGGTGAATTCCCTTCCACAACCGGGCAATCAATACCGCGACGGTTACGACTTGACCCTGGAGTTCTCCAACGTCCTGAACCTGCCTGACCGCGCCAAGGTCGTCCTCGACGGCACGCCGGTCGGCGTGGTGACGGCCGTCAACGTCGAGCAGGATCGGGTCGACGTAACTGCCCGGATCGATACGGTGGTGGCGGTACCCACCAACGCCCGGGCAACGCTCCAGCAGGCGACCGTGCTCGGCGACACCTATCTTGCTTTGGAACGGCCACCCGCCGACGTCGCGTTGGGAGAGCCGGTACCACCTGATGGTCGAATCCCTCTGAACCAGACCGTGTCTCCTCCTCAGCTGGAAGACACTTTGGCCAATCTCGCGAACTTCGTCGGCAGTGGTTCGATCCAACGGATCCAGACCAGCATCATGGGACTGAATCGGGTCACCCCGGAACGCTCGGAAGAGCTGCGCGCCATGGTGTCGCGGGTTGCCGAAGATCTCGCTGATTTGGGTGACAACATCGACACCGTCGACCAACTGCTCAACGGGGCATCCCAGACGGGTGCGGTCCTGTCCGCCAACCGACCCAACTACCGGTTCTGGTTCTCCGACACCGGCATGCTCGGGTTCGACCGCGCCACCGAAACTTCCAGCTATATCGGCACACTGGTGCCCTCTATCGGAAGTATCTACAGCGGTGGGTATTGGCTGACGCCCATGCTGACCTCGTTGGCCGATGCGATGGGTGCAGTACAGCAGAGCAAGTGGGCCATCGAAGACGAGTATCCGAAGTGGCAGACCCTGATGACCGAATACTTCATGCCTGCGGACAAGTACCCCGCGATCAACATCACGTCCATCACCGCGCCGGACGGCAGGGAACTGCTGCCCAACGTGCAGGACGTGCTCCGAATTCTGGGGGCGATGCCATGAGGGCCGTGAAAAATCTTTTCTCCTTCGGCGCATTCGGGCTGATCATCGTGCTGTCGCTGGTCTACATCAGCTCCTTTGGCCTGCAGGCCCAGCCGCCGGACAACCGCGCCTCGTACTCGATGGACGTACCCGACATCAAGGGTTTGGTCGTCGGATCCAGCGTGCTGCTGCGCGGTGTGCGGGTCGGCGAGGTAACCGGCATCCAGTCACGGCTCGACGACGCCACCATCGACTTCTACGTCAACGGCGACCATCAAATTCCGGTGGACACCGATGTTCGGTTGGAAAATCTGTCGGCACTGGGGGAGGCCTTCGTCGGCCTTGCGCCACGCACCACTGACGGTCCAGTCCTGCAGGACGGACAACATATTGTCGCGGACGCGGTCACGGTACCGCCCTCGATATCCGAGTTGGCCACCAGCGTGGTTCGCGTCCTGAATCAATCCGATCCAGAGCAGCTGAAGCGGATTCTGGCTGAGGCCGACGCCGGCTTGCCCGACCCGCAACAGGTGCTGCCGAATCTGGCCAGGACCAGCGAACTGCTGCGCACCACCGTCGAAGGCATGCAGGGCCAAGGTCGGCAGACCCTGGCCAGCTTTCAAACCTTGCTGCAAAACGCCGACTGGGTCGGTCCGGTGTTGGCGGACCTCGGGCCGATGGTCGGTCAGACTGGACTCAAGGCCGGCAACATCTTCCTGTCGTTCACCACGACGGTCGCCTGGAACAACCCGAGCAATATGGAGGAGTTCGGCAACTTCCTGGCCCGGATCCAGAAGTTCCTCGATGATCGCGCACCCGATGTCAAAGTGCTGACGGAGGCACTGTTGCCGCATTTCACGGGCATCGGCGGATCGCTGATGAACTTCGATTCCGGCCGCATCCTGGACAACATGCTGAAGAACATCCCCGCAGACGGCGCGATCGAACTTCACGTCACCATCCCCGAAGCCCCCAAGCCCTAGATTAGGAAGGTCAGGAGTATGAGCAAATCAGTCCTGGAGGCCAAAGCCGCAGACCGTCGCGACGAGGACTTTCTCGACGAGCAAGCCGAAGCCTCGGCCGGCGAAAGTGCCACGCTCGCAGAGTCCGCTGACAGACGGCAGCTGTCGATTTCGGTTCGTGGCCTTGCTTTCTCAGCGGTGGTCGCGATTCTGGCAGCCGCGGTCGGGGTGCTGACATGGTTGTACATCGGTGCCACCAGTCAACTCAGCGCCCAGGAGACGGCAGCGGCCAACGAACAGCGCGCCAAAGAGGTGGCGCTGAACTACGCGGTGAACGCTGCGCAGATGAACTTCCGTGATTTCGGAGCATGGAAGGTCAAACTGGTCGAGAACACCACGCCGGAGCTCAAGGAGAAGCTGGGCCGGGCCGCGACCGACATGGAGCAGGTGCTCGCACCACTGCAGTGGGACTCGTCAGCTCGGCCGCTGGCCGCCGCCGTCCGGTCCGACGCTGCCGGCATCTATGTCGTCGATACCTTCGTCAGCGTTCTGACCAAGACCGCCCAGGGTCCCGAAGGCATGCAGTCCACCGCCACCTACGGGATCACGATCGACAGCAACAACGGATGGCAGATCAGCGATGTCGGCGGTATCGACGCCGTGCTCGGCCAGAACTGACGACGGAAGCCATCATGCGCCTACCTGGCTGTGCGGCAACACTTGTCGCGTTGGCAGTGCTCTGGGCTCCCGCAGCTGCGGCCGACCCGCCCCGTTATAACGATGCGCCGCCGCCGCTGCTGCCCGATGTCATACCGGTCGCCAGCGACTGGCAACCGCAGTTTCCCTTCCCGTTCGACAAGTTGCGCAATCACATCACCGACGCGGATGTCACCGCGCAGCGCGAGATGTGTCAGTGGTTTCCTCAGTACCGCCAACTCAAGATCCAGATCGAGAATTTGAACAATCTGGTGATCCGGAACAACGGTCGATTCGATGCTCCCGGCGTACCCGAGTTCGCGAACGCTGTCACCGCCAACATCGACAAGTCAGTGGCCTTTCTGACCCCGCGGGTACAGGCGCTGACCCGGGATCAGAACCATGCCGGCGACATCTTCTTCCCGCTGTACCAGGGGGAGAGCTTCTTTCGACTCTGGGAACAGCTTTCCAATGTGAGCAACGGGATCAGGGCACGCCAACCGACCTGGTTCGTCGGACCTTCGTTCCAGCATGCCCAGCGCTTCGGTAGCAAGATCGAACGCTCCCACGTCTGTGGCTGAGCAACAGGTACCACTCGACGAAGGATTTCACGACGTGTCACGACGTACTGCACGCAGCAGAACTTCCGTCTCGACAGCCATGATCGGCTTGGCATCATTGGTCACCACGGTCTCGGTGGCGGTACCGGCGGCTGCCCAGCCGGACGACGCCTTTACCGCCGCGGTCACCGCGGCCCGCAGTGCGTCGAGTTGCGACCCGTTGCGGTATGACCCGACGTTGGAGCGCGCTGCGGGCATCGTGAACAGCTCCACGGAGTCCTATTTCGACATGACTTCAGCTGTCATTCCGGCAGACACTGCGCCTCAGCCCCTCCCGATCCTGAAAGATCTCGGCAGTCCGGCCGGGCGCGCAACCCTATTGCAAGGTGCGTCCGCGACTCCAGGGATGGACATCAAAGGCGCCATCGTGCAGGGCTACGCAACTATTCCCGACTGTTCCTACACCGACTTCGGCACCAGCACCATCTATTCGGAGTCCACCGGCTACAGCATGGTTGTCGCCGTGCTCGCCGGCCCGTGACCGGAAGAAGGACTCAATGCACAGTCTCAAATATGCTGCAGCCGTGGCGATATGCGCCATGCTACCGCTTCTTTGCGCGCCGACGGCCGCTGCCGACGAAGACGTCGTCGACGCCCCCGCGCGCACGGACATCGTGACCTACGAAGTGGTCTCACCGGTAGTACGCGCAGCGAACATCGAGTACGTCACGGATACGGGGCGCATCTTCGTCCCCAACGTGGCCCTGCCGTGGCGTTACACCGTGCCCGTCGACGACGCGTTGGGCCCGCCTCCGAACGGCAGCCAGGTGCGCGCTGACTGGCGTTCCAGCCGCGGACCGGCGCGGTGGGTGTCTGTCCGAGTCTATGTGGGCGACGAACTGATCTGTCAGAACACACTCGACATCGGCAACGCCGCCTGTTACGGAAGCACCCGGCGTATCACGTAAGTGACTCGCCGGGTGCTTCGCCCGCATTGTCAGTCGAAGATGATCAGGGGTCGCCCGCGCAGGCCGCCGGCCTCCACAGCGCGGTGCGCCTCGGCGGCCTGGTCTGGACGGAATCGGCCCGTCACATCAAGGAACTCGAACGCCCCGTCCGCGGCGAGCGCACCCAGCTGAGTCAGGCCGGCCGTGTCCAGCAGGCGTTCACGGACCCAGATCGGCCGCACGCTGATGCCCCGGGGGGCGGCCTCGTCGAAGGTGCGCACGGTGCCGAGTCGTCCACCGTCACGGATGGCCTCGAACACCGAGGTCCCGATCAGCGCGGTGTCGAGCACGGCCGTCAGACCACCGCCGGCCGCCTCGATGAAACGCTGCGCAACGCCTGGCCCACGGTCAACCGTGAGGTGAGCGCCACGGCGTTGCAGTGTCGGATGTTCGTCGACGCGACCGTCGGCGATGACTGTGACACCTGCGCGGCTGGCCAATACCGTGACAAACGCGGCCAGATAGCCTGCGCCGCCGGTGATGCCCAGCGTGTCACCGGGGGCCAGGTCAAGGCAGGCCAGCGCCTCCAACGCGGTCAGGCCGTTCATCGGCAGCATTGCGGCCTGCTCCACCGGAAGTCCGGCCGGAATGGGCACGACGGCCGCTTCAGGTACCACGATGAGCGCAGCATGTGCTCCGCCTTCCGGGCGGCGGGGCATGACGATGGCCATCACGGGATCGCCAGGGGCGAACCTTGTCACCCCGTCCCCGACGGACTCGATGTGCCCGGCCGCATCCATGCCGGCGATATAGGGCGGTGAGAAATCGGCGTAAGCGGCGGCCACCAGACCGCTGCGAGTGGCGATGTCGGTGGGGTTGACCGCGGCTGCAGCCACCGCGATACGGACCTCACCGGCTCGTGCCGGACGGACGTCGACGTTGCCGACGGTCAATACGTCGGCGGGGCCGAATTCAGGTATCAGCACAGCTTGGGTCTCAGTCATGTGAACCTCAGCGCTTTCATGGGGCAGTCGGCGACAGCGCGCCTGACGTCCTCTTCTTGGAATCCGGGTATGTCATCGGCGATGTCGAGCTCGTCACCTTCGTTCAACGAGAAGATGTCAGGAGCGTGGGATTCGCACAGTCCGATGGCGGTGCATCGCAGCCGGTCGACCGTTACATGCATGCTCGCCTCACCGCGCAGACTTGGCCAGATCGTTCTCCGGCACCGAAAGTCCTGCGGTCGGGCCGCAGCCGACCAATCCACCGTCGACCGGAATGACAGCGCCGGTGATGTACCGTCCAGCCCGCGAGCCGAGCAGGATTGCCATGCCTGCGATCTCGTCGGGGGCGCCGAAACGGCCGAGGGGGATGCTGGAATCCATCGCGGTCTTGGCGGCCGGGTCCTGGACGACGAACTTGGTCATCTTGCTCTCGAAGAGGCCCGGGGCGATGGCGTTCACCCGGATTCCTTCCGGAGCGAGGCGTTTGGCCAGATGTCGAGTGAGATGGTGCACGGCAGCCTTGGAGGCCCCGTAGCTGTAACTCTCCATCGACGGCACGTTGATTCCGTCGGCGGAACCGATGTTGATCACGCTCGCACCGCCTCGCTGTTCTGCTGCTTCGCGCAGCGCGGGCAGTGTGGCCACGGTGAAATGGAACAGCCCCTCGACGTTGGTGTGAATGACTTTGTCCCAGCCGGACTCTGGAAACTGTTCCAGGGGAGCCCCCCAGGTGACACCGGCGTTGTTGACCACCACGTCCACGTGGCCGAGCAGTCCGGTAGCAGCTGCGGCGAGCTCACGGGCGGCTGCGGGCGAGGAGACGTCTCCGACGACGGCGGTGATGTCGCCGACATCGGTCAGCTCGCGCTGAGCCGTTTCCGCTGCCTCAAGGCTGCGCGACGAGATGACCACCTTGGCGCCGGCAGCGGCGTAACCGGAAGCGATCATCCGGCCGATCCCGCGCGTGCCACCGGTGATAACGACGTGAGATCCGGTGACGTCGAAGAGTGAAGGGGCGGAATCTGGGGGCGTCATAAAGCTGCCTTTCAGTCGGATTCGATCGAGCATACATAGTGTTCATACAGATACAACAGACACGTTGACTTATGGCCCAGGCCACAGTAGCGTCGGTCACAGCGCAGGAGATCTACACGCGTGCGGCGAGGCGATGTGCCGCCCGGGTGGCCGCGTAAATCGATGAGGAGGAATGTCGTGACAATCGACCAGACCGTGTACCGCGAGGGCTCACTCGACGTGCCTGAGGGTCTTCCCAGGGGTATTGACCTGGGGCGAATCAACAACCGGGAATTGGCGCTCACCCGCTACGGGCGCGAGTACACCGAGCGGCTGACTGATCACGCGCTACTGGGTGACGACCATGCCTACCGGGCCTTCCTGGACTTCAAGGACAAGTCGAAGAACGCGAACTGGCGGATGTTCGAGCAGGCGCTCGACCATGGCATCGATTCTCTCGACGACCCCTCCGACGGCCTGATCGGGCTCTTCGAGCAGCTGGACCACGTACCGGACTGGGTCGACTGGGATCAGCTGTACCGAGGGGCGATCGCAGTGTGGCGGGTCGGGCCTGCGGCCCCGATGGTGCTCACCTATTGCTCGATCGGTGCAGGCTTCTCGATGTACAGCTCGACGCGGCCGGTTCTGTTCAGTGGTCGGCTCAAGGATCAACAGGAGGTCGGCGGGCGGCTCACCGAGAGCTTCCGTTACGTTGTCTCGGCATACGGTCCGGGCCAGATGACCCGCAAGGGCGACGGATTCCGTCTCACCGCGAAGGTGCGGATGATCCACGCCGCAGTACGCAATACGCTGAGCCATTCGCCGCACTGGGACTGGGAAGCCTGGGGTATGCCGATCAGCAACCTGGACTCGATGAACACCCAGGCCGGCCAGTTCGGCGTCACGCTGGTCGATGGCATCCGCGCCGCCGGTATCCGGCTCAGCGATCAAGAGGAAGAAGACATCTTCGCCCTGAGCCGCTACGTGGGTTGGGTCATCGGTATCCCGGAATCGGTCCTGCACACCAATGTCGATGACGCTCGGATGAAGGTCAAGTTTCACAAGCTGGTCGAACTGCCCGCCGACGATCTGTGCCGCGAGGTGGTCAAGACGATCATCGAGTACGCCTCGGAGAAGCCCCCGGGCGACGCGGAGATCCTGCCCGCCGCGGTTGCCAAGTTCATGACCACCGAACGTCGCACCCATCTGGCGTGGGGTCTCATCCAGAACTGGCAACCGAAGTACGTCAACGAGATGCTGGGAGTGGAGAAGACCGCATGGCGTTTCGCCATGCCGGTGGCCAAGCCGTTCATCTCGGCGGTCGACCGCGTGTCGCGCCTCTTGCCGCACGACGACGAGGCCAAGGCGATGAAGACGATCAAGCTGCTCGGTGGCGCCATCGAGTTGCCCGACGATCAGCGCGAGCAGGAAGTCGCCAATCCGGAGACTCTGACCGCCGACATCGCCGCCAACAAGGGCAAGGTCCCGCGTCGCAGCAAGGCGCCTGCCGCGGTCTGACATTCCGTTCCGGCAGCTTCACGTTTCGGGGCCGCGCCGGCGTCTGAGGGTGAATCGCAGCGTCGCGATTCAACCTTCAGGCGCCGGTGCGGCCTTTGTCGTGGACGTCGTCACGGCCCGTCGCGTACGCCGCGAAAGACATACATACTGACCATACGTAATATATGGTCAGTATGTATGCAGCTTGCGGATGCGGATCGAAGGGGTCGGTAGAGAGATGCGCTCGGATGTTTTGGCGACGTCGGCCGATGCGTTCGGCAGGCATGAGGCCGGACCTCATCGGGAGGTCGGTCCGTGAAATACGTACTGGCGCCGATGTTCATCGGTGTTGCGGCGATTTATTTCGGTGCACCTGCGATCGGTCTCAGTTCTGAAGCCGAGCTGATCGCCTTTGTCGCGGCGTTACTTGCCGGCTGTGTGAGTGTCGCCGACATACTGCGGGAGACGGCGCGGTCGTTGCGTCGACTGGAGAATGACTCACGTGGCGTGCCGGCCGACCTCGACTGCCTCCGGGCACGCTGAGACAGTGCTATTGAGCTATACGTGCAGACAGCAGAATGCTCGGCTGGATGGTCCAGCCGAGCATTCTGTCCGGTGAGCTACAGCACGGTCACCGAGTAGTGACGCTCACCCCTGCGCCGACACCAGTTGAACTGCATCGGCGGCAGATTCGGGCCGTTGAACCTGGACTCGGTCGTAGACCTCCTGCGGGATGGACTCTTCGTTCTTGAAGATGTTGAATCGGCAGTGCCCGGTGATCTTGCCGTCCTTGATGCCAGGTTCGACAAGCAGGAAATGGGGCGAGCCATGCTCCAGCACATACTTATTGGTGCCGGGGCAGTGCATGCAATACACCGGCATCTCGTCAAGTCCAAAGCTTTCCACGGACGGTCCTTTCACCAGCGGAAGGTGCTTGGGCCCGTCATAGGCACCCTCGTCGATGAGACGGCCGCCGCTACCGCAGGGCGCAGCGTCGAGCGCAAGGCGTCCCTCGTCCTCGAACCAGGTGTATTTCATCCCGTGCTGATGGAACAAGGTGGACAGCCATTGCACTTGGTCACGGTAGGACATCGCATCGACCTGACCGAGAACAGGACCCATGGTGGGCAGGTTGTAGCACTGATCCACCGCCTCCCAGCAGTGCTGGACACCGTGGGTCTGCAGGATCCAGCCGGTCTGCGCCGTGATCAAATCGCGTCCGAAGTGGTGGCCGAGGTACCACTCCGTCTTGGAGAGGATGAGGTGGCGCCGGGCCAACGACAGGTTGCCTGCGTCGATCGCCTTGACGGCCAGTGCATACGCCTGGAACCGCATGTCCTCGAGTTCGTCGGCGTCGAAGAGCAGAGCACCGGACACATCGAACGCCGCGCCGATACGCGCTACGTCGCGTTCTGCGCCCAGTCGGTCGAACACGTCTTGGGGCACGTCGAGTGGATTCTTGTAGAACGTCAAACGAAGCGGCGCACCGCTTTTCCCGTCGTGGAAGACGAATGGTGGGTAGCCCAACCAGTCACAACACCAGCGCTCGATGGCCTGGCTGAACAGACGCAGATCGCCGCCGCCGGGAATCTGATCCGATCGATTGCCGGCCCACCCCGAGGAGACGAACACGATGGTGGACTCGTTCTCTTCGATGGCGTCGAGTTGGGCGCCGTCCATCCGGAAGATGGTCGCCATCGACGCAATGGCCTCGCGGGAGACCCCATTGCGAAACCACTCGGCCCACGGGCGTGAGATGGTGCGTACCGCGGCGGGAACCGATTCGATGAGGGCCTGCTCGCCAAACTCACGGACGATATAGCTCACGGTCAGCGAGTTCCACGCGGTGTAGATGTCTCGGGTCGAGAAATGCGCGTCAACCGATTCGGCCGCGATCGCGCGCGCTGCCTCCAAGTCACCACGATCGAGCGCGGCAACGGCGCGATCGCCCGGCGCTGTTGCCAGCTCCTTCAGTTCATCGGGGGTGAACACAAGATCGGTCACTCGTCATCTCCTAGGGGTTGGGCAGTTTCATCGACCGCGTCGGCCGAAGTTCAGATCGAGGCGGCCAACAGGCCGCCGTCGACGGCGTAGGCAATTCCGGTCACCCAGTCGGCGTCGCCGGAAGCCAGATGCAGTACCACGCCGGCGATGTCCTCGGGGCGCCCGATCCTGCCCTGCTTCTCGGAGAAGTATGTTTCCGCGGAGGCTCCGGTCGCGGCCTCGAAGCCCGTTATCAAGGCATCCGAGAATGGTGTCTCGACAAGGGCCGGGCACACGGCGTTGACCCGAATACCCAGCGGGCGCAGTTCGGCGGCGGCGGTCTTCGTCATGTTGACGATGCCGGCTTTGGTGGCGCCGTATCCGCCCAGCAATGGTGCGCCATTGAGCCCCGCCGTCGAGGCGATGTTCACGATCGCCCCGCCGTCGGGCATATGTCCGGCAGCAGCTCTGATGCCGTGAAACGTACCTTTCAGGTTCACCGCGATCATGCGGTCGAAGTCGGCGTCGCCGAGCAGGTGTAGCGGGCCCAGAGCGCAGACGCCGGCATTGTTGACCATGACGTCCAAGCGACCGAACTCGTTGACAGCCAATTTGATCGCGCTCTGCACAGACTCCGGGTCGCTCACATCGCAGTGCACCGCGCGTCCGGGCGTGCTCAGTTCGCCGACGACCGTCTTGGCGCCGATCTCGTCGATATCGGCCACCACCACGTTTGCGCCTGCGGCGCCGAAACGTCGTGCGATCTCCCGGCCGATACCGCTGGCCCCGCCGGTGACAACAACCGTCTGGCCTTCGTGCTGTGGCATGTGCGCTCTCTTTCTCAAGGCGGCCCTGGGGGCTAGCGGACAAACCGTCGTCTCCGCGTGGCCTATCCGCCATACCGTGGCCAGTGTGACGAACGCCACCGAAGATACACATCGTATGGACATGGTGTCAACAAAGGTCTACCTTCGCGAAAGCGCCTCTGGCTACCGCTTTGCGCTAGTTGGATCGGTTGTATCTGAGGCGATTTGGCCGGAATCACGGGATATGGAGAGAACCTTGATGGATGTTGCGGCACCGCTCGCGGGAGTTCGGATCATCGAAATGGCGGGTATCGGGCCCGGGCCTTTTGCGGGGATGATGCTGGCCGATCTCGGCGCGGATGTCGTGACCGTCGACCGTCCCGGGGGCAACCCATGGGCCGAGGGTGGCCACGACGTGATGTTCCGCAGCCGGCAATCGATCGCGGTGGATTTGAAGGCGCCAGGCGGCGCGTCCGTCGTCAGGGAGTTGTGCCGAAACGCCGACGGCCTGATCGATACCTACCGGCCCGGCGTCGCTGAGCGGCTGGGTATCGGGCCCGACGAATGCCGGGAAGTGAATCCGGCCTTGGTGTACGGGCGCATGACGGGATGGGGTCAGGATGGACCGTTGGCCCAGATGCCCGGTCACGATATCAACTACATCGCGTTGACCGGGGCGTTGCACGCGATCGGCCGCAAGGGCGGTCCGCCGACGCCGCCGCTGAATCTGATCGGCGACTTCGGCGGTGGCGGGATGCTTCTGGCGGTCGGCATGCTTGCCGGGATTCTCTCCGCGCGCACAACCGGCGTCGGGCGTGTCATCGACGCCGCGATGATCGACGGCGCGTCTGCGCTCATGGCGATGTTCCATGCACTGCGCGGTTCGGGGGACTTCAGCGAGGACCGCGGAACGCACATGTTGGACACCGGGGCGTTCTTCTATGACGTCTATCAGACCAGCGATGGCCAATGGGTCAGCATCGGCGCTATCGAGGGGCAGTTCTGGACGGAGCTCTGCGATGTGTTGCAGCTACCGGACGACGTGCGGCAGAACCAACTCGACAGTAGTCGGTGGGACGAATTCCGGACGGTGCTGGCCGACCGCGTGTCGGCTCGGACGCGTGCCGAACTCGACGCACTGCTGCTGGGGCGCAACACGTGTTACGCCCCGGTGCTGACGATGCGCGAGGCTGCCGAACACCCGCACAATGTGGCCCGTGGCACCCTGATCGAAGTGGACGGCGTCGTGCAGGCCGCGCCGGCGCCTCGGTTCGAGGGCAAACCGCCCACGGCGCCCCGCCCGCAGCGTTCGCCCGGCGCCGACACGCGGGCGATTCTGGCGGGCGCCGGGTTTGACGCAGCTGCGATCGACTCCCTGATCGACGCTGGAACGGTGGTCCAAACCTAGGCCACGTCGTAGATCGACGGCTGACGAGCGGCGCATCGAAACCAACAAACATTAACTCTATTCATTTTGTCCATACGCGATGTATGGTTAGCCCCGTGAGTATCTCGCCCCTGGAATCAGCCAAGCTGACGGCCGCACTCGAACAAGAAGTAACACTGTGCGGACTGTTTCAGAGAACGGTCGCAGCAAATCCAGACGACATCGCCATCCGGGCGCACGGCGACACCGTTGGCATCACCCGGGGCGAGTATGCCCGCGCAGTCGAGGAGATTGCGGGAAAACTGGCCGGGCTGGGTGTGCGGCACGGCGACACCGTCGGCCTCATGATGTCGAACCGGCCGGAGTTCCACCTGATCGACACTGCGGTCCTGCATCTCGGCGCAACACCGTTTTCGATCTACAACACATCTGCACCTCAACAGATCTCGTATCTCCTGAATCACGCCGAGAACACCGTCATGCTGTGTGAGAGTCAGTACGTCGGACGCATCCGCGAGGCTGCGGACCTGCAACACCTCGAACACATCGTCGTCATCGACGAAGACGATGCGGCGCCCACGGGGACGTCGAGTCTCGCCTCCCTCGCGATTCCGGAAGACTTCGACTTCGAGTCATGTTGGCGCGCAGTCCGTCCGGACGATGTTGCCACCTTGATCTACACGTCGGGCACCACCGGCCCACCCAAAGGCGTCGAATTGACGCACGCCAACGTGTTGTTCGTCCTGCAGACATGCAACGTGCGTTTCCCGTTCGTTGCCGAAGGACGGTGTATCTCCTATCTACCGTCTGCACACATGGCCGACCGCATCTTCTCTCATTACCTGCAGATGGCCACCGGGTGGACCATCACCACGGTCCGAGATGCCCGACAGATCTTCCAAGCAGTCGCCGAGACGCGCCCAACCTGGTTCATGGGGGTTCCCCGAATCTGGGAGAAGCTACGCGCGGCACTCCTGGCGCGATTCAAAGCGGAGACGCCCGAGCGTCAGGTGGCCATCGACGCGGCGATCGACATCGCCACAGTCCGCCTGCGGGTCGGCGATCAGGGCGATCGCCTCGATCCCGAAATGGAGTCAGGATGGCAGCGCGCCGACGATGAGATCTTCGCCCCGCTCCGCCGCGAACTCGGCTTGGATCGTGTCGAACTCCTCATGACCGGCGCCGCGCCGATTGCGCCGATCGTGCACGAATTCTTCCTCTCGCTGGGCGTGCCACTCGCCGAGGGCTACGGCATGTCCGAGACGGGCGCGCTGGGCATGACCAACCTCCCCGGCGACATCAGAATGGGCACCGTCGGTCAACCCATGCCGGACACCGAGGCGCGCATAGCCGAGGATGGCGAGCTCCTGATGAAGGGTCGGCATGTGATGCGCGGCTACCGGAAGGACCCGGAAAAGACCGCCGAAGCAATCGATTCCGATGGTTGGCTACATACCGGCGACATCGCGTCGATCGATGCGGAAGGCTTTGTCCGCATCGTCGACCGCAAGAAGGAACTCATCATCAACGCGGCAGGCAAGAACATGTCGCCGGTGAACATCGAGAGCACGCTCAAGGGCGCGTCACCTCTGATCGGTCAAGTGTGTTGCATCGGCGATGCGCGTCCCTACAACGTCGCACTGATCGTGCTCGATCCGGACGGGGCCGGGGTGTTCGCCCGTCAACACGGGTTGGCACAGCTGGGTCTGGAGGCGCTGAGCCTGCATCCCAAGGTGCACGCTGCCGTCGAGGACGCGGTCAAGCTCGCCAACAAGCAACTGTCTCGAGTCGAGCAGATCAAGCATTACTCGCTGCTCGATCGTGAATGGCTGCCCGACGGCGACGAACTCACGCCGACCTCAAAGCTCAAACGCCGCGTCATTGCTGACAAGTACGCCGGTGTCATAGAGGAGCTGTACTCGCGGCCGGGTGCACTGAGTCGCTGAGACGTCCCACAATGGGTGGAGGCTGCACCCGCGCAACACCGGATCCCTGTAAATGTCAGACGACTTCGACCAGAAGATCGAACAAGCCACTCTTGACGCGCGGCATCGTGAAAGAAGAGTCCACCAGCGTGCGGCCACATATTGCTGACTGGGCACGCAAACCAAACAACCGATTTCATAGGGAGTTTCACGTATGGGTGTCCAAATCGATGTGACTGGGCTGAGTAAATCGTTCGGATCGTCGAAGATCTGGGAAGACGTCACGATGTCGATTCCCGCCGGTGAGGTCAGCGTTCTGCTGGGCCCCTCCGGTACCGGTAAGTCGGTGTTCCTGAAGTCGCTGATCGGTCTGTTGCGCCCGGAGCGCGGTTCGATCGTGATCGATGGCACCAACATTCTGGAGTGCTCGGCCAAGGAACTGTATGAGATCCGCACCCTGTTCGGTGTGCTGTTCCAGGACGGCGCGCTGTTCGGCTCGATGAACATCTATGACAACACCGCCTTCCCGTTGCGTGAGCACACCAAGAAGAGCGAGTCCGAGATCCGCAACATCGTGATGGAGAAGCTCGAGCTGGTCGGTATGCCCAACGACGGGCACAAGTTCCCCGGTGAGATCTCCGGCGGTATGCGCAAGCGCGCCGGTCTGGCCCGCGCGCTGGTGTTGGACCCACAGATCATCCTCTGCGACGAGCCGGACTCCGGTCTGGACCCGGTCCGTACCGCCTATCTGTCCCAGCTGCTGATCGACATCAACGCCCAGATCGACGCGACGGTGCTGATCGTGACGCACAACATCAACATCGCCCGGACCGTGCCGGACAACATCGGCATGCTGTTCCGCAAGAAGCTGGTCATGTTCGGTCCGCGTGAGGTGCTGCTGACCTCGGAGGAGCCGGTGGTCAAGCAGTTCCTCAATGGTCGCCGGATCGGGCCGATCGGTATGTCGGAGGAGAAGGACGAGGCGACCGCGGCCGCCGAGGCGGCGATGCTGGAGCAGGGTCAGCACGACGGTGGTGTCGAGGAGATCGAGGGCGTGCCCCCGCAGCTGTCGGCCACCCCGGGTATGCCCGAGCGTAAGGGTGTGGCCCGTCGGCAGGCCCGGGTGCGTGAGATCCTGCACACCCTGCCCCCGGCCGCGCAGGAAGCCATCCGCGACGATCTGGAAGGCACCCACAAGTACGCCTCGCACGAACCGGGCCACGTCGCCCGCGCACACCACGAGGACGACGCACCCACCCAGTCGATCCCCGTGACGCCGACCGGAACAGGTTCCTGATGAACAGGGCCGAGGAGTGCGCGTTCGCATGGGCGCTGGCCGATCTCGCCACCGCCTTCGTGGACGAAAGCACAAAGAACCAGATCTGTGTTCGGCTTGGTGCGGGGGAGTACCGCGACACTATTACCGCACTGCTGGAGTGCTTTGCGCGTAGCGCCATGTCGGTGCCGCCGGCGCTGTCGGCGTCCTTGTGGGCTTGGGTGAACGGTTTTGTGGGAAGCGATTTCGAAACGTCCCTGCGGGACCTGGCGAGTAAGGTACGGATATCGGCCGGTTCGTACTCGCAGCCAGCTGACGAGCAGGGCCAAGTACCGCCACTTGGGGTTGGAAGGCGTGAAAACGGCGCCTGGCGGTTGGTGACCGCAAAGTGACGCTGGTGTACTTTACCGACCCGTTCCGCGGGCTATACGGCGACAGCGAACACTCACAGCTGATACAGCCAGAGTTCGTTGAGCCCTCTGATGAGGAAGCTCACGCATAACTCGTAGTCATACGGGTTGAGAGCGATTCGCTGACCCCGATTGTTTTTAACAAGCAAAATACGGCCGCTTGCTCGCCTCGTGTGGACAGAGGCGAATCCTAGCGTGGAGTTTCTTGGGCTCGGAGGCGCCACGACCTCTCGGCGTTCTCCCACTCGCCAAGGGTCTTCGACCGGCATGCTGAACACAGCCGCTTCACAACTCACCGACCCTACTTGCAATGAGAAAGGACGTAATACCAATGGAGATCAAGGATTCGGTAGCGGTTGTCACCGGTGGGGCCTCGGGCCTGGGCCTGGCCACCACCAAGCGACTGCTCGACGCGGGAGCCTCCGTCGTCGTCATCGACCTCAAGGGTGAAGAGGCCGTCGCCGAACTGGGTGAGCGCGCCAAGTTCGTCGCCGCCAACGTCACCGACGAGGAGGCCGTGAGCAAGGCTCTCGATGTCGCCGAGTCGCTCGGCCCGGTGCGGATCAACGTCAACTGCGCCGGCATCGGTAACGCCATCAAGACCCTCGGTAAGGAAGGCCCGTTCCCGCTGGATGATTTCCGTAAGGTCGTTGAGGTCAACCTGATCGGTACCTTCAATGTCATCCGGCTGGCTGCCGAGCGGATCGCCAAGACCGAACCTCTGAAGAACGAGGAGCGCGGCGTCATCATCAACACCGCCTCGGTCGCCGCGTTCGAGGGCCAGGTCGGTCAGGCCGCCTACTCGGCGTCCAAGGGTGGCGTGGTCGGTATGACGATCCCGATCGCACGGGATCTGTCGCGCAGCCTGATCCGCGTCTGCACCATCGCACCGGGCCTGTTCAAGACCCCGCTGCTCGGTTCGCTGCCCGAGGAGGCGCAGCGCTCGCTCGGTCAGCAGGTGCCGCACCCGGCGCGACTGGGCGACCCGGACGAGTACGGCGCACTCGCCGTGCACATCGTGGAAAACCCGATGCTCAACGGTGAGGTCATCCGGCTGGATGGCGCGATCCGCATGGCCCCGCGCTGACACTGACCTTACTGGTGAGTGGCCCTTGGACGGGTAAAAGTCCGAATGTCAGGACAAATCCTTGACGGTCCCCCGTGCGCGTCGTTCTGTACTGACGCGCAGGTTGTCGCAGTGGACGGCCAAGCATTGGAGGACTTGTGGAAATCGGCCTGATCACGGACTCGCTCGGCGGCTTGTCCCTCGAAGAAGCACTCGGTGTGGCTCAACGAGCCGGGCTGGCATCGGTCGAGATCGCCACCGGCAACTGGTCGGAGGGTCCGCATTGTGATCTCCAGGCTCTGGTGGGCTCATCGCAGGCACGTGATGACCTGCTCAAGACCGTCGCTGACTACGGTCTACGGTTGAGTGCGCTGTGCGCCAACGGAAATCAGTTGCATCCGGTTTCCGGGCAGCAGCAGGACAAGGTGGTCCGCGACACCATCGAGGTCGCCGGACGCATGGGTGTGCCGACTGTGGTGCTGATGTCCGGCCTACCGGGTGGCGGCCCCGACGACAAGGTTCCGAACTGGGTGACCACTGCCTGGCCGCCGGAGAACCTGGCCGTGCTGGACTACCAGTGGTCGCAGGTCGCAGTTCCATACTGGCGGGACCTGGCCGATGTGGCACGTGCCGCCGGCGTGCGGTTGGCCGTAGAGGCCTGTGGTGGTCAGCTGGTGCACAGTGTCGGGACGCTGACCCGGCTGATCGACGCGGTTGGGTCGGATGTGGTCGGCGCGAACCTCGATCCATCCCACCTGATGTGGATGGGAGCCGACATCCCCTCGGTCATCCGTGCGCTGGCGGGATCCATCTTCCATGTGCACGCCAAGGATGTGAGGGTGAACCGCTGGATCGCGGACCGGGACGGGTTATTGGACACCACCGCGCATGCCGACACCGCCAATCGGGCCTGGAACTATGTCACTCTCGGTCTGGGGCAACCTGCGGGGCAGGCGTTCTGGGCAGATTTCGTCTACAACCTGCGATCGGTGGGATATGACGGCACCCTCAACATCGAGCACGAGGATTCACTGGTCAACTCCGTCGAGGGCGTCGAACGTTCCGCGGCGTTACTGCGCGCGGTGATTCTTGCCGAGAAGCCGGACTGGGTGCCCGCCAACGTATAAGGGGTATCCGGCGGTTCGCCAGGGCCCCATCTGACGCACTTGAGGTCACCCTGACCCGGCCGGACCGCGGCACACACCTACGCGCAGCCGATGTCGATGCCCGTCCCCGATCCGGTCGTCGTATAGCGTGCGGGATACAGGCACAGCGGCACCTCGGGGAGCGCCGAGTCAGGGCTCGGTGCCTCGTAATGTCCCGGTGCCACCCCATTTTCAACCCAGTCGGTCAGGCTCTGGTAGAGGCGGGCGTGATCGGGGATGGGCGGTTGCGCATCCGGGTTGGCGGTGCCGTTGGCGAAGGCGTGGCCCATACCCGGCACCAGATAGAAGCGGAAGAACTCCTGCACCGCAGCCGGGCCGCCCATGGTGTCGAGCACCCGCTGGTAGTAGATGATCGATCCGCCCGGCACGATGGCCTGATCGGCCAGGCCGTGGTACATCAGCATCTTGCCGCCGCGATTGCGGAACGCCGAGAGATCCGGATTGTCGGTGTTGATGTGCGCCAACTGTTCCTGCATGGCTTCGCCGTTCTCCAACGCCTGAGTCATCTGCTGGTAGGTGAGATTGCGCCACCCGTCGGTGCCCCCACCGGAGGCGTTCACCAGGGTCGGCGAGCCGATGCTCAGATCACCGAGCGCCATCGCCACGAAGTCGGCGGCGATCGAGAACGGCTCCGGTCCGGCGGTGGCACTGACGTCGGTGCCACGGGGGAAGCCGAACCACAGCTGCCCCTCCTGCGGGTAGGGGCCGTATCCGATCGAGTCCGCAGGCGACGGCACGCTGCCGTCCGGTGTCATGCTCCTTCGACGTCGACGAGCAGAAGGGCCGTGATGTCTGGCGAGCCCTGCTCAAGACCATCGAATCGAAGATCGTGCTGACCGACGGTGGCCAGGGCATGCTCGCCGACGTCCTGAACGACTATCTCTGGGCGCGGTCCGACGGGCGCATCGGGTCGTTGATGACCTTGATCAACCGCGGCTGCTCGCTGGCGATCCGCAACGGTGACGAAGTACTGACGCAGGAATTGCTCGACTCCATCCCGGTCGACGTCGCCGCCGAGGAGACCCGCCTCGGTAATGCCGCCGCCATCCGCAGTGGCCAAAAGAAGGCGAGGACGCGCTGATTCGAACACTGCCGCTGCGCGCACAACCACAGGCCGGCGAAAGTCTCACCTCGTGGTTGTGCGCGTACGCGCGCACCAATAACGTCACCTGGCGCCAAATACTCACCGCCGTCGGCTTGCACCGCCGCCGCGGCGACATGAAAAACATCGGCTGGGCCGGCTACCTGCACACCCACGAGATCAACACACTCGCTGCCGCCACCGCGGTCGATACCGACCAACTCCGCTCGATGACGCTGCACCGCTTCCAACCGCTCGGCATCACGGCGGCCCGCCGCCCCACCCATATCGACTACGGCACGCTGACCGCCACTGCACGTCCGACGCGATACTGCCCACAATGCCTGTCCGAGAACGGCGGTCGATGGCAACTGACATGGCTGCTGGGCTGGACCTTCGCCTGCACCCGGCACAGGCGCCTACTCGCCGACACCTGCCCCCGATGCGGACGACCGCCGATGCGCGCCGCCCCGCTGACCGACGTCGTTCCCGATCTACGTTTCTGCACCCAGTCCGGCGGAGGGCACGGTCACACCGTCTGCGGTGCGGACCTGCGCGGCCACAAGCGCCGCCTTGCGGCGTCGTCGGCCATGCTCGCCGCCCAACACACCATCAATACGCTGTCCGCCGGCGACACCACCACGTTCCCCCTCTACGCCCCGCATACCGCCACCCCTGCCAGGGCGCTCGCCGATCTGCGTGCACTCGCTCGCGACATGGCCACCAGCTATGCAGCACCGAAGCACCGACCAGGGCAACCCAACATCGATACCTGCATCGATCGGGTAGCCGACGCGTTCACTATCGCCACACGGTCGCTCACCGCCCCCGACATCACCCGCGCGGCCATGGTCATTCGCACCTTTTCGGCTGACGCGCCGACGTCAGTGTCGGCCAGGCTTCAGCGAGCCGTCGTCACCGCCTCCTCGCATCCGCGGGTCGCGGCGGCCGAACTGGCCGCACTTGACCCGGACCTTCCCATCGCCGACGTGCTGCGCTTCCGCACCTGCACGCCCCGTCCGGCGATACCGCGGCGTCCCGAAGCCACGCTCACGTCGCTGGCGCGGCGGCTGCCGACCCTGCTGTGGGCGCCGTGGGTCACCTACATTCTCGGCAACGATGACGACTCTCCGGTCATTCGGCGGATGCTGGCCTGCGCCGTCGCACATGTTGGCACCACCGCACCCACCGCCGCCATCGCCACCATGCTCGGCAACACCGCGCGTGACGCCGCGGTCGTGTACGCCGCACTACGGTCTTTGGCGGAGTGCCCCAGTCGATCTGCAGTCGCCGGCCGCATCATCGAACTGGCCGATCACCTCGCTGCGACGCCCGCCCGCATCGACTACCACCGCCGCCGGCGACTCGACTACACCGATCTGCTCGCCGACCGACGGTCCGGAACACCCGTTGCCTTTGATGCTCTGCGCTGCTTGGCATTCGAACATCTCAGTGGTCTTCCGCGGGCCGGTGCGCCTTGGTATCGCGAGACGGCTGCTTTCGCGCGGCGGTGCCACGCAGCCGCTGCGGCAGGTGCTTTGGAGGAGCCGGGTGTGCTTACGTCGATGGAAGAATTCCTACAGCGGCAGGGGATCGCCGAGCCACCCGTGGCCGTGCCCGCGCTTCACGTCACGCTGTTGTGACGCTATAGATGGCAGCGTCGTTGAAATAGGCGGCCGCGGCCTTCAGCGCCGTCCTGGCGACGCGTCCGGCAGCGCGGTGATGGACACGATGGTCGAGGACTGTCGCCACAACTCCCGCTCGGCCGGAGCCTCCGGATCGTCGAACCACACCAACGACGTGTCACCCACCCGGGGCCAGCGCTCAATCCTGCTGATCGGCATCGCACAGTCGTCGTGGGCGAATCCTCCGGAGAGGGTCGTTGGCCCAGGCCTGCGGGTGTAGGTCAGCGCGTCCAGGTCCCACACATGCGTGCTCTCTTGCGTCGTCACCAACCAGCACCCTGCCGAGTCAGGTGTCAGCGCTTCCACTTCTCGTATAGCCGGATTGGAGGGGGCTGTGTGGTTGTTGTTCGGCGGATCCGGGGACGTATTCATCGGCAATCATCCTCGCTGGACAGGCTGGCGTTGCGCCGCGAGATACGCCTGCACCGCAGCGGAGCGTCGATGATTGTCCGGGACGACTCGTCCCGCCAGTGCCGCTGATGCTTTTGTGGATCGCGCGCCGGCCGTCTTCAACGCGGCCTTCGACACCACCACTTTCTTCGGGGTGTTGGGTGTCATAGTGTGCCTCCACAATGTCGCGACGTGGGTCGACGGTAGCGCGCTGTCGGTGCCATTGGTTTCTGGACTGCGGCGTTAGTTTGGCTGGGTAGGGACGTATCCGAGGGCGTCCGCGCACGAAGCGCACAAGGTTTTCATCCAGCGGCGTGGGCTGTGCTGTAGAAAACCCGTCGTGCCGCACCGTTCACACGTGACAGCTGACGCACGCTCGGCACCGTCCGTGATCGCATCCATCGCGTCCAGGGTTTCGTGACCGACGTCCTCGCTGCTGGGCCGGTAGTAGTAGCGCAGCGTGCCGAATTTCTCTTTGACCTGATGCACAGCATAATCGGTGTCGAGTGCCGCTAGTAGGGCATCTGTGGCGATAATCAATGGGTACCAGCCCGCATCGACGCTGAGCCAGCGACCCCACCCATCAGATATACGCCGCAGGATCACCTCGATCGCCCCGGCATGCTCGCCGGCGTCAGCCGGGATATGAAGTGCGTTGCGGTAGGTTTTCCAGTCGATATCCGACGACATCAGGCGTGCAAAGGCGCCGTCCACATCGTCGGGAGTCGCGGAGCCATTGCGCAACCCTTCACCCATCGCCGCCACATCCGATTCCAGAGCGCGCCAACGGATTATCTCGGCATCGGTGGGTTTTGGAAGGTCACCGACTGACGGCATCAGAGCCTTCCCCGGGTCGCGACCGATGCGACTGTTCCACAGCAGTATCGGATTTCAGGCCAAACGGGTCTGTCAGATAATGAGCGCGTGAGACCTGTTTATTGGAAGAGAGGACGTCATCGCTCTGAGGAGAAACTGGTTCACCCGAGTCGACTCGCCTGTGCTCGTGGTGCGACGACACACTCTGTTCGGTCTCGTGAGGAATCTCGTCGGTTTGAGGACCAGCTAGGGACGTCCTAGCCTGCTCTCGCTTTTCGCGTTGCTCGCGCAACTCACGCTGTGCCTGTGTATAAGACATCCCTGGATGCGCCGCTTTGTATCTGCGGACAGCGTGTTTCGCTCGTCGGTTCTTGACCACAACTCACCTCCAACGCGGTGGACGGTGCAACGATGTCTTGGCGAACGACAGACCCACGGACGCATCGTCGTCGGCAAGCTAAGGTCGATCCAGCATATCGAACTCAAAGCTTTGGTGCTCCAAATTGTTTCAGTTTACCGAGGTTGGTAACTTTCCCATATTTGGGAACGCCCTACCGCCCTGAAACTTCGAAATTATTGCGGTCAGATTTGGGTCAGCGCAGACTGGAGCCAGCGCAATTCTGCGGACCAACCATCGAGGTGATCACGATGCCCGACGACGACAAGACGGTGAGGGGCGCGGCATCATCGCCGCCCAGTCGGTGGCGATCGGCAGAAACCTTCCAACAGTTTCTCGGACACATGGAAGAGTTTCGGCGGACGCCAGAGGGTCAACAGTTTGAAGCCGCCGAGCAGGCCGCCGACGCTGACCTCCAGGCCTGGCTGGCTGATCAGCCTGGCATCGCCATGCAGCGTCACGGCGAGCGCGTGCCCGAACAGTGGCAGGGCCAAGTCGACGGACGCAGCTTTCACTTTCGAGAGCGGGGCGGAGAATGGGCCATCGAACTGGACCTCCAGAAACAGCCAGATGGCTCTGTCAGGGGAAGGCTCATCACCGCGGGCACGATCGCAGACGAACAGTATGGCCAAAGCCCACGGCAGCGGGCAATGTTCATCGCCGCCACCATCAGGGACCACCTACAGTGCGACACGGGTGCAGGCGAACTCGCCTACAGAGTTGAGTGGTCACCGGAAGACCACGAGTTCGTCGGACTCGGTGCCGAGTATCCGTCCCTGTCCTGGTTGGCACCCACGGAGGGTGAGGCGCTGCGCGGTATCGTCGAACTCGTTCAGCAGATTACGGCTGATAAACCCGACGGCGATGGTGGCGGACTCTCGTGAACGGGGCTAGCCCATGAGACGAAGCCGTCGGGCAGCTGAACTTCCACAGCACCGGAACAGGCATTCTTTCTGTGGCGGCTACGGGATCAATCTGCCGACGTGCGCGCCACCATGCGGAACCTCGGTCTCCGTCTGGTGGGGGTTGAGTTCACCCAGCCCGTACTCGCTTGCACGAGAATTGGTGCAAGCACCAGCGACGGGGAGTGCGGTATGAACTATCCGATTGCTGACCGTCTAGCCCTGCTAGCAGGGCACACTCATGGCGTTGGCGCGACGATACGGCTACCCAGATGAACGTCCATGAATGAGCTCGGCGAAGGTGACACCCGTCGTCGAGAATCGGTCGGGGACCATACATGGAAATGCCTCCGCGATCGCGGACCGCGGAGGCTTTCTCCGACCAAGCTGGCACTTGAATCGAAACGGGTCTTGGCGAACCCTTTTCCTATCCCCAGAAAGGTTGTCTTGGAGGACGGTGTACACGATAGCCCGGATGGCGTCGCAGCGTTGGCGACACGCGACGAACGGTCTGAACGAGCGCGTCTGGTGAATGCGGTACTGCTTCAGAACGCCGCCGCGCCAACGCTGTGTTTACGGCTAATTCGAGGAGGCGTAGGCAACGGGCCGTCGGCCAGAGCATCCTGCTAGTAGGGCTCAAGGAATTCGGTTGCTGTACGCGAAGCGAGCAAAGCTCAGGTCTGACTAGCAGGGCTTTCCCGGCGCGATGCTGGATGTGCCGGTGTCAGCAGCTAGAGACCGATCGAATGGGAGGCAATCGAATGGTGTCTTCGAGAGACGAGACGCGGCAGGGCGTGGTCAGCTTGGTTCGTTACAGCACAGAACCGGAGGGTTGAATGTAAGCCAGCTGATCAATCCGGGTGGCGGCGGTCGACGCGACCCTGCCAGCCCCATTGCGTCCAGGTGTCTCCGGTCTGAGCGATGATCTCGTTGAAATCTGTTCCGGGTGGCAGTTTGAGGTCTCGCCAGTCCTCCACGTGCACCGGGGAATCCGGTCCCGCGGGTTCGTCTTCGCAGTACTTGTCGATCCGTCCGATGCGGTACTGCGAACCGTCCAGTGTGGTGCCCGCAGGCAAGATGTTGACGGTGTCCTGCAGCAACCGCAGCACGGTGTCCTGGGCTTCCTGCTGACTGGTGGGAATCTTAGGGTTCGCCACGGTGGGTGTGGCTTCCATCGGTCCTCCGGGGATGGTCGTGGCACCGGATGGCGACGCCGGCCCGAGGGACGAAGTCGGCTCGTGTGGCGACGTGGAGCACGAGACGGTGACTCCGGCCGTGAGAACGAGTGCTGCAATCCGCATCACTAGTTGGATCCTCCCCACCGCCGCCGACGATCGCCACACCAAAATGACCATAAGCGTGCCCGTACCTCACTACGCTGCGGTGTGCAGGCAACGGGGGAGGATCTGCAGTGGGTAATGCAACACCGGGGTGGCATCAAGACCCGTGGGGCCAGGCTGAGCTGCGCTGGTGGACCGGCAGCGAATGGACCGGTTGGACACACCCACCGGCGCAGGTCGCTGCGGGTCTCGCCGCCCCGAGAGCCACTGCTCCACAGGTCGAGCGAGGAATCTCCGGGGTCCTCGCGGGGGCTGACCGCATCGCCGTTATCGACGTCGAAACCACCGGTCTGTATCGCGTCGATCGCGTTGTCGAGATCGCCATCGTGACCATGGACGCAACCGGATCGGTGATCGACGAGTTCGACACCCTGATCAACCCGGGCCGAGATCCGGGGCCGACATGGATCCACGGCGTCACCGCCTCGATGCTCACCGAAGCGCCGAGCTTCGACGACGTCGCCCATCACCTCGCGGTCCGACTGCACGGCGCTGTCGTCGTCGCCCACAACCTACGATTCGATACCCGCATGATCGGCCACGAACTCTCCCGGGCCGGCATCGACATTGACTGGGGATACGGCCTCGACACCCTGCACGCCACCGGCTGCAAACTCGCCGTCGCCTGCGCCGAATACGACATCCCGATCAACAATGCGCATCGAGCCCTAGTCGACGCCCGCGCCACCGGCCAACTCCTGTTCGCCGTCGCGGAAGCGTTCAGCACACCCTGCTCGCCGGTCTCAGCGACCCCGCTGCACCGAACCCAACCGCGGCGCGTCCTCACCCGCGACGGATTTACCGCCGTCACTCTCGACGTTCCCTACCTCGCCGAACTCGCCCGCGGAGTACACGCAGACGCCGACGTCGCGCCGTACGTGACCCTGCTCGACCGTGCCGTGAGCGATCTGCAACTGACGAGCGAAGAGAGAGTCGAGCTCACTGAACTGGCCCACGAACTCGGCCTCGATGACCGGCAGCGGGAACGTGCACACCGAGAATTCCTCAACGGCCTCATCGACGCTGCACTGGAAGACTCGGTAATAACTGACACCGAGCTCGACCAATTGTGCCGCGTGGCAGCGCTTCTCGAACTCGACGCCAAGCTCGTCACCCGACGTACGAACCCGTACCGAATCGCCGAATCCACCCTCACGCTGGAAGCCGGATTGAAGGTGTGCTTCACCGGCGCAGCGCTCGACGAACTCGGCAGCCCGATCGACCGTGACGCCATCATTCATCCCGAGGCCCGCGCGCACGGACTCCAAACGCACGACTCACTTACCAAGTCGTGTGGCTTGCTCATCGCCGCCGACACCGCGTCCGAGTCCACCAAAGTGGATACCGCCCGTCGCTTCGGCGTACCAGTGGCATCGTTCGCGGACTACCGGCACGCCCTCGCCACCGGAAACCCGCTGCGGGTAACCAACATTGACAATCCCGGCATCGCGCAAGTATGTGGCACATGCGGAGACTCCTGGATGGCAGCGCGCCGATCCAGCACACCCCTGTGTTCACCATGCCGAAGCAACCGACCGACGAGCAAGGCGCAATCGCTTGTCACCCGGCCGCCGAAATTGCCGGCGCCACCCGCGATCGAAACCCTGGTCTGCACCGAATGCATGGGTAGTTGGGAACGGCCCCGTACCCGGGGACGGCGCCCAACCCGCTGCCCGGACTGCGCGCCAAGCCGCGCAGGGGTGAATGCCTGACGCGATCGAGTACGGCTTGCGCACAGACGACCAACGCTCGGGCAGGTACATTGATCGCGCTCATCGGAAGTCCTCAGGTGTGCTCGCCGAAATTCCTCACCTGTGAGCAGCGATCAGTGTAGTTGTTGGCGGTTGCCGGTGGTGGTTCGGCGCAGGGTTTCGGCGGCGGCTTGGTGGTCACGCAGGCGGTAGGACTCGCCGTCGAGGTTGATGACTATCGAGCGGTGCAGTAAGCGGTCGAGCATGGCGGCTGCGACGGTGGTGTCTCCGAGGATTTCGCCCCAGGCGCCCACTCCACGGTTGGTGGTGATGACGATGCTGGTTTTCAGATAGCGTTGGGAGACAACCTGAAACAGTGCCGAGGCCGCCTCTGCCGGTAATGGTAGATAGCCGAGTTCGTCGATTACGAGCAGCGTCGGCCCGGCGTAGAAACGCATAGTGGTAGCCCAGCGGCCTTCGATCGCGGCGCGATGGCAGCGGGCCGCGAGATCCGCGGCGGTGGTGAAGTAGGTGCGGTAGCCGGCATAGGCGGCGGCCCTGGCCAATCCCACGGATAAGTGGGTTTTGCCGGTGCCTGGTGGGCCGATGAGCAGGATGTTGGTCGCCGATTCGAGGTAGCGGCAGGTGCCCAGCTCGTCGATGAGGTTGCGGTCGATCCCGGCGGCGGCATCGACGTTGAAGTCGTCGAGGGTGGCCGGGGTGGGCAGGCAGGCGAACCGCAGTCTCCCGGCGAGCCGGCGGGCGGTGGAGGCTTCCACTTCGACGGCCAGCAGCCTTCCAGGGCGGCGGTGAGCGAGAGCCCTTCGGCGCTGGCCTGGTCCAAGACCGCGGGGAGGGCTTCGGCGGCGGCAGCCAGTTTGAGTTCGGCCAGGTGCGAGCGCAGCTGCTGGTAGCGGCTCGCCGCTGCTGAGGGCGATTCCTCGGCGATGGTCGTGGTGGTGGTCTTCGGGGTGCGGCCGGTAGGGGTCACTGAATGGTCCTTTTCTGGGCGGCCCGCTCGTAGGCGGACAGATCGATCACGGTGGAATCGGTGGACGGAGTGCGGGATTGGTCAATACCTTTAGCGGTGTCGTGCTGCTGAAGCAGTTGCGCGGCAGCGGCTTTAGCTGCCGGCCCGGGTGGGATGCGTTCCTTGCGGCGGTGCGGGCGCCCGGTCATGGAGGTGGCCATCGCGGCGCTGTCCAACGCGATGACATGGCCGCTGTCACGCACCATCACTCCGAGCCCGTCAGCGGCCATCCGATGCCGGGCGATCACGATCCCGCTGGCGGTGGCGATATCGCAGAACTCGCCGCCGACTGGATGTGACACCACCACCTGGGCGGCGGCCAGTTCCGGGGGCACCGAGTAGCGGTTGCCGCGGTAGGACACCAACGCTTGGCGCGACGCGGTGCGGGTCTCGGAAACGATCATCGGATACGGCACCGCCGGCACCGGAGCCAGCGGTTCGGTCTTGGCCACCGCGGCGACCGAGGACCGGCCGTCGGCGGTGGCCCGTAGCCGGGTATCGCCACGCACTTGGGCGAAGCGGTCCAGGCTGGCTTGGGCCGCCTCGACGGTCATGTCGTCGGCCAGAGTGCGCCACCAGCGTTGCGCGGCAGTGTGGTTGGCCTTTTCCACCACACCTTTGCGGTTGCCGCGCCGCGGCGGGCAGATCGCCACCGAAACCCCGTAGTGCTTGGCCACCCCGGCGAACGAGGCGGTCACCCGGCCGCTGCCGGGGTCGCAGACTGTGGCCATCCGGTCAAACCGCCACACCCGTGTGCACCCACCCAAGCCGCGGGTCACGCGGTCAAGGCCGGAGACCAGATGCGGTTGGTCCTGCGAGGGCGACAACGACCCTCGCCATTTGGCCGAATGAGCCAGCGAGCCCACCAGCAGGTGCGCGGTCTTGCCCCACCCCCAGAACTCGGGCGGATCGGGCAAATCCAGCCAATCCCATTGGGTTTCATCACCGGGCTCGTGCGGGATCACCGCGTTCGGACGCTGGGTGACCGAGCGGCACGCCTCACACACCGGGCGCAGATTGCGGGCTCGGATGTTGCGGGTCAGGCTTTGATACGACAGCGCGAACCCGAGATCCTCGAGCTCGTCGTAGAGGGTGCGGGCCCATAGATGCGGGTCCTCGACCAGGCGGGCGGTGACGTAGTCGACGAACGGCTCGAACGGGTCCGGGCCGCGGCGAGCCCGGACCCCGGGCTCCCCGTCACCGTCGAGGTACTTGCGGACCGTTTTGCGATCGAAGCCGGTGTGGCGGGCGATCGCCGAGATCGACCAACCACGTTTGCGTAGGGCATGTACTTCCAAGTCGTCCTCCCATGTGAGCATGAGAAAGCGGGCCTCCTTCGATGGAGCAACTGGCGTCAGACACCAGCAGCTTCGAGGGAGGCCCGCCCTTCTCGGCGGAGCCACACGGGTGGGGAATTTCGATGAGCGTAAGTGGGGAAATTCAGTGAGCGCGGTCAACATCGAAAACTGTGGAAGTGGATTTACGGACGGTCGAGCGATCACGCGCCAATGAGAGGTGGGTTCTATCGGTGCGTAGTTGTCTGAAAACGCTGCGCTCTGGCCTGATGGGGAGGACACTGACTACAGCACACCATCTGGGAGTTCCAATGCCCGCAGCGCCGCCCTTGCAAGTCCCGCGCCTCGGCGACCCGATCACGGAACGGGGCGAGTGGTCCTTCGTCAAACGGGCCAGTTCCGAACGTCAGGCCGAGATTTGGAATGTCGTGCTGGTCGATGATCCTGTGTTCGGCCCGACGTCAGGCTTCGCCGTCGGCGTGGCGCCCTTGCGTGACCGAGACGGGCGTTATCCGTTGGTCTGGGTGCATGCGCCCCCGGCGCCGACCGCGCCGCTCGACGACAACAGTTGAGCCCGCCGTCCGACAAACAGGCGCAGGTTCGTCTGGCGAATGCCCGTCTGTTCTGTTGTCCGGTCTCAATGTGCTTGGCGGCTCGTTGCTGGTGACCGTCACTTTGTTTGAGACGGCTGCCGGCAGAACCATCTCGATACAGTCAGCGGTTCCGCAGTCAGCCACCCGTTTGTGGCCGACAACGCCTTGCGGCACAGTCATCTCCATCGTGGCACACCGAGAGCGCAGGGGTGTACGACGAGAGGGTGCTCACCGTCGCCGACGATCTGTGCTCGGCCTAGTTAGCCGCGCGTTTTATGGGCGAGCCAAGTGCTGTCTCGTAAGCACTCATATCAATGGCAAGCACAGTCCCGAGTTGCTGTAGTTGGCGAAAAAGCCGGATTCCGAAGTGAATCAGCTGGTCGGATTCAGCGCTGAATTCAAGCGGAATCGTGTCCTCGCGGCTCCCTAGTTCGACCGGCACCGGCGTGTAGTCGAACGCGACCGTGTCGACCGCGATGCCGATGTCGAGCGAGTCGTCTTGGCCTACTGACGGAAGGTGTTCCCGAAGCTTCGCAACGGTCGCTTCGCGATCCGACCAGGACGCCTCTGCTGCCAGAAGACCGCCGATGACGTGTTTGGCCGATGGGTCAACAGCGCCGTAGGTCCCGCCGGCGTGTTTTATTGGCGCCGACGTCCGGCGCAGCCGGCGGACCGATGCGATCTTTTGGCGTGCGGCGGTGATGTACGTCGTATTGACGATGGGCTTGACCTCGAAGACCGCGTAGACGGCTTCCACGGGCACGAAGTCGGCCCCGCCTTGCGACCCGAACCAGAGAGGCGAGTACTGGCGGTCGTAGACCGCTACGTCGATCTGTTCGCTCGTGGCGCCGTCAGCATCAACTGCAAAGATTGGCCCGACGACGTAGCGCTCGGGCAGAAAGCCCCTCAATACACCCGACCAATCAGCCTCAGAGTGGTTTCCGAGAGTCGTGGGATGACTGCTTACATTACGAATGGAGGCGTGGGAGTCGAGAAGTGTTGATTGCTTACGACGAAACGCTGCTGCGACATCGAAAGTACGAGTCATGGCAACTCCTTAGTGAGTGCGGAGGTTCGGGAAGGCTGCGACGGGGTTATTCCGAGGCTTGGTCGTCGAAGGCAGTGGTGGGACCCAGTTCAGCAGCCACTGTCAACAACAGGTCTGCCGTGATCGCGCCGTCCGGGTAGGCGGCCAAGATGGCGCTGGGTACAAGGCGCTGCGTGAGGTCGGAGTAGGTGAATCCATAGCAGTGGGGACCCTGGGCTCCGGTCGCGATGACCAGCTTGTCGATGGTGTCGGCGGGGAGATCGTAGTTCTTGAACGCTGTCGTGATGACCTGGCGGCGCTGTTCGTCGTTGGGCCTACCGAACTCGAATATTGCTGCCGCGCGGCGCTTGACGGCGGGGTCGAGGGCCGCGAGCCGGTTTGTGCACATCACCACAAGCAGGGGAGTGCCGGAGCCGGCGAGACTGTCGATCTCGGCGAGGAACGCGTCTACACCTGCACGGTCCTCATGGTGCATTTGCGTGGATTCACGGGATTGGGCGAGTGCGTCGGCTTCGTCGACGACCATAATCGTGATCTTCGTGACTTTGCCGGTGCTGTAGTTGCGGCCGAGCTTGGCCTCGGATCTGACCTCCTCAAACGCCGAGCTGATCAGGCTGGTCATTTCGCCTACGTGTCCCGATCCGCGAGTCGAGAGCTTGAGTCGCCACAGTTCGACCTCAAGGCCCATGCGGACGGCGAGATCACATCCAAAGCTCTCCGCCAACGCGGACTTGCCGGAGCCGACATCGCCGGCGAACAGCAGTAGAGGGGCACGATCACTCAGCAGAGTGATCGAGTGGTCATCGAGCTTTACCTTTGGGTGGTTCTTTGCCGCCCAGGTAGTCAGCGTCGACGGGTCGGCCAGAACGGCAGCCTCTTTGCGCAGCCTGGTCTTGATCGCGTCGAGGCCCACCAACCGTGCGTAGCGCTCGGCACGAACGTCGTCAGGGAGGGTAATGACCGGGTGGAAGAGGCTGGTCGAATCCGGCACTGAGTTCGCTCCTAGCAGAGGCCTGGTGTTGGAGGTGGCAAAACCGCAGACGGCGGGTGGTAGATCAGATGTCGAGGTAGACGGTGCGGTCGACGCCGCGGCCGTTATTGGAAAACTGGGTGCCAGCGGTCGATATCGCGCGGTTGGCGGTCGGCGCCGTACCCGGCGTCCGGTTCGTGGGAAGGGTCGCCTTGAACGCAGCCCGGCCCTCGGGAGAGAGCGCAAAGAACTCGGAATTCTGCTCGAGGTAACTGTGAAAGTCGTGACCGATGACCGCCATCGCGCTGGGCAGGTTCCCGGGAGTGTCGTTGCGAAGGTATCCGCCGCTGACGGCAGTGTATTGGAGCTTGAGCACCCATCGGTCTCCGTCGCGGAATCCGAACTGCACAAACTCGAGGTACCCAGCCTTGAGGTACAGGGCGAGTTCCTCGGTGAACACCTCGATGAGGCTCGGTTGCGGGTCGCCGTACTTCGAATACAGGTTGCGTAGATCGGCGCCAACACTGGCCGCAATCTCGCGGGCGTTCGTGATGGTGAAGGTGGACGAGCGCGTAGATGAGGTAGTCATGTCACGCCCCCGGGAAAGTTGGGCCGAAGAGGGTTTTCCACGCGGCCACGGCTGATGTTTTGTTTGTGGCCGCTGAGGCGGTGTTGACCTTGTCGAGCGCTTCGGAGCACCGTGTGACGAGGCGTTGGCGGTCGTAATCGGAGTATCCGCGTGTCACGTTGTTGGACGGGTTGACCGGGTCCCAGACCTGCACGGGGTCGGTGCAGGTATCGACGTCGTTGGCCTGGTAGTAGTCCGTGAAGAGAATCGGCTCTTTGAGTTCGGTCATGGCGATATAGGCGAGGAACTGCTCGAAAGCGCGTGGATAGTCGTCAATTGCGAACGGCTTGTTCAGCCAGCCGTTGTCCCAAAGGTGAGCAACGATGAGCTCGACGATAAAGGACTTGAACCGAAGCTCCGGTCCGGAGGCGGCCGCCTCGGTCTTGGCGCGGTGCACGAATGCCTTGACCAGGCGGATGAGTTCTTTGTAGTTGGGGCCGCCCTGTGCGCGCCGCTTATTGAGGAACTCCTTGTGCAGGGTCACCGACGTCAGCACCCGGTCGCCGGTCTGGGTGACGAGGTATCCTCGGTCGTCCGGCTCACCCTCGTAGAGCACCGGGGCTACGTCGATTTTGAGGCCGCTGCCGTGCATCGTGATGCCGACCGCGTGGTGCGAGATTTCGAAGTCGCTGGCGTCCTTGGTCGCGCCATACACTTCCACGCAGCGGTCGCGGAGCCACTGGAGAAGTTGTGCCTCGTCGACGTCCAAACCGCCGACGGCGCTGGCGCGGACGTACGCGGCGATGTCGGTGTCGGAGCTCGCTTTGATGGCGGTGTGCTTGGCGACGCTGCCCGAGCCGCGCATCTTCACGAGGTCGTAATTGGGGTGGTCAGCGATATAAGACTCCAGACGGGTCCGCAGGTGTGCGACCTGAGAACGCCGCGACTTCGCCGTCTCAGCGGGCACGTTGACCTTGTTTACCGCGAACGTCGACAGGTCACTGTGGTTGACGTGGTTATGCATGGGGAGATCCTCGCTGCTCAACGGGGTCGGCGAAATGGCGACCGTGACTTAGCTGGGTCCGGAGAAGTGCCGCGGACGAACGGGTCGGCCTCGAGCCCGTCGATGGTGACTTCGCCAAGCCCATTGGCGCTTAGCGCATCCCTGAACTGTCGTTTGAAGTGAGCCATGGGCCCCTCCGATCGTGTTGTACGCGGTGCGTGGTGACTAAGTTTGGCCCGCACCACCGACAAGCAGGGTCGGGCGGGCCATGGCCCACATGCAGAGTTACTTCTTCTTGCGACCCTGGCCGGTGCTCTCGTTTGTCGTCGTCTTCGGGTTCTTCTTCACCGTGGACTGGCTCACGAACCGGCCGGTGATTGCGCTACGTCCTCTTTTGCCGGGCATGCCCGCCTCCCATCTCCGTTCCAGATCCGATCTACTGTTTCAATTGTAACACAGTGTGCCATCAGCGATGCGCCGTTGCATATGTGAGACACTGGGCCATGGCCAAAACCACGATCAATACGGCCTCGCTGTACTCAGCTCTCGACGCTGCTCGCCAGCAACGCCAGCTATCGTGGCGCGCGTTGGCCGCAGAGATTGGCGTCAGCCCATCTCTGCTGTCCAGACTCGGCAATGGATTGAAGCCAGATACCGATGGATTCGCGACCATCGTCGAGTGGCTCCGACTGCCCGCTGAGCAATTCTTCGAACGCGATGGGGCGGACAGCGACGGTGATGTGTCCCGCCAACCTGACTTGATGGCGCAGCTCGCGCCCCTATTGCGAGCCCGGAAAGATCTGAGCGAGACCGACGTTAAGTACCTTCAGCAGATCATCGGTGCGACTGTCGAACGCGCGCGGGCCCAAGGGTGAGCTGTGCGACGGGGATTCAAAACTGAGGCAAAGCGCCTTGCGCTGGAATTACGGGCGGAGATCGGTCTCGATGCCCATTCGCCCTTTAACCCGTACGCGTTCGCCGATGAGTATGGGATCCCCGTGATCCAGATGAGCAACCTCGGCGGTCCGGCGCGCGATCATTTTCTCCAGGCAGAGGGCAGCGCCCTGTCGGGCGCACTGGTCCCCATTGGAACCGGTGTCGCCATCCTGGAAAATGATGCCCAACCGCCCGCTCGCAGGCGCACCACCATGTGCCATGAACTTGCCCACGTCGTGCTCGAACACGAGTTTGGCGTCTCCCTGTCTGCAGATGAACGCAAATGCGGCCTGGGCGGTGACCAGGAAGATGAAGCCGACTGGCTCTCCGGCGAGATGCTCATTCCCTACGAGGGCGCCTTCCGCCTCGCCCGCGCGAACGTGACCGACCAGCAGGCAGCTGAACTATTCGACGTAAGCCTCGCAGTCGCACGTTGGCGTATGAATCACAGTGGCGCGCGAAAGGTCGTCGAGCGGACCCGAAGCAAGTGGGCCAGCTGGCGCACGTCCTAACTGTGGAGGGTGCTCGGCGCGACTGTGTTAAGACGTTCCTGTTGACACTGGTTTCCAGTTTTTTGACCACGCCGTGCGCCGGCCTCCGCCGCAGGCAGGGGGGCCACTCGCTGTTCCGCATTGACGGATGCGCAGCCCAAACACCCGCTCGCGAGCCGCTAAGGTGCCGCCTGGGATCGAGCAAAATCTGACGCGACGCCCCGCCGATGGTGGTCAGGGTCGCCTCCGAACTGACGATGTAGCCGCGGATGCTGACGTCTCTCTCGCCACGCCGGGGCCATCCATTCGCCAGACCGTGGCCCGAGCTTCTCCGTCGTGGACGTCGACGGTCGCAAAGTCGTCAACGCATCGGGGGGAACTTGCCCGGTAGAGGCACGAAGATCGGGCCTGAACACAATGTACCTATGACAGGTCCCCGGGGTCTCGTGAGGCAGCTCGAGCAGTTCGTCGAGGAACTGCCGTCAATGACGGCTTTCGATGCCGAACACCGGCTCCTTCCGCTGTTAACTCCTATAATGGCGGCTCAAGGCTTCGAGGTCGTCCAGCAACTTGAACCCGATTCAGGTTTCGACTACGTAGGGACCGCCGCTCCCGACAGCGGGCAACAAGGACTGCTCGGCGTTGACTACAAGCACCAACGCCGACCGGTGGGCATCTCGGAGATTGACCGCATCATTGGGCTCGCGGGGCGAACTGCCGTCGGCCGACTCGTTTTCGTTAGCCGGTCAGGCTTCACCGCCTCGGCGCGAGAGCGGGCTCTGCAGAATCCCGTCGCTGTCGAACTTCTGACGCCCGATGACCTACTCGCCCTGGCGCGTTCGGTTGCCTCGGCTGGCGGGGAACCAGAACCTCGGATTGCGGCCTTGATCCGCGGCGTCAGTGAAGAAATGGCCAAGATCGTAGCCCGCGATCCCGACGCTCTCAACGACTTGGAATGGCGTGATCTTGAACGGATGTTGACCGTAGTCCTAAACGGTCTCGGCTTCGAAGCAGAACTTACGCCAGCGTCCAAGGACGGCGGAAAAGACATCATTGTCTCGCTGCGTACCGAATCAGGCATCGAGACCTACATCGTCGAACTTAAGCACTGGCGCTCGGGAAAGCGGGTCGGCGAGAACAGCGTTCGGGACTTCGTCAACGTCGTAGGGCGCGAGCATCGCGATGGAGGCCTGTTTCTCTCTACTCATGGTTTCGCCGAGAAAGCGTTCGAGTCACTCACAGAAATCGAGAAGACCACAGTTCGGTTTGGCGGCAAGACAAAGGTGGTGAATCTGTGCCGGTCATTTGCAAGAGTTGGCGCCCAATTATGGTTACCCGAGGATCAGGGCCTTGCCGAACTCCTGCTGGCCGACACAATCGACACGTGAAGGCATCGCAGCCAACTTCCAATGAAGGTGACAACAAAGAGCATTTCTATTGGTAGACAAAGGATCTCAATCGTACCTGACAGCCACTATCAGTTTGGTTGCTCTACTTAGATGTCCGAGCTGATGGGTTAGTCTCGGGCTCCCGATCCTTCGTGAGCGTGCGTTCAAAAGGACCCGACGAGCCAGTGCGACGGCTCGTCGCCCATCAGTCTCGAGCGCGCGTCTGAAGAAAATGGGGGTGATTTGCCCGTGCGCGCCGGCGCGCATGGGAACCTAGGGTTTCGCGGCACGATGGCGATGGGTCCGCACGGCTCGTCCCGAAACTGCTGGATATCCCTTCTCATGGATAGTGACGAATAGTTATGACAGCGCGATGAAGACGGTTTGGGATAACACGGCTGGCAGTCATTCCGAGGCCAAGGCAGAGCAATGCCCATAAATCGCGGTCCGGGGCGGCTGGCACTTTGAGCAGCGCATCGGACATGGGTGTGTCCGTATTGGACACGCCATGGTTCGAGCGACACTGCATCACGTGACGAAACAACCAGCGGTCCGTGTGGCCACGGTACAGCTGTGAAGCTGTGGGGCATCGGCTACCGGAGATGCGTTCGGAAATATGACACGACTCTGAGACAGAATCTTGTGACATCACGTGAGACAAATACAAGTCGCCGCAGGTTGCCCGCTCGGGCATATGACAGTGGATCTGAGAATCTACATCAATACGGCTACCCTCACGCTCATGCCGCTCGATCCCGGCGCCATCGGCGCGACCACCTCGCCGGAGCTGTTCACCTGGACCGACCGCGAGACGTTGCTCTACGCGCTCGGCGTCGGTGCGGGCACCGCCGACCTGGCGTTCACCACCGAGAACAGTCACGACGTCACCCAACAGGTACTGCCGACGTACGCCGTCATCGCCTGCTCGCCGTTCGGCGCGATCACCCAGATCGGTTCGTTCGATTTCAGCAGGCTGCTGCACGGGTCGCAGAGCATCCGGCTGTTCTCGCCGCTACCGCCTGCCGGCGCGCTGCGGGTCACGTCCGAGGTGGCCGACCTGCAGGACAAGGGCGAAGGCAAGAACGCCGTGGTGATGCTGAAGGGGACGGGTGCCGACCCCGACACGGGGCAGGTGGTCGCCGAGACGCTCACCACCCTGGTGCTGCGCGGCGAGGGTGGATTCGGCGGGCAGCCCGGCCGACGCCCGCAGGCCCCGGCGATCCCGGACCGCGACCCCGACGCGCGGGCCACGTTGTCGACCCGCGAGGACCAGGCGTTGATCTACCGGCTGTCCGGCGACCGCAACCCTCTGCACAGCGACCCGTGGTTTGCTCAACTCGCCGGTTTCCCGCGGCCGATCCTGCACGGGCTGTGTACCTACGGGGTGGCCGGGCGGGCGTTGATCGCCGAACTCGCCGGCGGTGACGCCACCAAGATCACCGCGATCTCCGCGCGCTTCACATCGCCGGTGCTGCCCGGCGACACGCTGACGACCTCCATCTGGCGGCTGGGATCCGGCCGGGCGGTGTTTCGCACCGAGGCAGCGAACCCGGACGGGTCGGAGTCACGGCTGGTGCTTGAGGACGGCGATGTGGAGTTTGGCGGATGACGGGGTGCCGGGATCGATCGCCGGCTGGCGCAGGCGCTGGGCAATTGTTTGCTGGGCTGGTAGCCTTCGCGATGCGCGGGGCTATTGATCTGGACCTTGGTTCGTGGGACGGGGGTGGATAGTTGTTCAGAGGTTTGCGGTCCCTGTCCGTCGGTGCCGTCGCTCCTGGGCTGTGGCGGGTCGATCAGTACTACTGGTTCACTGCGCTGCTCGCGTCGCGCGGCTTACAGACCGCCGCATGTCGCCTGGTTGCCACATGTATTGCCGCGTTCGCGTTGTTGCCGGTCGGGCTCGTCGCCGGCGTGTTCGGCCCGCAGTCGGTCGGTGCCCGCGTCGCCGCGGCGGTGATCGTCGTCGCTTCGCTGGCCATGGCGGCCCTGTGGCTGCGCGACCACTGGCCCAGCCGCGCCCAGTCTCTGGTCTGTGCGCTGGTCGGATCGATCGGGGTCGGGGCAGCCTCGCTGCTCGTCGCGAATCCGCTGATCGGCTTTCTCGGCACGGCGACGTACGTGGTGCTCACCGTGTACGTCGTCTGCTTCCACGCGGCGCGGCTGCTGGCGCTGACCTGGTCGGTCGGTGCGGCGGTAATGGTGGTGCTGGCGGTCGAGATGGCCTCGTCTGGCCTGGCCGTCGCGATCACCTGCCTGCTGATCGCGGTGCTGCTCAATGTGTTCGTCGCGAGTTCGTGCCGGGGGTTGATCAAGCTGCTGCAGCCGCAGGCCCATCACGGGGACATCGAACAGCTGACCGGCCTGCTGCACCGCGATGCGTTCTACAGCTCGGTGGCCACGCTGCTGGCCTCGCGCAGCCGCAGCGACGACAAGTTCCTGGTCGTCGTCGCGGTGAACATCGACAGTTTCTCCCTGCTGCTCGGCCTGTCCGGTTCCGGCGGCGGAAACCGCGCGCGGGTCACGGTCGGCCAGGCCCTGCGGGAGACGGTGCGGCACAACGCGATCGTCGCGCACGTCTCGGACGACGACTTCGTCATCGCGGACACGTTCACCACCGCGGACGCGTCGCCGCTGGTGGAACGGGTCCGCGGTTCGATCGCCGCGACCCCGCAGCGGTTGACGGCGAGCATCGGGGTCGTGGTCACGCCGCTGCCGCCGCTGGCCGCCCAGCCGCCCGACGAGGTGCTCGACAAGTTGATCGGGATCGCCCAGCAGGCCATCGAGCAGGCCCGGATGGCCGGCGGAAACCAGGTCCGCTACGTCGTACGCCCGACACTGGAAGACGGCGAGGACGACGGCAGGACCGCCTGACAGTCGAACAGATGTTCGATAGGCTGCCGGAATGGGTTGGCACACCGGTCCGCCGAGTTGGGGCGAGATGCGGCGCGTCCTGGAGGGAAAGCCACGCCGTGCGGGCTGGCCGATCGACGCGCAGATCGGTGACGGCGGGGACAGTCCGGCCTGGTCGAGCAAGCGGGGACAGTACCGCGCTCCCGAGCTGACCCGGCCGGGGGCCGCGGTGCCGTATGCCGAACTGCACGCCCATTCGGCCTACAGCTTCCTCGACGGCGCCAGCACACCGGAGGAACTCGTGGAGGAGGCGGCCCGGCTGGATCTGCGCGCCATCGCGCTGACCGACCACGACGGCCTCTACGGTGTGGTGCGGTTCGCCGAGGCGGCCAGGGAACTCGACATGGCCACGGTGTTCGGCGCCGAGTTGTCCTTGGGTGGGGGCAGTCGCACCGACGTCGCCGACCCGCCCGGCCCGCACCTGCTGGTGCTCGCGCGCGGGCCGGAGGGCTACCGCCGGTTGTCCCGGCAGCTGGCGGCGGCGCATCTGGCCGGCGGCGAGAAGGGGGTGCTGCGCTACGACTACGACGCGCTGACCGAGGCCGCCGACGGGCACTGGCAGATCCTGACCGGGTGCCGCAAAGGCCACGTCCGGCGGGCGCTGTCGACGGGTGGTCCCGAGGCCGCCGAGGCGGCGCTGGCGGATCTGGTGGACCGGTTCGGCCGCGACCGGGTCACCGTCGAGCTCACCCACCACGGCCATCCGCTCGACGACGAACGCAACGCGGCGCTGGCCGCGCTGGCGCCCCGCTTCGGGCTCGGTGTCATCGCCACCACCGCGGCGCATTTCGCCGAACCGTCGCGGGGCAGGCTGGCGATGGCGATGGGCGCGATTCGGGCCCGGCACTCCATCGACGAGGCGGCAGGTTATCTTGCGCCGCTGGGTGGTTCGCACCTGCGCTCGGGGGAGGAGATGGCGCGGGTGTTCGCGCACTGCCCGGAGGTGGTGACGGCCGCAGCCGAGTTGGGGGAGCAGTGCGCGTTCGGGCTGGCGTTGATCGCCCCGCAACTGCCGCCGTTCGAGGTGCCCGCCGGTCACACCGAGGACAGCTGGCTGCGGTATCTGGTGATGCTCGGCGCCCGGGAACGCTACGGCCCACCCGAGCACGCACCCCGCGCCTACGACCAGATCGAGCGCGAGCTGCGCATCATCGAGGAGCTGAACTTCCCCGGCTACTTCCTGGTGGTGCACGACATCACCCGGTTCTGCCGGGAGAGCGGCATCCTGTCGCAGGGCCGGGGCTCGGCGGCCAACTCGGCGGTCTGCTACGCGCTGAAGGTCACCAACGTCGACCCGATCGCCAACGAGCTGTTGTTCGAACGTTTCCTGTCCCCGGCCCGCGACGGGCCGCCCGACATCGACATCGACATCGAATCCGACCTGCGGGAGAAGGCGATCCAGTACGTCTACGAACGCTACGGCCGGGAGTACGCCGCGCAGGTGGCCAATGTGATCACCTACCGGGGTCGCAGCGCGGTGCGCGATATGGCCCGGGCGCTGGGGTTCTCGCAGGGCCAGCAGGACGCGTGGAGCAAGCAGATCAGCCAGTGGGGCAATCTTGCCGACGCCACCCATGTCGAGGACATCCCCGAGCCGGTCATCGAGCTGGCCAAACAGATCTCCAACCTGCCCCGGCACATGGGCATCCACTCCGGCGGCATGGTGATCTGCGACCGGCCGATCGCCGACGTGTGCCCGGTCGAGTGGGCGCGAATGGAGAACCGCAGCGTGCTGCAGTGGGACAAAGACGACTGCGCGGCAATCGGTTTGGTGAAATTCGACCTGCTGGGCCTCGGTATGCTCTCGGCGCTGCACTACGCGATCGACCTGGTGGCCGAGCACAAGGGCATCGAGGTGGATCTGGCCAAGCTCGACCTGTCCGAGCCGGCCGTCTACGAGATGCTGCAGCGCGCCGACTCGGTCGGGGTGTTCCAGGTGGAGTCCCGCGCGCAGATGGCCACCCTGCCCCGGCTCAAGCCGCGGATGTTCTACGACCTGGTGGTCGAGGTCGCACTGATCCGCCCCGGCCCGATCCAGGGCGGCTCGGTGCACCCGTACATCAAGCGGCGCAACGGCCAGGAGCCGGTTACCTACGACCACCCGTCGATGGAGCGGGCACTGCGAAAAACCCTGGGGGTGCCGCTGTTCCAGGAACAACTGATGCAGTTGGCGGTCGACTGCGCCGGGTTCTCGCCCGCCGAGGCCGACCAGCTGCGCCGGGCGATGGGGTCGAAGCGCTCGACGGAGAAGATGCGCCGGCTGCGCGGACGGTTCTTCGACGGCATGGCCGAACTGCACGGCATCACCGGGGAGGTGGCGAGGAGGATCTACGAGAAGCTGGAGGCGTTCGCCAACTTCGGTTTCCCGGAGAGCCATTCCCTGAGCTTCGCGTCGCTGGTGTTCTACTCGTCCTGGTTCAAGCTGCACCATCCCGCCGCGTTCTGCGCGGCGCTGCTGCGGGCCCAGCCGATGGGCTTCTACTCCCCGCAGACACTGGTCGCCGACGCGCGCAGGCACGGCGTCACCGTGCACGGACCCGATGTGAACGCTGCCCTGGCCCACGCCACGCTGGAGAACCGTGGCCTGGAGGTGCGGCTCGGGCTCGGCAGTGTGCGGCACATCGGCGACGAACTGGCTGAGAAGCTGGTCGCCGAACGAAAAGCCCACGGGCCGTTCGTGTCCCTGACCGATTTGACCCGGCGGGTGCAGCTGTCGGTGCCGCAGACCGAGGCGCTGGCCACCGCGGGCGCGCTGGGATGTTTCGGGATCACCCGCCGGGAAGGGCTGTGGGCGGCCGGGGCGGCCGCCGCCGAACGTCCCGACCGGCTGCCGGGGGTGGGTTCGGCGTCACATGTGCCGGCGCTGCCGGGCATGACCGAGTTGGAGCTGACCGCGGCCGACGTGTGGGCGACCGGGGTGTCACCGGATCGCTATCCGACGGAGTTCCTGCGCGAGGACCTCGACGCGATCGGCGTGGTGCCCGCCGACCGGCTGCTGTCGGTGCGCGACGGTACCCGGGTGCTGGTGGCCGGAGCGGTGACGCACCGACAGCGGCCCGCCACCGCGCAGGGGGTGACGTTCCTCAACCTTGAGGACGAGACCGGGATGGTCAATGTGCTTTGCTCCCAAGGGATCTGGGCGCGACACCGGAAGCTCGCCCAGACCGCGTCGGCACTGGTGGTCCGCGGCATCGTGCAGAACGCCACCGGGGCCGTCACCGTGGTGGCCGACCGGATGGGTCCGATCAACATGAAGATCGGGTCGAAGTCCCGCGACTTCCGCTGAGTACTCTCGGGAAGATGACGCTCAACCTCACCGCCGACGAAGTCCTCACCACCACCCGCTCGGTGCGCAAGCGGCTGGATTTCGACCGGCCCGTGCCGCGCGAGGTCCTGATGGAATGCCTCGACATCGCCCTGCAGGCGCCCACCGGATCGAACAACCAGGGCTGGCAGTGGGTTTTCGTCAGCGACCCGGAGAAGAAGAAGGCGCTCGCCGAGATCTACCGGACCAACGCGACGCCGTACCTGAACCAGCCCAAGCCGAGCCTGGGCGACCTGCGCGACGAGCAACGGCCCCGGGTCGAGGACTCCGCGCGCTACCTCAACGACCACCTCGACAAGGTGCCGGTCATGCTGATCCCGTGCCTGCAGGGCAAGCCGCAGGACACCGTGTCGGGCGCCAGCGCCGGCTACTGGGGTTCCCTGCTGCCCGCGGTGTGGAGCTTCATGCTCGCGCTGCGCAACCGCGGCCTCGGTTCGGCGTGGACGACGCTGCATCTGCTCGGCGACGGTGAACGCCAAGCCGCCGAACTTCTCGGTATCCCGTTCGACGACTACAGCCAGGCCGGGCTGTTCCCGATCGCCTACACCAAGGGCACCGATTTCAAGAAGGCGCGGCGGCTGCCCGCCGAGCAGCTCACCCACTGGGACACCTGGTAGGAGTCAGACGGCGCCGGCGAAGCCGTGCTGGCGCCACGCCTCGTACACGGCGACGGCCGCGGCGTTCGACAGGTTCAGCGAGCGCCGCCCGGCCAGCATCGGGATGCGCACCTGGTCGGTGATGTGTGGATCGGCCAGGGTGTCTTGGTCCAAGCCGGTCGGTTCGGGACCGAACATCAGCACGTCGCCGGGCTGATAGGCGATCTCGGCGAACGACGTGCGCGCGTGCGCGGTGAAGGCGAACACCCGGGCCGGCATCACCGTCGTCCACGCCGCGTCGAGGTCGGCGTGGACTGTGACCGACGCGAGATCGTGGTAGTCGAGCCCGGCGCGGCGCAGCTTGGGTTCGGACAGGTCGAATCCGAGCGGTTCGACCAGATGCAACTCGCACCCCGAACCGGCCACCATGCGGATCGCGTTGCCCGTGTTGGGTGCGATTCGAGGCGAATAGAACAGCACCCTGAACACGCACGTCACCTTATCGGCGTGCGCGCAGGCAGCGTCAGTCCAGGCAGGTTTCGTACGCGGCGATGGAGATCAGGCCGTCGAGCGTGTCGAGATCCACGATCTCGCCGCTCATGGCCCTCATCAAGGGGGAGTCGCCGATCTCGGAGGCATCGGCCAGCAGGCCCACCTCCACACCGTTTCGAACCATCTTCGCACCTCCGTTGTGCGGGCTGGTTACCCATCGAGACGCCGCGAAATCGCGGGCGTCTGGTCTTAATTGTTCCTTAGGAGTTCGACGATCCAGGCACGCGAACGCGTCGATGGGATAACGATCGATCCACGTTACGAAGCGGTGGAAACGGTGCACGGCGGCTGGCATACTCGTCGGGTCGCTGCCCTTCCGCAGGAAGCCCTATGAACGATCCTCGATCAGTGATGCGCGCGCGTCCGACCGCTCGGCCGTCCCGATGGGCGCCCGCCAACTGGCCGGTCCGGGTCAAGGTGCTGGCCATCGCCGTGGTCCCGCTGGTGCTGGCGTGTGTGTTCGGTGGCCTGCGGGTGTCTTCGGCCGTCGGCGACGCCCGCGAACTCGACCGCGCCGCCGACCGCGCGACGCTGGTGCCCGCGGTGGTCGACTACATGACCGCACTGCAGGAGGCGCTCGTCGTCACGACCGAGGGTGGTGACACCGGGTACGTGATGACCGAATTCGATTCGCGCAAGAGCGAGTTGACCCGGCTGCTGAACACCACCGAGGTCGACGACAACGTCCGGTTGGCGACCAACACCCTCCTCGACTACGGGCAGGACCTGCTCGACAAGATCGACGCGGGTGCGATGGATCTGCGCACCCGTGTGATGACGTTCGGGCCGCTGTTGATCACCGCGCAGACTGCCATCACCGGTCTGGTCGGCCCCGACGACGCCCAGGTGCGCGAGGAGGCCGACGTGCTGGCCCGGGCCGTCGGCGCCTGCGGCCAGATGGCGATGCAGCGGATCCTGGTCAACCGCGGAGCCGACCTCCCGGAACCGTTGCTGCGCTCGGCGATGGTCACGCTGGCAGGCACCGAACCCGCCACCGTCACCGCGCTCGGCACCTTCCTCGGCGGTATGAGCGACCAGGCCTCGGCGCTGCGCTCCCACATGGTGCGGCGCATGTCGCTGCTGAGCGAACCGTCGACCCCGCTGGTCGGCAACCCCGAACTGCTTGCCTCCCAACAGGTCACCGCCGACATCGCGCTGGCGGTGAGCACCCGGATCGCCAAGGCCGTGCCGGCCACGGTGGCCGAGCATGCCGCACAGGCCCGCACCGCGGCGATCCGCGATTCCGCGCTCGTCGCCGCGGCGATCCTGCTGGCCGGTCTGCTCGCCTTCTGGGTGGCCCGGTCGCTGGTGCGGCCGCTGCGCACCCTGCGCGACACCGCACTCAAGGTCGCCCACGAGGACCTCGCCCAGGAGGTCGAGCAGGTGCGCGCCGACGGCAAGGAGTTCGCGGTGGCCCCGGTGCCGGTGCAGACCACCGAGGAGGTCGGCCAGGTCGCTCACGCCGTCGACGAACTGCACCAGCAGGCCCTCGTGCTGGCCGGTGCGCAGGCTCGGCTGCAGCTGCAGGTCAGCGATATGTTCGAGACGCTGTCGCGGCGCAACCGGTCACTGGTCGACCAGCAGCTCGCCCTCATCGACGGGCTGGAGCGCGACGAGGAGGACCCCGAGCGGCTGGAGAGCTTGTTCCACCTCGACCATCTCGCGGCCCGGATGCGCCGCAATGGCGCCAATCTGATGGTGCTGGCGGGAGCGCGGACGTCGCGGGATCGCGCCGAACCGATGACCATCGCCGACATCGTCAAGGCCGCCGCGTCCGAGGTCGAGGACTACGCCCGCGTCGCCGCCGGCGACATGCCCGACACCGAGGTCGCCGGCGGTGTGGCCGCCGACCTGGTGCACCTGCTGGCTGAACTGCTCGACAACGCGTTGCGGTATTCGCCGCCGAGCACCGAGGTCCGGGTGTCCGCGGTGCCCACCGGCAACCACGGGCTCGTCGTCGAAGTCGCCGACACCGGCCTGGGCATGACCGAATCGGATCTGCGGGTCGCCAACACCCGGATGGAATCCGGCGGTGAGGTCACCCCGTACACCGCGCGCCACATGGGCCTGTTCGTGGTGAGCCGGCTGGCCGCTCAGCACGGCCTGGTGGTGCGGTTGCGCAGCACGGTGGCCGGCACGCCCGACTCCGGCACCACCGCCGGGGTGTACATCCCGGCGCGGCTGCTGCGTCACCGCCGGCCCGAGCCGGTGCCGCCGGCACCGGTTCCCGCGCCGGCGCCGATTCCGACACCCCGAACGGCTCCGGAACCCCGGCCCGCGCCGATTCCGGAACCCCGGACCGCGCCGATTCCGGAACCCCGGCCCGCGCCGGAACCGGAACCACCCCCGGTTCGACACGGGCGCGCCACCGTCGACCACGACGACGATGCGATCTACCAGAAGATGCTCTCCGAGTGGCTGGTCGATCCGCACGAGATCGCGCACAGCACCGACCTGAACTGGAAATCGGTATGGGACCACGGCTGGTCGGCGGCCGAGGCCGCGCAGTCGGCCCCGGTGCGCACACACACCAGCGAAGGTCTGCCGGTCCGCCAGCCCGGGGCGCGCCTGATTCCCGGCCACGCCGACCGGACGGTGGAGCCGTCCGACGGCCACCCGCTCCCGGCGCGTGACCCAGACGCCGTCCGCGCCAGCCTCGGCGGACACTTCGGCGGTGTGTACGCCGGCCGACGCCGGGCCCAGGACGCGGCCCCGGACGCGCCATGACGGCACCGAATCCGCGATCGTCGCTGGACTGGCTGGTCGCGAAGTTCGCCCGGGAGGTCCCAGGGGTGTCGCACGCAATCCTGGTGTCGGCCGACGGGCTGCTGATGGCCGCCAGCGAGCACCTCCCGGGAGAGCGGGCCGACCAGCTCGCCGCGGTCGCCTCGGGCCTGGCGAGCCTGTCGATCGGGGCCGCGCAACTGCTCGACGGCGGCCACGTGCTGCAGTGTGTGGTGGAGATGGAGGGCGGCTATCTGCTGCTGATGCGCGTCGGCGACGGGTCCAACCTCGCGACCCTGGCGGCCCGCAACTGCGACATCGGGCAGATCGGTTACGAGATGGCCGTCCTGGTGGAACGCGTCGGCGCGGTCGTGCAGTCGCCGCGGCGCACCGCCGGGCAGCCGTGACACCGCCACTGGTACGCCCGTACACGCTGACCGCCGGGCGCACCGACACCCAGGTGGTGCTGCCGTGGGAGGCGCCCGTCGGCGTCGCGGCGACCGCGCCCGCGGCGAACTGGCCGGGCCACGACCTGCGCGCCCGGATCGTGGCGCTGTGTGACCGGCGCCCCTCGGTTGCCGAGATTGCCGCCCATCTCTCCGTTCCGCTCGGCGTGGCGCGGGTACTCGTCGGGGACCTGGTGGTGCAGGGTTACCTGCGGGTGCACGCCACCTTGGGCGAGGCCGCGACGGCCGACGAACGACGAGACCTGATCGGAAGGACACTGCGTGGCCTCAGGGCACTCTGACGGGCGGGCGTCGACGAAGATCGTGATCTCCGGCGGGTTCGGCGCCGGCAAGACGACCTTCGTCGGGGCGGTGTCGGAGATCGTTCCGCTGCGCACCGAGGCGTTGGTCACCGGGGCCTCGGCCTGGGTCGACGGCCTCGACGCGACGCCGGACAAGACGACCACGACCGTCGCAATGGACTTCGGGCGTATCAGCCTGGCCGACGATCTGGTGCTGTACCTGTTCGGCACACCCGGGCAGCGCCGGTTCTGGTTCATGTGGGACGACCTGATCCGCGGCGCGATCGGCGCGGTCATCCTGGTCGACGTGCGCCGGCTGGAGGACAGCTTCGCCACCGTCGACTTCTTCGAGGCGCGCGGGCTGCCGTTCGTGGTCGCGGTCAACGAGTTCGACGGTGCGCCACGGTATCCGCTGGATTCGGTGCGCAGCGCGCTGGCATTGCCGCAGCACGTCCCGCTGATCGCCGTCGACGCCCGCGACCGCGAGTCGGCGAAAACGGCGCTGATCGCCGTGACCGAATACGCGCTGAGCCGCCTGGCGCCGACGGGATAGCGGTGGCCGACGAACCCGCCCATCAGGCCGACCGGGAGTTCCACGGTCACGATTTCCGCGACGAGGATCTGAGCGGGCTGCGCACCGAGCGGGTGGTCTACACCGAGTGCGATTTCACCGGTGCCGACCTGTCCGACTCCGAGCACACCGGCTCGGCATTCCGTAACTGTACGTTCCGGCGGACATCGTTGTGGCACAGCACGTTCCGTCACTGCAGTTTTCTCGGCTCGACGTTCGTCGAGTGCCGGATGAGGCCTCTGACGCTGGTCGAGGTGGACTTCACCCTCGCGGTGCTCGGCGGTATGGACCTGCGTAAGACCGACCTGTCGGACTGCCGGTTGCGGGAGACCAGCCTGGTTGGGGCGGATCTGCGCGAGGCGGTGCTGGCGCGGGCCGACCTGTCCGGTGCCCGGGTGCAGAACGCCCGGTTCGACGGCGCCGACCTGCGCGGCGCCCGTGTCGACCCGACGTTCTGGACGACCGCGAAGCTGCGCGGAGCCAAGGTCGACATCGAGCAGGCCATCAGGTTCGCCGCCGCCCACGGCCTCGATATCGGCGGCTGAAGCCCATCGGCGCTGGTCAAAAAACCGCACGTGGAAGGGTGTTTGACCCCATAGCCGGAAAAGTCGCTTCCCGAATGCGGAAAAAACTAGCGTCGGTGGCAGCCGTCAAGTGAAAGGACCCTCGATGACCGCCACCGTCGCCGCAGCCCCCGCCGAACTGGAACCGGCCCACGCGCAGACGATCTCCGCGACACTGCCGTTGGTCGGCGCCCACATCGACGAGATCACCACCGAGTTCTACCGCCGCATGTTCGGCGCGCACCCCGAACTGCTGCGCAACCTGTTCAACCGCGGCAACCAGGCCCAGGGTGCTCAGCAGCGCGCGCTCGCGGCGTCGATCGCGACGTTCGCCACCCATCTCGTCGACCCGCAGTTGCCGCACCCGGCCGAACTGCTGTCGCGCATCGGGCACAAGCACGCGTCGCTCGGTGTCACCGCCGACCAGTACCCGATCGTGCACGAGCATCTGTTCGCCGCGATCGTGGAGGTGCTCGGTGCCGACACCGTCACCGCCGACGTGGCGGCCGCGTGGGACCGGGTGTTCTGGATCATGGCCGATACATTGATCGCGCTGGAGCGCGACCTGTACCGCGCGGCAGGCGTCGCCGACGGCGACGTGTTCCGCCGGGCCACCGTGGTGTCCCGGGTCGACGACCCGTCCGGCGCGGTGTTGATCACCGTGCGTCCCGACGGCAAGCCGTTCGTCAACGTGCTTCCCGCCCAGTACGTCTCGGTGGGCGTGACGCTGCCCGACGGCGCCCGTCAGCTTCGCCAGTACAGCCTCGTCAATGTTCCCGGCGCCGATGAACTCACGTTCGCGGTCAAGCCCGTCCCCGCGGACGCCGGGCAACCCGCCGGTGAGGTGTCGTCGTGGATCGCGGCCAACCTGTGCGTCGGCGACATTCTCGACGTCACGGTGCCGTTCGGTGATCTGCCCGCTCCCGACGGCAGCGCCCCGGTGGTGCTGATCTCGGCGGGCATCGGGGTGACCCCGATGATCGGCATCCTGGAGCACCTGGCCGCGACGGCGCCCGAGACCACGGTGCAGGTGCTGCACGCCGACCGCAGTGATCAGGCGCATCCGCTGCGGGAGCGTCAGGTCGAGCTGACCGAGGCGCTGCCCAACGCGCGTCTGGACGTCTGGTACGAGGACGGGGTGACCGCCGGGCAGTCCGGTGCGCACCCAGGCCTGATGAACCTCGCAGGCATCACGCTGCCCGCCGACGCGCACGTGTACCTGTGCGGCGGCAATGGTTTCGCGCAGGCGGTGCGGGCTCAGCTGACCGAGCGGGGCGTGCCCGCCGAGCGGGTGCATTGCGAGCTGTTCTCGCCCAACGACTGGCTGCTGGGCTGACCGGCGGTCAGGGCACGCCCGTACCGACCGCCCGCGTCACCAGATTCGCGATGATGCGGCAGTAGTCGGGACCGATCGTGTCGTTGGAGTACAGCGCGTAGGTGTGCAGCGGGGAGGTGAGCAGTTGCAGCGCGAAGACGGGTTTCACATCGTCGCGCAGCTCACCCCGTTCGGCGGCGCGGCGGAAGATGGTTTCGACCATCTCCCGCCGCACCGACCAGAACCGGCTCCGGGTGCTCGGATCGACGGCCTGGGACCTGCTGTCGATCACCAGCATGCGCGAGATGCGCCGCCCCATCGGCTCGTTCAGGTAGTCGGCCAGCGCCAGCGCCAGAGCGGTCAGGTCCCCGTGCAGGGAACCGGTGTCGGGCAATTCGATCATCGTGCGGCTGTAGCTCATCAGCGCTTCGGCGATCAGTTCCTCTTCGTTGCCCCATGTCTGACGGAGGTAGTCGGGACTGAGCTTGGCGCGTAGCGCCACCCCTTCGAGGCGGAAGCGGTCCACGCCCCAGTGCTGCACTTCCTCCAGCGCCGCTTCGATGGCGGCTGCGCGCTGCGACCCGTCGGTGTCCGACAACTCGATCTCCCCCTACATCCCCGAGGGCCGAGCGTACGGAAGTCGGCGGAATTTGCCGACGAAATCAGCTATTTCAGCCAGCTGATTTAAGCCGGATCCGCCAGCGCACGAAGCCGAGGTAGCCGACGCTGATCAACGCCAGCATCCCCATGTCGAACAGCCACGCCCCGGAGGTGTGCTCCCAGTGGCGGTCCTGCGGGGTCAGCGGTCCGGGCACCAGCCGGATCAGGTCGACGGTCGACGCCGACGCGGCGAAGCCCCAGCGGGCCGGCGTGAACCATGACATCTGGTCCAGCACAATGCGGTCGGTCACCGGAATCATGCCGCCGGAGAACACCAGCTGGCTCATGATCGCGACCACGAGCAGCGGCATGATCTGCTCGGCGGACTTGGCCAGCGCGGACAGCGCCAACCCGACCATCGCTGCGGCCACACATGTCACCGCGATGTCGACGAACAACTCGAGGCTGCGGTTACCGAGTACCGCGCCGCTGTCGACCGCGCCCGGCCCCCAGCCCTTGCCGATGATCGCGATCGTCGTGACGATCGCGGACTGCACGATCGCGAACGCGGTGAAGACCACCACCTTGGCCAGCAGGTAGGCCGACGTCGACAGCCCGACGGCCTGTTCCCGGCGGAAGATCGCGCGTTCGCCGATCAGGGCGCGGATGGTCAGCGCGGTGCCCATGAAGATGGCGCCGACGTTCAGCATGACAAGGATCTGGCCCGGTTCGTTCGGTGCCGCGCCGCCTTCCATCGCGGTTTTCGGCACGCCGAATCCGACGTCGCCGGGCACCGACAGCGACAGCACGCCCATGATGAACGGCAGCAGCATCAGGAACGCGAAGTAGCCGCGGTCGGAGACGACCAACCGGATCTGGCGGCGCGCGATCGTCGACAACTGGCGGCGCAGGCTGGTGCGGGTCGGGTTGCCGAGCTCGGACGGGGTCAGTGCCGCGGGCTGCGGTGGCGGCGGCCCGTGCTGGGCCAGGTACCGCGCAGCCGCTGCCTCGGGGTCGCCGGCGACGGAGCTGAAGATGTCGGCCCAGTTCGTGGTGCCCATCGCGGGCCCGATCTGGCTGGGCGGGCCGTAGAACGCGGTCTTGCCGCCGGGGGCCAGCAGCAGCACCTGGTCGCAGACGTCGAGGTAGGTCAGTGAGTGGGTCACCACCAGCACGACGCGGCCCGCGTCGGCGAGCTGGCGCAGCATCGTCATGACCTGCCGGTCCAGCGCCGGGTCCAGACCCGAGGTGGGCTCGTCGAGGATCAGCAGCGACGGGCCGGTCAGAAGCTCGAGGGCGACCGAGGCGCGTTTGCGCTGACCGCCGGAGAGCTTGTCGACGCGGGTGTCGAGGTGCTTGGTCATCTCGAGCTCTTCGAGCACCTCGTGGACGACCTTCTCGCGGTCGGCCTTGGTGGTGTCCGGCGGCAGCCGCAGCTCGGCGGCGTACATCAGCGCCTGGCGCACTGTCAGCTGGCCGTGCACCACGTCGTCCTGCGGCACCATCCCGATCCGGGAGCGCAGCGACGCGTACTCGGCGTGCACGTCGTGGCCCTCGAAAGACACCTGACCGGTGGTGGGGTGGGTGTAGCCGGCGACCAGCCGGGCGAACGTCGACTTGCCCGCGCCCGACGGGCCGATCACCGCGGTCAGCGTGCCGGGCCGGGCCGACATCGAGATGTTGTCGAGCAGCGTCTTGTTGTTCTCGATCGTCCAGGTGACGCCGTGCACGTCGAGGCCGCCGGTGGCGGTCGCCGCCGCGGTCTCGGTGCGGCGCACCAGCGTTCCGTCGCGGAACAGCAGGTCGACGTTGCCGATCGTGACCGTGTCACCGTCGGTGAGGACCGCGGTTTCGACCCGCGACCCGTTGACGAAGGTGCCGTTGATGCTGCGGTTGTCGCGGATCTCGGTACCCGACGGTGTCGGGACCAGCGTCGCGTGGTGGCGTGAGGCCAGCACGTCGGGGATGACGATGTCGTTGTCGCTGGAGCGACCGATCTTGATGGATCCGGCGGGCGCGTCGGCGGGCTTGCCGGGCCGCAGGATGCGCAACATGCTCGTCGCGATGTTGTCGCCGCCGCCGGAGCGGGGCGCGGCCGCGGGCCCCATCACGGTGACCGGATCCATCGCCGGCGATGAGATCGACGGCGGGGCCGGGGCGGGCCGCGACGGGGCGGTGTGCGGCGGCGCGGCCGGCGGCGGGGGCACCGGGGGTGCCGGGTGCGTCGCCGACGTGTGCGGCCGCTGGTACGGGCCGCTGGACGGTCCGGTCTGCGGACGCTGCACCGGGGGGCGCCCGGTCGGGCGAGGGGCCGCGGGCATCGCGGTCGTCGGCGGGGTGCCCGCCGTTCCCTGGTGGCGGCCCACCTCGAAGGTCAGCAGCGGGCCGTCGGGGTTACCGATGTGCAGTTGCCCGCCGTCGTTGATGTCGACGGCAGGCACCCGCCTGCCGTTGACGTACATGCCGTTGAGGCTGCCGTTGTCGATCGCGATCCACCGGCCCTGATCGAAGCGCAGCACGAGGTGCGCGCGCGAGATCAACGGGTGGGCGATCCGGACGTCGGCCCGCAGGTCCCGGCCGACGACGACGTCGTTGCCTGCCGCGAACGTGTGGGTGGATCCGTCGTAGCGAACGGTCAGGGCAGGAGATCCTGGGCGGGTCACTGAGCCGCTCCGGCGGCGACATTAAACATCGCGCCCAACTCTAACGGTAGCCGGGTTTCCGTGACGTCGCCGCCTGATGGTGTAGGCGATCTGTTGCGCCGCCGTTATCTGGCCGTGCTTCACCGCGCGACACGCCCATGCTGTACCGGTGCGAGTGACAGTGCTGCGCGTGTCCCTGTGGCGACGTCGAAAATAGCTGCGAGAGCACCGGATACCAGGCGCCGGTGTGCACCCGCGGGCGCGGTGCTCGGCGGCCTGCGGGCGGGGCCGCCGTATTTTAGACGAATCTCTCTATTTTATGGTGGAGACATGCCGCGGCCTGCCCGATACACCGTCGATGTCCTGCTTGATGCCGCCGCGGAACTGCTCGCCGCCGAAGGGCCTGCGGCCGTGACGATGTCGGCGGTGGCGCGCAACACCGGTGCGCCCAGCGGCTCGGTCTATCACCGGTTCCCGACGCGGGCGGCGCTGTGCGGTGAGCTGTGGGTGCGCACCGAGGAACGGTTCCAGGAGAAGGTGCTCGACGCGCTGTCCGGCGACGGCGACCCGCAGCAACGTTGTGTCGACGGGGCGTTACGGATCCTGCAGTGGTGCCGCGAGAACCCGGTCGAGGCGCACGTGCTACTCGCAGGCCCGCACGAACTCGGGATGGGGGAGTGGCCCGACACCATCGCCGCACGCCGGAAACGCTTGCAGCGCAAGTTGCGCAAGGTGCTCTCCGACCTGTCCGACGACAACGGCCGGGTCACCGCCGCGATCATGGATGTGCCCACGGCGATCGCGCGGCGCCACTTCCGGGCGCGTCAGGCCATCCCGGCCGGCGCCGACGACATCGTCGTCGACTGCGCCAGGGCACTCATAAGCCCGAACTGACCGGCTTCTGGGTTCCCGGCATCCCGGTGCGCACACAGTAGGTGTGGCTGTAGATCGTCGGCATGCACAGGTTGCAGTGGTCGCAGATCGACTTCACGCTGCTGTCGGCCTTGATCCGGTTCAGCAGGTCGGGTTCGGCGAGCAGTGCGCGTCCCATCGCGACGAAGTCGAAGCCCTCGGCCATCGCGCGGTCCATGGTCTCGCGGTTGGTGATACCGCCGAGCAGGATGATCGGCAGCGTCAGCTCCTCGCGGAACTTCTTCGCGTCGCGCATCAGGTAGGCCTCTTCGTACGGGTACTCCCGCATGAACTTCTTGCCGGTCATCCGCATGCCCCACGACAGCGGGGGCTTGAAGTTGCGGGCGAACTCCTTGATCGGCGCGCCGCCGCGGAACAGGAACATCGGGTTGAGCAGTGAGCTGCCTGCCGTCAACTCGATCGCATCGAGGGCGCCGTCCTCCTCCAGCCACTTCGCGGTCTGCAGCGACTCCTCGATCGGGATGCCGCCGCGCACGCCATCGGACATGTTCAGCTTCGCGGTGACCGCGATCTGGTCGCCGACCGCCTCCTTGACCGCCAGCACCGCCCCGCGGGCCACCTTGGCACGGTTGTACAGCGACCCGCCGAACTCGTCGGTGCGCCGGTTGATCAGCGGGGACAGGAACGAACTAGCGAGGTAGTTGTGGCCGAGATGGATCTCGACCGCATCGAAGCCGGAGTCGATGGCCAGCCGCGCCGCGTTCGCGTGGGCCTCGGTCACCTCGCGGATGTCGTCGGCGGTCGCCTTCTTCGCGAACCGCATCGACAGCGGGTTGAAGAACCGCACCGGCGCCAGCGCCGTGGCCTTGTTGGTCCTGGCGTTGGCGACCGGGCCCGCGTGGCCGATCTGCGCGCTGATCGCTGCGCCTTCGGCGTGCACGGCGTCGGTGAGCCGGCGCAGTCCCGGCACGGCTTCCGGGCGCATCCACAGCTGCCAGCCGTCGGTGCGGCCACCCGGCGCCACCGCACAGTAGGCGACCGTCGTCATGCCCACTCCGCCCGCGGCGGGCAGTCGGTGATAGGTGATCAGATCCTCGGTGACCAGCGCGTTGGGGGTCGAGGCTTCGAACGTGGCGGCCTTGATGATGCGGTTGCGCAGCGTCAGCGGACCCAGCTTGGCCGGACTGAACACATCATGCGGGACTGTCATGTCGCAGAGCTTGCCACGGTTGCTGACAGAATGATGCGCGTGGGTGCGATTACTTTGGACGGCAAGGCCACGCGCGACGAGATCTTCGTCGACCTCAAAGAGCGTGTCGCGCGTCTGACCGACGCGGGCCGCACGCCCGGGCTCGGAACGGTGCTGGTCGGCGACGATCCGGGGTCGCAGGCCTACGTCCGTGGCAAGCACGCCGACTGCGCGAAGGTCGGCATCAACTCGATCCGGCGTGACCTGCCCGCCGACATCACCCAGGCCCAGCTCGAGGACACCATCGACGAGCTCAACGCGAACCCCGACTGCACCGGCTACATCGTGCAGCTGCCGCTGCCCAAGCACCTGAACGAGAACGCCGCGCTCGAGCGCATCGACCCGGGCAAGGACGCCGACGGACTGCACCCGACCAACCTGGGCCGCTTGGTGCTCAACGAGCCCGCGCCGCTGCCGTGCACCCCGCGCGGCATCGTGCACCTGCTGCGCCGCTACGAGGTCGAGATCGCCGGCGCGCACGTCGCCGTGATCGGCCGCGGTGTCACCGTCGGGCGTCCGCTGGGGCTGCTGCTGACCCGCCGCTCCGAGAACGCGACGGTGACGCTGTGCCACACCGCGACGCGGCATCTGCCGGAGATCACCCGCGAAGCCGACATCATCATCGCCGCGGCGGGGGTGCCGCACATGGTCACCGCCGACATGGTGCGACCCGGTGCGGCCGTGGTCGACGTCGGCGTGAGCCGTGACGAGGCGGGCAAGCTCGTCGGCGACGTGCACCCCGGCGTGTGGGAGGTGGCCGGGCATGTGTCGCCGAACCCCGGCGGGGTCGGGCCGCTGACCCGGGCGTTCCTGCTGACCAACGTCGTCGAGCGGGCCGAAGCGAGCCGATGAGCGCGTTCGCGCGCAGGCTGCTCAGCGCGCAGTGGCCGATCCTGGTGGTCGGGCTGTTCCTGCTCGCGGCGTTCGCACTGGTCGCCGCGGGGTACTGGCGGCGCGGGGCGCTGGTCATGGCGATCGGGGTGGCCGTCGCGGCGGGTCTGCGGCTGTCCCTGCCCGACGACCGGGTCGGGCTGCTCGCGGTGCGCACCCGCACCGTCGACGTCGTCACCACCGCGTCGGTCAGCGCGGCGATGCTCTACATCGCGTGGACGATCGACCCGCTCGGCACCAGCTGAGCGGCGCTGCCGCTGTCAGGCCAGCGTGGCCCGCACGCACACCGTGACATACGGCAGCGCCAGCCCGCTGCTGTTGGCCAGCGCCGGGTGGGTGGCCAACAGTTCGCGCACCCGATCCAGCGTCCGGGTGCGCACCCGCTCCGGCGAGGTGATGCAGTAGGAGCGCGACGCGACCAGGTCGATCAGCGCCTGCGGGGTCAGATAGCTCGTCCACTCCACCTGGTGGCGTTCGACGTCGGCGAACGGGGCGGGCAGCTGCACCGACTGGCTCCACGGGTCCACCTCGTGGCCGATGATGTTGCCGAGATCCTTGACCCAGCCCGATCTTTCGTCGCGGTTGTTCCACACCAGGCCGAGCCGGCCGCCGGGCCGCAGCACCCGGGCGATCTCCTTGACCGCGCGGGACTCGTCGAACCAGTGCCAGGCCTGGGCCACCAGCACCGTGTCCACGCTGTTGTCGGGCAGCGGGATGTCCTCGGCGGTACCCAGCAGCGCCGGGGTGTCGGGCAGCGATGAGCTGAGGAGCTCCAGCATCTCCGGAATCGGGTCGACGGCGACGACGTCGAGTCCGCGCTCGACGAGCCGAGTGGTCAGCTTGCCGGTGCCCGCCCCGAGATCGAGCACATCGTGGGCGCCGTCGGGCAGCAGCCAGTTGATCGCCTCCGGCGGGTACGACGGCCGCCCCCGCTCATAGGCCGCCGCCTCCGCGCCGAAGGACAGTGAGCGCCGGTCAGGCTGGTCGTTCACCGCACCGCTCACCTGTCCGCCAGCTCCAGCGTGCGGCGGATCAGCTTGCCGACGGCGTCGGTCTCGACCAGGAAGCCGTCGTGGCCGAACTCCGAATCCACCACGTCCAGGCCGGCGCAGCCGGGCAACAACTCGGCCAATTCGGCCTGCAGGCGCAGCGGGTACAACCGGTCGGAGGTGATCCCGCCGACCACCGTCGGCACCGGGCAGTTCTGTAACGCGGCCGCGACACCGCCCCGTCCGCGGCCGACGTCGTGGCGCGACAGTGCGTCGGTGAGCACGACGTAGGTGCCCGCGTCGAAGCGCGCCAACAGTTTTCGGCCCTGGTATTCCAGATAGCTCTGCACCGCGTAGCGCCCGCCGGTGACCGGGTCCTCGCCGGGTTGGGCATCGTTGCTGAACCGCTCGTCGAGTTCGGTCTCGCCGCGGTAGGTCAGATGCGCGAAGCGCCTGGCGATCTCGAGTCCGGTGCCGGGGGAGCGTCCGGTGCCGTGGTAGTCGCCGCCGCACCAGTTCGGGTCGGCCTTGATCGCGGCCACCTGGGTGCTCTGCGTGCCGATCTGGTCGGCGGTCGCGCGGGCCCCGACCGCGAGCACCAGCGCCGCGCGCACCTTGTCCGGGTAGGTCACCGCCCACTCCAGTGCCCGTGCACCGCCCATCGATCCGCCGATCACCGCGGCCACCTCGGTGATGCCGAGGCGTTCCAGCGCGGCGACGTCGGCGGCCACCTGGTCGCGCACCGAGATGGCGGGAAAGCGTGAGCCCCAAGGCTTCCCGTCCGGCGCGATGGAGCTGGGGCCGATCGATCCGCGGCAGCCGCCGAGCACGTTGGTCGAGATCGCGCACCACTTGTCGGTGTCGATCGGCGCCCCCGGGCCTGCGACGCCATCCCACCAACCGGGGGTTGGGTGATCCGGTCCGGCCGGTCCGGTGATGTGCGAGTCGCCGGTGAGGGCGTGCAGCACGACGACGACGTTGTCGCGCTCGGGCGACAGTTCGCCCCAGCGCTGCACCGCGATGAACGCGTCCTCGATGACCTCTCCGTTTTCGAGGGTCAACCGACCGATCTCGACGATGCCGATCTGCCCTTCGGGCGGCAGCGCCACACGGTCGCTATGAATCAGATCCACAATGGTCACGAACGCAATCCCTAGAACGACGCAACGGCGCTCGGGTCCGCTTTGGCGGCAAAGGGTTTCGCTGCGGCGAAGCCCTGCTCAAGGTCGGCGAGGATGTCGTCGATGCCTTCGATGCCGACCGCCAGGCGGATCAGGCCCGGGGTGACGCCGGTGGCGAGCTGCTCGTCCGGGGAGAGCTGCTGATGGGTCGTCGACGCCGGATGGATCACCAGCGAGCGCACGTCGCCGATGTTGGCGACGTGGCTGTGCAGACTCAGGGCGTCGACGAACGCCTTGCCCGCTTCGATGCCACCGCTCAGCTCGAACGCCAGCACCGCACCGGTTCCCTTGGGGGCCAGCTTCTTTCCGAGCTCATACCACGGAGACGACGGCAGGCCTGCGTAGTTCACCGACACCACGTCGGGATGGGCCTCCAGGAACTCGGCGACCCGCTGGGCGTTCTGCACGTGGCGTTCGATGCGCAGGCTCAGCGTCTCCAGGCCCTGGGCGATCAGGAACGCGTTGAAAGGTGCTGCGGACGAACCGAGGTCGCGCAGCAGCTGCACGCGAGCCTTGAGTGCGTACGCCGGCGGGCCCAACTCGGCGAACACCACGCCGTGGTAACTCGGATCCGGCTCGGTGAAGCCCGGGAAGCGGCCGTTGGTCCAGTCGAAGGTGCCGCCGTCGACGATCACGCCGGCGATCGCGGACCCGTGTCCACCCAGATACTTGGTGGCCGAGTGCACGACGATGTCGGCGCCGTGGCTCAGCGGCTGGATCAGATACGGCGTGGCGATGGTGTTGTCGACGATCAGGGGGACGCCGACCTCGTGCGCGACGCCTGCGACACCGGGGATGTCGAGGATGTCGATTTGGGGATTCGAGATCGTCTCGCCGAAGAACGCCTTGGTGTTCGGCCGGGCCGCGGTGCGCCACGAGTCCAGGTCGTCGGGGTTCTCGACGAACGAGACCTCGATGCCCAGCTTGGGCAGCGTGTAGTGGAACAGGTTGTAGGTGCCGCCGTAGAGCCGAGGGGAGGACACGATGTGATCGCCGTTGTTGGCGATGTTGAGGATCGCGAACGTCTCGGCGGCCTGCCCGGAAGCCAGGAACAGCGCTGCCACACCGCCTTCGAGCGCAGCGATGCGCTGCTCGACGACGTCGGTCGTCGGGTTCATGATCCGGGTGTAGATGTTGCCGGGTTCGGCCAGCCCGAACAGCGCCGCGGCATGGTCGGTGCTGTTGAACGTGTAGCTCGTGGTCTGGTAGATGGGCAGGGCCCGAGCGTTGGTCGCGATGTCAGGGGTCTGCCCGGCGTGCACCTGTTTGGTCTCGAAAGCCCATGCGGCACTGCGGTCGGGTTCGGTCATCGACGTGCTCCTCCATGAAACAGGGGCCCGTTTCACGGCGGACCCGCGCTTGCCTTATAGCCGTCGTCGGCTACTCAACCTGGTCGTCTCCCGGGGCACCCCACCGCGGTTGGAGGGTTGCCGGCCAGCTAGCCGGGGCTTGTCGCTGGCACTCATGACCGCCACGAACTGTATCTCACCCAGCGCCGACGCTGCCACCAGGCTTCGAGGCGTGCTGGTCGACGAACCCGGCGATCAACTCGCTGATGGTGTCCGGGGTCTCCAGCATCGGGATGTGGCCGACCCCGTCGAGCCGCACCACCCGGGTGTCTTTCGGCAGGTGGGTCAGGAAGTAGCGGTTGCCGCGCGGGGTCGGGAACACCCGGTCCTTCTCGCAGAGCACGAGCTGGGTCGGGGTGCCGAGGCGGGCCAGCTCCAGCAGTCCGGGCAGCCGCAGGGTCTTGACCAGCAGCTGCACGTAGGCGCTGCAGTGGGTGGCGTCTTCGACGAGGAGCTCCAGGTCGGCGTCGGTCGGCCCGTCGGCCGGTCCGCTGACCGGCAGGGTGGCCAGCCGCCGGGCGCCGGGCAGACGCAGGATACGCGGTCCCAGCAACCGTGCGGCGATCAGCGCGGGACCGCCCATCACGAACTTCAGCACGGTCTCGTACTTCGACACCGAGTGATAGCCCCACCCTCCGGCCGGCGCGATCGCGGTCAGGGTGCGGGCCCGTCCGCGGCGTTCCAGCTCGAAGGCGACCCACCCGCCGAGCGAGTTGCCGACGATGTGCGCGGTCTCCCATCCCAGCTGGTTCATGCGCTGCTCGATGTCGTCGACGAGCATCTGGGTGTGCAGCATCCAGGTCGGGGACTTGGGTCCGCCGTGGTGGCCGAGCATCGTCGGCGCGTACACCTCGAAGCGGCCGGTGCCGGCCAGCTGGGCGGCCACCGAACGCCACACGTTCTGTGAGCACAGGAACGGGTGCAGCAAAAGGACGGGTTCGCCGGAACCGGCGTGGATCGGCTCTCGTGGTGCCATCCCGCCGACGATAAGGCGATACCGCCGGTACCGCAAGGAACGAGTCACCCGGCTCCGTTAGGGTCTGCGGACGTGACGCGTCCCGTAACGGTTAGCACCATCAACGTCAACGGCATCCGCGCCGCGGTCAAGCAGCGCTCCCCGGAGAACCTCGGGATGCTGCCGTGGTTCAAGGAGACCACCGCGGATGTGGTGTGCCTGCAGGAGACCCGCGCCGACGACGAGCAGCTGCGTGACGCGCTGGCGCCCGTGCTCGCCGACGGCTGGCAGCTGGCGTCGGCCGAGCCGTCGATGAAGGGCCGCAACGGGGTCGCGGTGCTGTCCCGATTCCCGCTCGACGATGTCCGGATCGGTTGTGGGGCAGACGAGTTCGCCACCCACGGGCGTTACGTCGAGGTCGACACCGCCGGGATCACGGTGGCTAGTGTCTACTTCCCGACCGGTGAGGCCGAGACCGACCGCCAGCTGGAGAAGGAACGGTTCATGGTCGCGGTCTCGAACCGGATGGCGACGCTGCTGGGCCGCGCGTCCACCGACGGTGTCGAGGCGGTGTTGTGCGGCGACTGGAACATCGCCCACACCGAGAACGACATCAAGAACTGGAAGGGCAACGTCAAGAAGGCCGGTTTCCTGCCGCAGGAACGGCAGTGGCTGACCGAGTTGCTGGGCACCGGGTGGGTGGACGTGGTGCGCCGCGCCCATCCCGACCAGGCGGGTCCGTACGCGTGGTGGTCCTGGCGCGGCAAGGCGTTCGACAACGACGCCGGCTGGCGCATCGACTACCACCTGGCCACGCCCGGCCTGGCCGCCCGCGCCTCGTCGGTACTGACCGAGCGGCCCGCCGCCTACGCGCTGCGCTGGTCGGACCACTGCCCGGTCACCGTCAGCTACGGCTAGCAGCCCTGCCGGTTCGGGGCGCCCGCGTCGGCGCCCTCGATCGCGCCGCGGACCACGTCGTGCACGCGCCGATCCCAGGTCAGGCCGGTCTCCCAGGGCAGTCCGGCCTCGTTGGAGACGTAGATGCTGTGGGTGTCGTCGAACGTGAAGCACTGCCGGTGCGGCAGCACCCGGTCGCTGACGTCGACCGCCAGCGCGCTGGTCGCGGCGACCAGACCGTCGTTGGGCCACACCGTCGGGTTCGCCCCGGCCGCGGGTGCGGTGAACCGGTCACCGGCGATCAGGGTCACCGGGATCCCGTCGAGCACGCCGGCCTGGTATTCGTTCCAGCCGTCGGGTCCCATCAGGTAGGCCTGGTTGACCTCGCGCCCCGAGCCGGACATCAACCGGGTCACCTCCGCCTTCATCCCGTCCATCGCGACCTCGCAGAACCGGTCGCCGAGGCAGTCCGACTTCGGGGTGATGCCGTTGGCGTAATCGGACAGGTAGGAGCCCTGCCAGGGGGTGCCGATCGTCGTCAGCGACCGGATCCGCAGCGGCGAGCCCAGGCTCTGCAGCACGCGGAACGCCGCCCGGGAGTAGAGCCCGCCCATCGAGTGGCCGACCACGTCGATGTCGGTGACGCCATGGGTGTCGCGCAGATAGGTGAGGAACCGGGCGAGGTGCTCACCGGCGGTGTCGATGCTGCCGGTCGAGTTCACGGTCATGTTCTCCGGCAGGGTGACCGGGCAGTCGCCGAACGCGCCGAAGCCGTCCTGGTCCACCACGGGGCCGCGGCCGGCCATCGCCGGGGAGGTGAAGACCCGGTAGCCGTGCTCGAGCAGATCCTGGCGCAGCGCGGTGTCGGTGTTACCGGCGGCCAGCCCCGACCCGCACGCCTGATCCGGGGTGGTGAACGGGCTGGTCGCGTTGCCCCCGGACACGATGACCACCGCGCGGCCCGCGGGTTGCGGTGCGCTGTGGGCGGTTCCGGCGCCGACGATGGACGCCAGCATCGCGCCGGCGAGGGCGATGGCACCGACGGGTGAGTAGCGCACGGGACCCCCTGATCAAGATCAATGATTTCGCCGGAATGGTAGCCGGGCGGCACGCGTCCGCCCGGGATTGAGGCTTTGAGAAGATGGGTGTCACCATGAGCAATTCAGCCAGGCCCGTCGTCTTCTCGGGCGCGCAACCCACCTCCGACTCCCTGCACCTGGGCAACGCCCTGGGAGCGGTCAGCCAGTGGGTGAGCCTGCAGGACGGTTACGACGCGTACTTCTGCGTCGTCGATCTGCACGCGATCACGGTCCCGCAGGATCCCGCCACATTGCGCAAGCGCACGCTCGTCACCGCCGCGCAGTACCTGGCGCTGGGGATCGACCCGGACCGGGCGACGGTGTTCGTGCAGAGCCACGTGCCGAGCCACTCCGAGTTGGCTTGGGTGCTGGGGTGTTTCACCGGATTCGGGCAGGCGTCGCGGATGACGCAGTTCAAGGACAAATCGCAGAAGCATGGTGCGGACTCGACGACGGTCGGGTTGTTCACCTACCCGGTGCTGATGGCCGCCGACGTCTTGCTCTACGACACCGAACTGGTGCCGGTCGGGGAGGACCAGCGGCAGCACCTTGAGCTCGCGCGCGACGTCGCGCAGCGCATCAACGCCCGGTTCCCGGACACCTTCGTGATCCCGGAGGCGATGATCCCGAAGGCCACCGCGAAGATCTTCGACCTGCAGGACCCGACCGCGAAGATGAGCAAGTCCGCCGAATCCGACGCCGGGCTGATCAGCCTGCTCGACGAACCGGCGAAGACGGCCAAGAAGATTCGCTCGGCGGTCACCGACAGCGAGCGCGAGATCCGCTTCGACCGGGAGGCCAAGCCCGGGGTGTCGAACCTGCTGACCATTCAGTCGGCGGTGACGGGCACCGGCATCGACACCCTCGTCGACGGGTACGCCGGGCGCGGTTACGGGGACCTGAAGAAGGAGACCGCCGAGGCGGTGGTCGAGTTCGTCACGCCGATCAAGACCCGGGTCGACGAGTTGCTCGCCGATCCGGCGGAACTGGAGCGGGTGCTGGCCCGCGGCGCCGAACGTGCCCGCGAGGTGTCTGGGAAAACGTTGCGTCGGGTATACGACCGGTTAGGGTTCCTAGCGTCTCGATAGCTGCGTCTCGATAGCTCCATAGCAACAGCCACATAAGGGGGTCGGATGACAGCGCAGCCCGCCACCGCCGACCCCGAGGAGAAACCGGGCTTCGTGGACCGGTTGCGGGCCCGGATGCCGTGGTTCGATCACGTCATGCGCGCCCAGGAGCGCTACAACGACGCCAAGGGCGACTTCTACGCTGCGGGCATCACGTACTTCACGATCTTCGCGCTGTTCCCGCTGTTGATGCTCGGATTCTCGGTGGGCGGTTTCGTGCTGGCCAACGAACCCGAGTTGCTGCAGCAGGTGGAGGACCGGATCAGGTCGACGTTCAGCGGTGACCTGGGTCAGCAGCTCGTCACCCTGATGGATTCGGCGATCGAGTCGCGCGGCACCGTCGGCATCATCGGGCTCGCGACTGCGGCGTGGGCCGGGCTGGGCTGGATGGCGAATCTGCGTGAGGCGCTGAGTCAGATGTGGGGGTTGTTCCGCGAGGAGGCCGACGGCTTCGTCAAGACCAAGCTGTCGGATCTGGTGGCCTTGGTGACGACGTTCGCCGCGATCGTCGTCACGCTCGCGTTGTCGGCGCTGGGGAACTCCTCGGTGCTGGAGAACGTGTTGAACTGGATGGGTTTTCCCGACTCGCCGGTGCTGACGGTGGTGCTGCGGCTGTCGTCGATCACGGTGTCGGTGCTGGTGTCGTGGCTGCTGTTCACCTGGATCATCGCCCGGCTTCCGCGCGAGTCGATCAGCTTCCGCAGCAGTGTGCGCGCGGGGCTGATCGCGGCGGTCGCGTTCGAGGTGTTCAAGCTGGTCGGTTCGATCTACCTGCGTTCGGTGCTGACCGGGCCGGCGGGAGCCACGTTCGGCCCGGTGCTCGGCCTGATGGTGTTCGCGTACATCACGTCTCGGCTCATCCTGTTCTCGACATGCTGGGCGGCGACGGTTCCGGAGAACATGCGCGAAGAGGAGATCCCCGCTCCGCCACCGGCGGTGATCAACAACCGCGTGATCGCCCGTCCGGGACTGCAGATCTGGCAGGTGGCCGCGGCGGCGACGGCGGGAGCGCTTGGCGCCCTGAGTCTCTCGCGACGTGGTTCCTCGCGACGAGGCCGCTAACGCGCCGGCCTGCGGTTGAGCGCCCGGGCGCCCATGATCAGACTGAACACGATGACCGCGCCGATCACCCCGACCCCGACCCGCACCGGCATCGCGTCGACGTCGGGCAGCACCGCGCTCGCGTTGTTCTTCGTCAGGGTCGCGGCCGCGGGGTCCTCGGCGGTGACCCCGAGCGACGGGTCCGGTTCCACCAGAGAGCCCACCTTGGTGCCCGGCGCGGTGGCGAACCCGTAGTCCAGCAGTCGCGCGGCCTGCTCCCACGGCGCGATCGGCTGCCGCGTACCGCGCAGCAGCACCGCGACCAGACGCCGGCCGTCGCGCTCGGCCGCACCGACGAAGGTCTGCCCGGCGTCGTCGGTGAAGCCGGTCTTGCCGCCGAGCGCACCCGGATAGTTGGCCAGCAGCTTGTTGTCGTTCTCGATCGGGTATCCGGCGCCGTCGCGACCGGGGAACTGCGTCGACCGGGTCGCGACGATGTCGGCGAACACCGGGTTCTGCCACGCGTAGCGGTAGAACAGCCCGATGTCGTAGGCGGAGGTGCTCATACCGGGGCCGTCCAGACCCGACGGGGTGGCGACGCGGGTGTCGCGTGCGCCGAGCTTGCCGGCCAGAGAGTTGATCTTGTTCAGCGCGGTGTCCATACCGCCCATCTGCATCGCCAGCGCGTGGGCGGCGTCGTTGCCCGAGTACATCATCAGGCCGTGCAGCAGGTCGTTGACGGTGTAGACGCCGCCTTCGCCGACGCCGACCTTGGTGCCCTCCTGTGCCGCATCGTCGGCGGTGCCGGGCACGGTCTTCATCAGCGGCAGGTCGCGGATCGCCTGCATCGCGGTCAGGACCTTGATGATGCTCGCGGGCCGGTGCCTGCCGTGCGGATCGCGGGCGGCGATCACGTCGCCGGTGTCGAGGTCGGCGACCAGCCAGGCCTCTGCCGAGACGTCGCCGGGGACCGGCGGTGCGCCGGGGGCGGTGATGACACCACAGCCGGACAACGCGTCGCCGCCCATCGGCTTGGCGGGCACGGGCAGCGGTCCGGGCGTCGGGTCACCCGGCTTGGGCACCTCTGACGCGTCGACCGCGGGTGGCGTCGTCACGCGGTACGGGCACGGGTCCACGGCAGGGTCGGGTTGGGCGGCCGCGACCGGTGCCATAGCCAGCATCGACGCTGTGACCAGCGCAGATGCGCGCAGGAGGGCTGTGCGTATGGTCGCCATGGTCTGCGCAGATTAAGCGATCGGACGGGTCGGGGCGGGGAGCCACGCGGTGACAGCTGAGGTCAGAGTTTCAGCTGTGACTCGGCGGGACTGGCTAGGCTGGGTCCATCCCGGCTTTAGGACTCCATGTTCCTCCTTGTTCTCGGTTCGATCCTCGCGCTGATGCACCTGTACGTCTGGAAGCGGACCGTCAAGGACACCACCCGGGGCCGAGCCCGCCTGCTGGCATCGGGTCTGCTCGTCGCGTTGTTGCTGCTGCTGATCGCGGCACTGGTGGTGCCGCGCGTCGCCGGCGTCACCGCGTCGCGCTGGGTGGCCTGGCCCGGCTACCTGTGGTTCGGGCTGCTGTTCTACCTGGTGCTGGCGCTGCTCGTGCTCGAGCCGGTGCGACTGATAGTGCGCAGGCGGGTAGGCAAAGACGAGCCGAGGGCCGACGAGTCGCCTGTCGCCCCACCCGCGCCGGACCGCCGGTTGTTCTTGGCGCGCACCGCGGCGGTGACGGCAGGCGCGGCCGCGGTCGGATTGACCGGGTTCGGCGCCGCGCGGGCCCTGGGCGCACCGGATGTGCTGCGGGTCCCGGTGCGGATGCCGCGGCTTCACCCGGCGTTCGACGGGTTCCGCATCGCGGTGGTCTCCGACATCCACCTCGGCCCGCTGCTGGGGCGCGCGCACACCGAGCGGATCGTGCGGATGATCAATGAAACCGAGCCCGACCTCGTCGCCGTGGTCGGGGATCTGGTCGACGGCACCGTCGAGGAGCTCGGCTCGGCCGCCGAACCGCTGCAGGACCTGGTGTCGCGTGAGGGCAGCTTCTTCGTCACCGGCAACCACGAGTACTTCGTCGGCGACACCGCGGCGTGGCTGCGTGAACTGGACCGTTTCGGGCTGAACGTGCTGCGCAACGAGAACACCCGGATCACCCGCGGCGGCGCCGCGTTCGATCTGGCCGGCGTCAACGACGTCGCGGGCGCGTCCCGCTCCGATCCGCCCGATTTCGACGCCGCGCTCGCCGGGGTGGACCCGGCCGGCCCGACCGTCCTGCTCGCGCACCAGCCGATCCAGGTCGCCGATGCCGCCGATCGTGGGGTGGATCTGCAGTTGTCCGGGCACACCCACGGCGGCCAGATGTGGCCGTTCCACTACCTCGTGGAGCTCGCGCAACCGTCGCTGGCAGGACTGTCGCAGGTCAAGGACACGCAGCTGTACGTCTCGCGCGGCGCGGGATTCTGGGGGCCGCCGCTGCGGATCGGTGCGCCCCCCGATATCAGCGTGGTGTCGCTGAAACCGGCGATCGACGTTTAGCCGCGCTCCGGGGCGGGCACTTTCTCAGCAAGTTCACGGATTGCACTGAGCACCACGCTCAGGCGCGGCCAGCACTCTTGAGGAACACATTCGGTTCATGAGAGGGGCGTTGATGATGACGACGAATACAGGCGCCGTTGTTATTCGACTCGACACCCATCCGGCCTTCCAGGCGCCGGACCGCCGTTCGCGCGACTTCGAAGAAGCCATGCGCAGGCACCCGTCCTACCAATCCCGCGTGATGACGCCGCCCCTCCAGGTGGTGTAGCCGCGCGGCACGGGGGGCGCTCCTGGTGGTGGGGGCGCCCCTCTTGTGTGTCCGGATGTCTTCACCCGAACAGCCGGGCGCTCTCCTCGCGCATCTCTACCTTGCGGATCTTGCCGGTCACCGTCATCGGGAACTCGTCGACGATGTGTACATAGCGCGGGATCTTGTAGTGCGCGAGCTTGCCGGTCGCGAACTCGCGGACCGCGGCCGCATCCAGCGGCGGGCGATCCGGGCGCATCCGCAGCCACGCGCAGAGTTCTTCGCCGTACTTCTCATCGGGCACACCGACGACCTGGGCATCCTCGATGTCGGGATGGGTGTACAGGAATTCCTCGATCTCGCGGGGGTAGATGTTCTCGCCGCCGCGGATCACCAGATCCTTGATCCGGCCGACGATGTTGCAGTAACCGTCCGAGCGCATCACCGCCAGATCGCCGGTGTGCATCCATCCGTCCGCGTCGACGGCCTCGGCGGTCTTCTCCTCGTCGCGCCAATAGCCGAGCATCACCGAATAGCCCCGGGTGCAGAACTCCCCGGGGGTGCCGCGCTCGACGACCTGCCCGGTCTCCGGGTCGACGATTTTGATCTCGACGTGCGGATGCACCCGCCCGATCGAGGAGGTGCGGCGCTCGAGGTCGTCGTCGAGCAGCGTCTGGCATGACACCGGGGATGTCTCGGTCATCCCGTAGGCGATCGACACCTCTGCCATGTTCATGTCCTCGACGCAGCGCTTCATCACCTCGACCGGGCACACCGCGCCGGCCATGATGCCGGTGCGCAGCGACGTCAGATCCCGCTCGGCGAAATCGGGATGGTTCTGCATCGCGATGAACATCGTGGGCACGCCGTAAACTCCTGCGCACCTTTCCTTCTCGATCGCGTCCAGGGTCAGACCGGGGTCGAACGCAGGCGCCGGGATCACGATCGTCGCGCCGTGCGTCGTGCACCCGAGGTTGCCCATCACCATGCCGAAGCAGTGGTAGAACGGCACCGGGATGCACAGCTTGTCCCCGGCCCGGAGGTTGATCTGCTCGGTGACGAAGAACCCGTTGTTGAGGATGTTGCGGTGCGACAACGTCGCACCCTTCGGGAATCCCGTTGTGCCGGAGGTGTACTGGATGTTGATCGGGTCGTCGTTGGACAGCGCGGCGCCGCGGCGCCGCAATTCGGTGTCGTCGACGTCGGATCCCTTTGCGCGTAACGTGTCCCAGTCCTCGGTGCCGATGAACAACACCGTCGCCAGGGTGTCCACCTGAGGGCGGACCTCGTCGACCATCGCGACGTAGTCGGAGGTCTTGAACCGCGCCGCCGAGATCAGTGTCGCGACGCCCGACTGCTCCAGCACGTAGCGCAGTTCGTGGGTGCGGTAGGCCGGGTTGATGTTGACCAGGATCGCGCCGAGCTTCGCCGTCGCGTACTGCGCCAGCACCCATTCGGGGCAGTTCGGCGACCAGATACCCACCCGGTCGCCTCGGTTGACCCCGAGCGCGATCAAACCCTTGGCCACCGCGTCGATCTCGGCGTCCAGCTCGGCGTAGGTCCAGCGTCTGCCGGTGGGGACGTCGACGAGCGCGTCGAGATCGGGGTGGGTGCGCGCGATGCGCGCGAAGTTCGCCCCGATGGTCTCCTCGAGGATCGGGATGTCGGTCGGGCCTGCGTCGTAGGACTCGGTCACGGTGCCTCCTTACTCAGACCAGGTCCTCGTAGCGGTATTCGGTGTCGATGCCCTGGCCGGTCCGGTGCGCGGCTTCCTCGCGCTGACGGAGCTCGACACGACGGATCTTGCCCGAAATGGTCTTGGGCAAGTCGAAGAATTCGACACGGCGCACCTTCAGATACGGGGCGAGGTGGTCGCGGGCGTACTCCAGGATCGCCTTCGCGGTGTCCCGGTCGGCGGACCAGCCGTCGGCCAGCGCGACGTACGCCTTCGGAATCGCCAGCCGGGTGTCGTCGGGCTGGGGGACCACCGCGGCCTCGACCACCGCGGGGTGCTCGATCAGCACGCTTTCCAGCTCAAACGGCGACACCTTGTAGTCCGAGGACTTGAACACGTCGTCGGTGCGGCCGATGTAGGTGATGTAGCCGGCGGCGTCACGGCTCGCGACGTCGCCGGTGTGGTAATAGCCGCCGCGCATCACCTGGGCGTTGCGTTCGTCGTCGCCGAGGTAACCGGTCATCAGGTTCAGCGGTCTGCGGCTGAGATCGAGGCAGATCTCGCCCTCGTCGGCGAGCTCACCGGTCAGCGGGTCCACCAGCACCACCGGCACCCCGGGCATCGGGCGGCCCATCGAGCCGGCCTTGACCGGCTGGCCCGGGGTGTTGCCGATCTGCAGCGTGGTCTCGGTCTGTCCGAATCCGTCGCGGATGGTCAGCCCCCACGCGCGTTCCACCGCGCTGATCACCTCGGGGTTGAGCGGTTCGCCGGCGCCGAGCACCTCACGCAGCCCGGCGGGCCGCTCGCCGAGGTCGGCTTGGATCAGCATGCGCCACACCGTCGGTGGCGCGCAGAACGTGTTGACCCCGGCCCGGCGTAGCTGCCCGAGCAGCGCGGCCGCGTCGAAGCGCGCATAGTTGTAGACGAAGATCGTCGCCTCGGCGATCCACGGTGTGAAAAAGCAGCTCCAGGCGTGCTTGGCCCATCCTGGAGCGCTGATCGCCAGATGCACGTCGCCGGGGCGCACGCCGAGCCACGCCATCGTCGTCAGATGGCCGACGGGATAACTGATCTGGGAGTGCTCGACGAGCTTGGGCTTGCTGGTGGTGCCGGAGGTGAAGTACACGAGCAGCGGGTCGTCGGTGGTGGTCTGCGGATCGTGCGGGTGGGCTTCGGCGGCGTCGGCGTCGCCGTAGGAACGCCAGCCGTCGACCGGGGCGCCGACGGCGATGCGGACGTAGTCCCCGTCCACCTCGGCGAACTTCGATGCGTCGGTGGCGTTGGCGATCACGAAGCCGGCCCCGCCGCGGCGGATCCGGTCGGCCAGATCTGCCGGGCCCAGCGCGCCGGTCGTCGGCATGATGACCGCGCCGAGCTTGGCGACCGCGAGCATCGACTCCCACAGTTCGACCTGGTTGCCGAGCATCAGGATGACCCGGTCGCCCTTGCCGACGCCGAGACCGCCCAGCCAGGTCGCGACCTGGTCGGAGCGGCGGGCCATCTCGTCGAAGGTGACCTTGCGTTCGCGGCCGTCCTCTTCGACGATCCACAGCGCTACGTGGTCGTTGCCGCGGGCGATCGCGTCGAACCAGTCGGTGGCCCAGTTGAACGGACCGGTGATCCGCGGCCACTCGAAGGTCTCCACGGCCTTGTCGTAGTCGGCCATGACGGTGACCAGGTGGTCGCGGGCGCTACGGAGGCTGTCGAGGAGATGGGGGTTGCTCGCCATGCCTAATAGGATCTAGGTCACAGTCGTCCATCCACTACCCCCGAAAGAGGGTGCCACCCGATGTCCGCCGTATCGCCGCTGCTGCGACCCCGCGACGGGGATGCGTTGCGCGCGGAACTGCGGCGGGTGGCGGCCCTCGGCGGCGTTCCGGTGCTGTTCGGCGGCGAGGTGCACGAGGACACGCTGCTGATCAGCGAGTACTACGGGCTCAGGACCGGCGGACTGCGCGGGCTGGCGGTGCGGTCGAACTCCGGTCTCGGCGGCGCCAGCATGGTCGCGGGCCGGCCGCTCGCGGTCGCCGACTACCGCAACGCCGCATCGATCACCCACGACTACGACGGCCCGGTGCTCTCGGAGGGCATCCAGTCGGTGCTGGCGGTGCCGGTGCTCGTCGACGGCCGGGCCCGGGCGATGCTCTACGGCGCCTACCGCACCGGGGCGCCGTTCGGCGGACGCGCCGCCGATCTGGTGGTCGAGTCGGCGCGGCGGCTCAGTGAGGAGTTCCGCATCCGCGACGAGGTGGACCGTCGGCTGCGGCTGCGCGACGCCCATCAGGTCAACACGGGGCAGGTCGGCGCAGAGCAGATCCGGGAGGTGCACGCGGAGCTGAGGTCGCTCGCGGTCACGGCCCCGCCGGAGCTGCAGGACCGGCTGCGGGCACTGGCCGACACCCTGATCGGCGGCGGCGACGACGCGGAGACGCCCGTGCTGACCCCGCGGGAAGTCGACGTGCTGGGCCAGGTCGCGCTCGGTTGCACCAACACCGAGGCCGCGCAGCGCCTTTCGCTCAAGCCCGAGACCGTCAAGAGCTACCTGCGCAGTGCGGCAATGAAACTGGGCACTCACACCCGCTACGAGTCGGTGTCGAAGGCGCGTCGGCTGCGTCTGATCCCCTGAACATGGCGAAGGGGCACCTCCAGCGGGGGGATAGGAGGTGCCCCTTCGGGTTCCACAGGTCCGCCGGGGGGGAGCGGACGTCTTGGGGGGTTACCGGTCAGCGGACGTTGATCGAATTGTCCGCTCAGCGGACGTTGATCGAATTGTCCGCTCAGCGGACGTTGACGTAGTAGATCTTGCCGGTGACCGTGTTCTGGTACGTGCGGTTGTTGGCGTAGTCCTGCACCGTCGAGCGGATGTCGGCGCCGGGGTTCACGCCCACGACCGTCGCCTGGGACAGCGGTGTGTCCGACAGCCGGTGCACGATGACCCGGTGGCCCTCGGCTTCCAGCGCGGCGATGGTGTCCTGGGCGTCTCCGCCGGTCGGGGCTGCGGCGGCGGGTGCGGCGAGTCCGAACAGTCCGGCGGCGAACGCCGCGGCGGCGGTGGTGGCGATGGTGATGTTCTTCATTTTCGGCTCTTCCCTGTTGCGATCCTGCTGGGTTTAACCCTTCACACGGTGGTTACATTTCGCGTGGCAGAAATTGATCGCCGGTTGGCAGGAATCGCTCCGGGGGTTAACCCCCGGCCACTCGCCGAAACTGCATTCCAGCAGGACTTTTCTCGACATTCCGCTGCGCGGACGCAGTCTCGGCGAAGTCAGAGCGCGGTCGACGCCAGATCGACCGACCCGAGGTGCGGGGCTCCGATGCTGCCGAGCCAGAGCCGGCCGCCGGCCTCGACGAGACCGGTCGCCATGCTGAACTCCGGGTGCGTCATCCGCACGCCGGCGACGGGCGCGCCGCTGTCGGGATCGAAGGCGACCGCCCAGACGACAGCCTCGGGTTTGGGCTGCAGCCGCGCGGGCAGCCGCCAGATCACCTTGCGCAGCACCGGCGGTCCGGCCGCCAGTCGGTCGGCGAGCGGGTTGGCCGGGGTCACCATCGCGCACCAGATCCGGCCGTCCGCGCCGGTGGACAGGTTGTCGGGCATCGCGGGAAGGTTCACCGCCAGCGGCGTGACCGTGCCGGCATGAGGGCCGGTCAGCCAGTACTTCGACAGTCGGCGGCCCTGCGTCTCGGCGAACACCAGCGCCGAACCGTCCGCGGTCGGTGTGACCCCGTTGGCGAAGTACAGCCCGTCGAGCACCGTGGTGACCCGGCCGTCGGTGTCGAGCCGGTGCAGCGCGCCGCGGCCGCGGGCCTCCAGGATCGCGCCGAGGTACTGGTCGATGGTGAACGCGCTCGTCGACTCGGTGAAATACACCGTGCCGTCAGCGGTTTCGGTCACGTTCGAGCAGAACAGCAGCGGCCGCCCGTCGATCGACGACACCAGCGTCTCGAACCTGCCGGTGGCGGTGTCCAGTGCGAGCAGTCCGCGCGGGCTGTCGCACACCAGCAGTCGGCCGTCCCGGGTGAAGCCCAGGCCCAGCGGCCGGCCGCCGGTGTTGGCGACGATCTCGGGTGCGGTGCCGTCGGGACGCAACCGCACGATCGACCCGTCGAGCGCCCCGACCCACAGGTGGCCGTCGGAGTCGACGACGACGTCCTCGGGTTCACCGCCCGGTATCGGCACCAATGTCAGTGCAGCTGCACCGAATTCGGGGAGCGGGTCGACGGGCGGTGCGTGCCACCGCACCGGGTCGACGGGTCGTTTCGACCTGAGCATGGTGCCAACGATAATCCCGTCGCCCCGCCGAAATTGCATTCCGGCAGGTTCGTTCTCGAACTTCCGCTGCTGGAACGCAATTTCGGCGGAAAGGCGCTACATCCGTGCGCTGGCCTCGGTGAGCACGTTGCGCAGGATGTCGTAGATCGCGTCGAACTCGGCCTGCCCGCTGATCAGCGGCGGGGCCAGCTGCACGACTGGGTCGCCACGGTCGTCGGCGCGGCAGTACAGGCCGGCGTCCCACAGCGCAGGGGTCAGGAACCCGCGCAGCAACCGCTCGGACTCCTCGTCGTTGAACGTCTCCTTGGTGGTCTTGTCCTTGACCAGCTCGATGCCGTAGAAGTAGCCCTCACCGCGGACGTCGCCGACGATCGGCAGGTCCAGCAGCTGCTCCAGCGTCGCGCGGAACGCCGGGGCGTTCTGCTTGACCCGGTCGTTGAGGCCCTCGCGCTCGAAGATGTCGAGGTTGGCCAGCGCGACCGCGGAGGACACCGGGTGCCCGCCGAAGGTGTAGCCGTGACCGAACACCGTGGAGCCGTCGTTGAACGGTTCGAAGAGCCGGTCACTGGCGACCATCGCGCCGATCGGGGAGTAGCCCGAGGTCAGGCCCTTGGCGCAGGTGATGATGTCGGGCACGTAGTTGAAGTCGTTGCACGCGAACATCGATCCGATACGGCCGTAGGCGCAGATCACCTCGTCGGAGACCAGCAGCACGTCGTACTCGTCGCAGATCTCGCGGACCCGCTCGAAGTATCCGGGCGGCGGCGGGAAGCAGCCGCCGGCGTTCTGCACCGGCTCCAGGAAGACGGCGGCGACCGTCTCGGGACCCTCGAACTCGATGGCCTCGGCGATGCGGTCGGCGCAGTAGCGGCCGAAAACCTTCTCGTCGTGGGCGTATTCGGCGGGGGCCCGGTAGAAGTTGGTGTTCGGGGCGCGGAAGCCGCCCGGCACCAGCGGCTCGAACGGGGCCTTGAACGCCGGGATGCCGGTGATCGACAGGGCGCCCTGCGGGGTGCCGTGGTAGGCGATCGAGCGGGACACCACCTTGTGCTTACCCGGCTTGCCGGTCAGCTTGAAGTACTGCTTGGCCAGCTTCCAGGCACTCTCGACGGCCTCGCCGCCGCCGGTGGTGAAGAACACCCGGTTCAGGTCGCCGGGGGCGTAGCCGGCGATGCGCTCGGCCAGCTCGACCGCGGTCGGGGTGGCGTAGGACCACAGCGGAAAGAACGCCAGCTGCTCGGCCTGCTTGGCGGCGGCCTCGGCGAGCTCCTTACGGCCGTGGCCGACCTGCACGACGAACAGACCGGAGAGTCCGTCGATGTACTGCTTGCCATTGTCGTCGTAAATGTGCACGCCCTCGCCGCGGGTGATGATCGGCGGAGTGATGCCGGCGCCGTGGCGGGCGAAGTGGCCCCACAGGTGGCGGTTGGCCTTGGCGCCGAGATCGGACGCGGTGGTCTGATCGGTTTCGGAAATGATGGTCATCGTGTACCCCAATTGTATTGCTGCTTAACAAGTTTCAGATAGACAAGGGTTTCGGTGGATATCACTCCCGGTAGCGCGCGGATCTGGGTGTTGAGAAGTTCGAGCAGGCTGTCGTCGTCCTCGCAGACAACCTCGATGATCGCGTCGAACGAGCCCGCGGTCAGCACGACGTAGTCGACCGACGGCAGCTCGGCGAGCTTCTGCGCGACCTTGGTGGTGTCGCCGGTGCATTTGATGCCGATCATCGCCTGGCGGGCGAAGCCGAGCTGCATCGGATCGGTGACGGCGACGATCTGCATCACCCCGGCGTCGACCATGCGCTGGACGCGTTGGCGCACCGCGGCCTCTGACAGCCCCACGGCCTTGCCGATACCGGCGTAGGAGCGGCGACCGTCCTGCTGAAGCTTCTCGATGATCGCCTTCGACAGTTCGTCGAGCTGGAACGCGGCGCCCGGGCGGGACTCGTTGACACGGAAGGAGACGGGTCCGACGGCATGCGGTAACCCGGGGTTGGCCATGCCAGAGATTGTGCACGGAATCCGTCGTGGCAGGCAACCATCACGCCGAAATCACTTGTTCGAGGCGGTTGACGCTGACGTAATGCGTAGCCTCCGGCGGCGAGGCGCGATAGGTTTGGCGCATGACTGTCGCAAGCAGCTGGATCGACGGCGCCCTGGTGAAGACCGGCGGCGCCCAGCACACCGTGATCAACCCCGCGACCGGCGAAGCCGTCGCCGAGTTCGCGCTGGCACAGCCGGGTGACGTGGACCGGGCCGTCGCGTCAGCGCGCGCGGCCCTGCCCGGGTGGAAGCGGGCGACCCCGGCGGAGCGCTCGGCGGTGCTGGCCAAACTGGCGAAACTCGCCGACGACGCGACCTCGGAGCTGGTGGCCGAGGAGGTCAGCCAGACCGGCAAGCCGGTGCGGCTGGCGACCGAGTTCGACGTACCCGGCAGCGTGGACAACATCGACTTCTTCGCCGGCGCGGCCCGGCACCTGGAGGGCAAGGCGAGCGCGGAGTACTCGGCCGATCACACGTCGTCGATCCGGCGCGAGGCCGTTGGGGTGGTTGCGACGATCACGCCGTGGAACTACCCGCTGCAGATGGCGGTGTGGAAGGTGATCCCGGCGTTGGCGGCGGGGTGTTCGGTGGTGATCAAGCCAGCCGAGATCACGCCGCTGACGACGTTGACGCTGGCGCGGCTGGCGTCGGAGGCCGGTCTGCCCGACGGGGTGCTGAACGTGGTGACCGGCTCGGGTGCCGACGTCGGTGCCGCGCTGGCCGGGCATGCCGACGTCGACATGGTGACGTTCACCGGGTCGACGCCGGTGGGGCGGCGGGTGATGCTGGCCGCGGCTGCGCACGGGCACCGCACGCAGTTGGAGCTCGGTGGTAAGGCGCCGTTCGTGGTGTTCGACGACGCGGACCTGGACGCGGCGATCCAGGGCGCGGTGGCCGGGGCGTTGATCAACACGGGTCAGGACTGCACGGCGGCGACCCGTGCGATCGTCGCGGAGTCGTTGTACGACGACTTCGTGGCCGGGGTGGCCGAGGTGATGTTAAAGGTGGTGATCGGCGACCCTGCCGATCCGGACACCGATCTCGGTCCGCTGATCTCGCAGGCGCACCGGGCGAAGGTGGCCGGGATGGTGGAGCGCGCGCCGGGGGAGGGCGGGCGTGTGGTGACCGGCGGTGTTGCGCCGGACGGGCCGGGGTCGTTCTACCGGCCGACGCTGATCGCGGATGTGGCTGAGACGTCGGAGGTTTGGCGCGACGAGATCTTCGGTCCGGTACTGACGGTGCGGTCGTTCACCGACGACGACGATGCTTTGCGGCAGGCGAACGATACGGCGTATGGGTTGGCGGCGTCGGCGTGGACACGGGATGTGTATCGCGCGCAACGGGCTTCACGCGAGATCCACGCCGGCTGTGTGTGGATCAACGACCACATCCCGATCATCTCGGAGATGCCGCACGGCGGTTTCGGCGCCTCTGGCTTCGGCAAGGACATGAGCCAGTACTCGTTGGAGGAGTACCTGTCGATCAAGCATGTGATGAGCGACATCACCGGCGTGGTCGACAAGGATTGGCACAGGACGATTTTCACCAAGCGCTAGGGGGCGTCGGGGGCGCGCGTGTTTGCACAGCGACACGTCGGGGTCTCGCGAGAGTGCACTCCCGGTAGCTGCTGAGCGGCTTCGGCTACCGTGAGTGCACTCTCGCGTAGTAGGTCAGAACGCGGAGCCGTTCAATACCACGAAGTCACCGTTGACTGAGGTCGCGATGACCACGTTGCCGTTGCCCCTTACAGCCACCTGCTGATAGTCACTCGCACTGTTGTAAGTGATTTCCGACGGCATGTTCGCCGCAATCGCTTTTACTCTTCCGGACCTGGTATCGAGGACCCAGAAATGATCGTGCGCCACCACATATGCGCGGGTGCCGGCGGACGTAGTCGCAACTGAATGCGGCAGGTCGTTCAGGCTGTTTCGCCAGAGCACCCGGGGGTTCACCGGATCTGAAGTATCGATCGCGACTACCGAATTGGACCCGCTGTGATTGGTGACGAATGCCCGCTTGCCGTCGGCGCTCAGAGCGATGAACCCCGTGCTGGTGTAGGAGCTGAAATATTCCGGTACCACGGTCACCGTCGGCTCGGGGCCAGAAGCGTCGATCACTGAAACCCGTCCTGTAGAGCTGTACACGACGGCAACAGAGCCGTCGGCACTAGACGCAATGGAATACGGGCTTGCGATCGCCACAGTCCTGACTTCTGGGAGATGGTTGATTCCGTTGTATCGGATGACGGACACCGTGTTGGAGCTCGGGTGAGTAATGAAGCCGAGAGTTCCGTCAGCGTTGAGCGCAACATCGCCCTGGTAATTGCATCCGGCGCACAGCGGAATCTCGACGGTTGCTGGGTTGATGCCCGTCGTTAGGTCGACAACCGTCATCACATCGCGTTGCGTGTTGGTGACGAAGGCGATCAAACCGTTGCTGCTGACTGCGATCGTCCCGGGACTGTCCACTGGAATAGTCTCGATTACCTTGGTGTCGACAACCGCCACTTCGTTTTTCGACGGATTCGTCACAAGTGCGAGCCAGCCGTCGGAAGCCACTGCAATGCCACCTGGCGTGCCACCGAGATTGATCGAGATTGGCGTATAGCCAGCATGGCCGGAAGCGCTGAGCTCTGCCGTATCCACTATCTTCAGGGTTCCGTCTCCCATGGCCACGTATGCGCGGCCGTTTTCGGCGCCGAATGCGAGATCGTATGGAGCTGACCCCAGGTCGATCGACTCGTAGGAGCCGTACTTATAACTTGTGGCGTACACACCGACGTGGTCGAAGGCATCTTGAATTGCTTGGATCTCTCGTTCGGTGAAGCCTTTCACCTTGGCCGAACTGATAATGGCGGAACGCGCATCCACGAAAGTTGCCGAACTCGGCAGCCGGTAGAGAGAGTTGTAGAAGACCTGCGCCCACTCCTTGTCTGTGACGTTGGTGGTGCGGCCCGAACCACGCCACGAGCCCTCCGAAGGATCCATGATCATCCGGTAGAAGGCATGACCCATGATTGTGCTGTTGACGTGGACGCCGCCCCAGTCATTTCCCTCTGAGTACTTTTCGCCCGGCCCGAGAAGATAACGATCGCTGTAATCGTGACGAGGATTTCCTAGACCAGGAACCGCGTATTCAGGTCTCGACGGGTCGCTCAAGTCGCGAATTGTCTTTCGCGAGTCCTCCCTGATCAGCCAACGACCGGGGTCTGTCCTGGATTTTCCTTCGATCAAGCTACCGAGAATATCGCTGTAAGCTTCATTCAACGCCCCACTTTCGCCTTGGTAGCCCAGCCCGACGCCCTGCGAATCTTTATCAAGAATGATGTATTGGATTACCGCGTGCGTGTATTCGTGGGCGACAACATCAACGGCACGCGCTGTGAGCATCTTTCCCGAAAATTCGAACCAACTGCCGTTCCAGTAGCTGCTGTCGTCCTTGCCATTGACGTATACCGGGATCTCGACAGTGCCAGCGCCGTCGATTCCCTTGTGCTGGACTTTATCGCGGTAAAAGTTGTATACCTGCGTCAGACTGTAATGCGCGGAAACGGCCTCCGGATTCCATGATCCATTCTCGCGCGATGCAAGCTTATATGATTGGTAAAGCACCTTCGCGCCACCCGGTAGGGTCTCCTGTCGATAGGTGAGTATATAGATCGTCAGGTTCTTTGACGCGTCAACCAGCGAAAGCGTTGATCCGGATTGGCTCGCATTGAATGTTCGCACTATGCCGAATAGATCTTTGGCGGTCTCGGTGGTGACAGTCGCGCTTCCGACAGAGGAGAATTCGTCAAGAATTACGCCCACATCCGCGCCATTGGCATTGACAAAATAGGTCGTGTTGACGGAGGGAATGACAATTATCTCTTCGCCATCTGCCGGAATGTACTCGGTGTCTGCATCGACGGCAGTCAGTTGGCTTGTGGCGGTCACCTTCCAAACCAGGCGAGGGGAAGACTGGGGTTCGAGGTCGTAGACGGCGAGTATCGCCTCGAAGCTCACCGAGTTGAGAAATGCCTCGATGACCTCTTCTTCTGCAGAGGACGAGATCTGGCTCCGAAGGTGCTCTTTTGCCACCGCGACGGCAGATTCGGGGGTGGCAAGATCGGCCGAAGGCGTCGAATCAATGTCGTTGAGCCCCGCGGCATAACTACTGAAGAGTCCGGTGACAATGCCGTCTCCGCGGACAACGAGCGTGACCGAACTACTCAGAGCGGTGATACCGTCGACCTTCGGCCGAAGCCGATAGAAGTGCTCCGTCGTCAGGTCGTCGGCGCCAATAACCTGTTGCGTGGAAATGGCGTCTGCAATCGCGAAGTCAGCGTACGACCCCAAGAGGGTCGCGACATATTTGAATACCTCAGCTGCATCCGCAGCGTTCGAAACCGTCTTCGGCACGAACGGGCCGTGGATAGCTCGAACAGTTCCATCCTCGTTTTCGCTGACAAGCACGTCACCGTTGGCGGCGAGTTGTTGCAGCACAGACGGTTCCAGTCCGGGCACGATGTCGACCACGACGGTGACGTCGGTACTCGCCCAGCTGTCAGTCGCCCGAATGCTGAATGAGGCGGTCGCGGCGGCAGCATCTGCCCACGCGTTGTAGCGTGCCTGCGCCGTCGGTGTGAATACCCAAGCGCCGCTGTGGTAGTCGACCTCGATGGTGCCGATCGAGCTGTCGAGCCAACCGATTGAATAGGTCAGTGGATCACCGTCATCATCGGTGACATTCAGCAATCCCTCGACACGGCCCGTCGAATCCGTCGTTGACGTGATTGTGAAGGCGGGATCAGCAGCTATGGGCGCGGAATTCGCGAATACCGGGACCGTGACGGTGACGGGTACCGTGGTCGCGCCGTCGGTGACATTGACGACAAACGCGTATTCGTCGTCTCCGGGGGTGCCTGACGCGGCGTTGCGCAGTTCCGCCGAGGGCCAGAACTGCCATTCGCCTGTGTCATACCGCAGGTAGACGTAGAGACTGTCACTGCCGTTTTCCAACTGATAGGTGAGAATGTCGCCATCCGCATCGACGACGTTGATGCGCCCTGTGACGAATCCCGAGCGGGGATTGGTTTCTATGATGGTGAACGCGGGATCTTGAGCCGCTGGTTGCGTTCCCGGAAGGATGTTCACAGTGATGGCGACGGCGTCACTCAACTGACCGTCAGTTACTCCGATGGAGAACGTCACTGACAGTTGATCGCCATTCGGGTCGTTGTTTCGCATCTCCCATGCGTCGAGCTGAGCCTGCGCCGTGGGGGTGAATTGCCATCCGCCAGTGAGGGGATTTACGACAACGGCACCAACGGTCGGATCCGCATCCGAGAACACGGAATAGGTGAGAAGGTCGCCATCAGCGTCTGCGCCGATCACTGCACCGCTGACGACTCCGCTGCTGCTGGTGGAGTGGGAGTCGGGATCGTCTGACACCGCGGGTGCGTGCTCGTTGACTGGGTCGTAGATGGGATTGAGCACCGTGATGGTGTGGGACAGCAAATCGGTGATGAGGAGTCGGCCCTCGTTGTCGAAGTCCAGCCCGAATGGTTGGCGGCCCAATTCGACTGCGCGCGTGATCCCATTGGGGTAGCGGACGACAAGTGTCCCTCCTCCGGACCCGGGACTCAGGGGCGGGCTGGTGATGAACAGCGTGCCGTCGGGACCGATGGCGACGCCGGCGGGGGTGGTGCCCGGCGGCAATTCGAGGTCAGTGATGGTGCCGTCGGAATTGAGAACCAGGACGCCACCACCCCCTTGGGCGGTCGCACCTGTTGGCAGCAAGAGGTAGGTAACGAACACGCGGCCGTCTGGGGCTACCTGTACGTCGTACGATAAGCCGGGCAGCGCAACGGTTTCAGTGCTTCCATCGGGGCTGATGATGTGTAGCAAGCCTGCAGAGGGTGTCCCGCTGGTGGTGACGTCGTTACCGGTGACGTACAGGTTGCCGGCGTCGTCAAACGCCAGCCCCGTAGCGCCGGGAATCGTGGCGACAATTTCGGCCGCGTAGCCGGCTGCCGGATCGTAGGCCGTCACCGTCCCCGTCTGGAAGTCGGTGACGTGGATACGACCGTCGGGACCCACCTCGATGCCGACTGGCATACCCGATACGTCAGAGAGTTTCGTGACCGTGCCATTGGCCTCAAGTGCACCCAGGATGGGCTTGAGCTCGGCGTCGAAGCCTGTGACCATGATGCGCCCATCCGGTGTCACAGCGATGCCGTAAAGGTTGGTCACCTCTTTGGCGTCGAACGTAGAGACGGCCCCCACAGGCGTCGTCACCGGAGGAGCGTCAGGTGGGGTCAGCACCGTCAGGGTACCGGTCTCGGTGTCGGCGATGTAGACCCGTCCATCCGGGGCCACGGTAATGCCCGAGCCGTGAACACCGAGTTCGAGCGTGTGGTCGACCCAGCCGTCGGGAAACACGATGGCCACATCGCGGGGGACGCCGCTTTGGTCGCTGACATACAGTTTGCCGTTGGGACCAAACGCGATACCAGAAGGAGCGCCGCCGAGCAGCGTGAAAGTCACCAGGTTACCGTCGACGTCGTACACCCGGAGATATCCCGCGCCCTCGTCGTCAGTTCCGACGATGTAAATTTCATCGTCCGCACCCACAGCGACACCTGTCGGGTTCGGCACGTCAATACTCAGCACTGGGTTGGTGAATGAGCTTAGGACCGCTACGGTATCCGTCTCTTCGCTGGCGACCACGACGATCCCCGCATAGCCAGTCGCTACAGCGCCCAACCCGCCAGTGACGGCAGCCAACGGAAGGCTGGAAATCGCATTGCCGTAGGCATGGTTGATCAAAGTGAGCGTGTTGTCGACTCCGTTGGTCACGACGAGGAACCCAAAGGGTGAACTCGCGATACCGACGGGCCTGAAATTAAGCTCGATTGAGTCGACTATCTGTCCGCCGGCGCTGACGACGGTGATCGAATTGCTGCCATGGTTAACCACGTAGATCCGCCCGTCAGACCCTACTGCCAGGGCGGTAGGCGCGCCGCCCACTTCCTCGATGACATCGACGGTGTAGCCGTCGGCCGCGACGATCGGTGCACTGGCCTCGATCTGAGTGCCGTCAGAGGCGGTGATGACGAAGTCGACGAAGCTCTCGAATTCGAAGGATGGGTCGTACGTGCCGTAGGTCGCCGCGGCGACGGCTTCAGCGGTGGGGACAAACACCCACGATCCCGTTGCCGGATCGAGTGTTAACGTGCCGAGCGCCGACGATGGCGGTGAGGTCAACTCGAAGGTCAAGTGTCCGCCCGGATTCAGAACGTAGACCTCGCCGCTGACGGCCCCTGTCTCTTGGTCGACGGTGTAGTCGTAATTCCAGTCGAACTGGGACGCGTACGGCGTCAAAACGATCAGCGTGCTCGGAGTGCTGCTGAGTACGGTGATCCGCCCGTCCGGATGTACCGCGAACGCGCGAGTGAGGTGCTCATTCCACGCGTCGCTGACCCACTGCCCATCAGGGGTGAATGCGGTGAGTGTGCCCTGGTTGCTGTCGGCGAGATAGATCCCTCCGTTGGGCCCGATCGCCAGACCAAGGCGGCCTGCGTAACTGCCGAGCGGAGCGGAGATCTCGTCGTAGAGGACGGCGGCGACCGAACCGTCCGCATTGCGGATCGTCAGCCGCACGCTGTTGCGGTCGTCGGCGATCTCAGCCACGTAAATCGTTCCGTCGGCGCCGACGGCCACATCGGTGGGGATGGCGTCCAGTTGGATGACGTCGGCGGCACTGCCGTCGAGGTCGATGATGGTGATGGTGCGGTCTTCGAGGCTGGTGACGAAGAGTCGCCCATCACTGTCGAAGGCGAGACCCGACGCGCTCGGGCTGGACGCAAATGGTGAAACCGTGCCGGTTTCCGGGTTGAGGACGGCAATCGAGTCGGTCAGCGGATCTGTCAGATAGAGCCGCCCGTCCTTTCCGAGGGCGGCGTCGGTGGGGCGGAAGCCCAAAAGGATCGACGCGCCCGGGGACCCGTCAGGATTGACCACGGTCAGGCCGTCAGCATTATCCAGGTAAAGGCTGCCGTCTGAGCCGAGAACGACCACAGACTTCGCATCGTCGACATCGGTGCCCGGCCGGTCATAGTCGAAATCGAATGCGGGAGCAATGCTGGCTTCGATGTTGACGGTGACGCTCGCCAGCCCATCCGACACCGTAAGTGAGAACGAGGCGATAACCTCACCCGGGTTGCGCCAGGCATCGAAGCGCGCCTGATTGGTAGGCTTGAACTGCCAGACCCCGGTGGCCGGATCAATTGCCAGCGCCCCGATTTCAGCATCAGGCAATCCGGAGACGGTGTAAGCCAGCGGGTCGCCATCCTCATCCGTCACGTCGACGGTACCTGAGATGATGCCGCTGCCGGCGTGAGTCGTGTACTCGTAGGCGGGCTGGCCGACCACAGGTGCCTGGTTCACAGGCGACACCGCAGGTACCGTGATGGTCAGTGTGGCGGTGTCGGTGGCTTTTCCGTCGGTGATGGTGTAGGTCAGGGTTTCGGTGCCGGCGTATCCGGGGGTGGGGGTGTAGGTGATGGTTCCGCCGGTGAAGGTGGTGGTGCCGTGGGTGGCGCCGGTGACGTCGCTGACGGTGAGGGTGTCGCCGTCGGGGTCGGTGTCGTTGGATACGACGTTGACGGTGGCGGAGGTGGCGCCGGTGGGCATGGTGTAGCTGTCGTTGACCGCCACCGGTGGGATGTTGACCGGAATGACCGGAGTGACGATCACACTGACGGTCCCCACGGCGGTCGCCGTGCCGTCCGAGACGGTGTACGTGAATGTTTCGGTTCCCGAGAACCCCGTGGCAGGCGTGTAGGCGATTGTCTTGTCCGCGTTGATAGTGGCCGTCCCACCCTTGGTGGGGATGCTCAGCACCGTGACCGTCAGCGAGTCGGCGGTGTCGACGTCGGTGTCGTTGCCTAAGACGTTGATCGCCGTGGCGCCGGAGTTCCCTGGCACAATTACGGAGTCATTCACCGCCACTGGAGCATCGTTGACCGGCGTAATGGTTACGGTGACCGTCGCAGTATCGGCGGCTTCGCCGTCAGACACCGTGTAAGTGAACGTGTCAGTGCCGTGATAGTTGGCCGTCGGGGTGTAGGTGACCTTTCCGTCGAGGACGGCTACGGTGCCATGCTGCGGTGCCGTCGTGGCCGTGAGAACGAGGGTGTCTTCGTCGGGGTCCGTGTCGTTCGCTTTGACGTCGATCACGACTGAGGTGTCTTCGGTCGTAGTCGTGGAATCATCAGTTGCTGAGGGTGATTCGTTAGCAGGCGCGGCCACGACCGTCACGGATACGGTGGTTGTCGACGTATGGCCGCGCAGTGCGCTGACCAACCCATGGCTGTGCCACGCACTGGCTTCATCGGAGACGGTGTAGGTGAACATGTCGGTGCCGCTGAACCCGGCCTTCGGGGTGTAAGCGAAGCTGCCGTCGGCGTTCAGGGAGACGACACCATTCACCGCCTGGGTGTAGTCTGTAATCGTCAGGACGTCACCGATATTGGGGTCGACGTCGTTGCCGAGCACCGTGATTCGGGCAGGCACACCTTCATATGTCGTCGCGACATCGGCAATCGCCTCCGGCGAGGTATTGAAGAACGTCCGCTGGATCTCGCGGCGAACGAACGCCAGCACGCCCAGCAGCAGCGGCGGATCACCCGGGACCGACGGAGACGGATTGAACAGCATGTCCAGTGCTTTTGCCGCAATATCCAGGAATGCCGCCGGGCCTCCGAGGATGAGGCCGACCGGTGTCTGGGGTTGCTGCACCAGTGGTGCGGGTGCGGGCGTCCCTGAAGGTGCTTCGGCCGGCGTGGCGGACGTGGCGTGCCGCGCGGTGGATGTTACCGACCGCGAAACCGACTGTGCGGTTGTGGGTTCGGGATCAGGAGCGCCGGTCTCTGCGGGCGCCTCGAGTTCAGGGTCGATTTGCGGCTTGGAGGGTTTCGTGGGGGACTGGCGCACCACTGTGCGCGTCGAGTCCCCGAAAGTGGGACTGTAAGCATCCTCGTTTGGTGCCGAAGGGGAATCGATGCCTTCCTCGGCTGGGAGTTGGTTCGGCTCGTCGTTGATCTCGAGGACGACCTCATCGACAATTTCTCCCTCGTCCTCGGCGGCTGCTTCAGCATCGTCCTCAGCGGCCGCGGCGGAATCGTCGTTGACTTCGGGGTCCTCTTCCATCACCTCCGTGTCGGTGGTCTCGGTAGCATTCTCTGCTTCTGCCGCCGAGGATGACGATGTGGTGTTTGCGGGACCGGGGTACGCCCTAGCGGGCTTCCCCGGGGAGGTGCCATCTGCCGACGCCGATTCGGCATCTGAACCCGGCGACTCTGCCCAGGATGGAGTCGCTACAGCCGTCCCGATGCCCAGCGCGAGCGCCAGTGCTCCGACGCGACCGATGTACTTTGAATAGCCCATTGCCCACCCCCGGCGAAGTGACCCACTTCGGTCAACTGAGCGCAGACAGTAACATCTGGCAACGGCATTCGGGGGCTCGATTCGCTCAGTATGTTACCTGTGCGTAAATACTAATGACCCATCGAACTGGGCATTTGACGGAGTAGTGAACGAAGTTCGTATGAACGGATGACGCCGGAGCGGAGAAATCTACTTGCTGTAGCAAATTTATCTAGGCCTCCCGCGGCACCACAATCACCGGCACATCGACCCCCGCGAGGATCCGTGACGCGGTCGATCCAAGGAAGATCCGCTTCGGCGCGGCGAACCGCGACGAACCGACCACCAGTAGGTCCCCGTCGTCCCACTTCAGCTTCTTCAACGCCGACTCCAGCGTCATCCCGTCGGCCACCAACGACTCGATCTCGGGCGCGTCCGGCAGCGCCCGCGCCGCCACCGCCAGGTTCTCCTCGGCGGCCGCACGCTGCAGCGCCCGCACTTCACGCGCACTGCTCGCCTCGGCCAGGTTCTCCGCCGACACCAGTGACAGCATCCGCACCCGCAGCGCCGCCAGCGCCGCCAATCGGATCGTGAACGGCAGCGGGTTGTCGTCGCCGGGCCGCGTCGGGATGGCCGCGGTCAGTGCCTCGATCTTCTCGTCGGGATCCTCGGCGTATCCGCGCGGCGCCAGCGCCACCGGGATCGGCGAGATATGCAGCAGCGCACCGGTTACCGGTCCGATGGTGTGCCGGCCGAAGAACCCGTCGCGGGCACCGCCGACCACGATCAGATCCGACGACTTGGCCTCGGCGAACTCGACCAGAGTCTGCGCGAACGATTCTCCGACGATCACCGCCGACCCGGCGCTGACCCCGTCGACAGCCAGCGTCTCCACCGCCTTGGCGACCCAGTCCTCGCCGCGGCGCACCAGCATCTGCTGGTACTGCGAGTGGCCGGGATGCCCGTCGGGCAACTCCTCCCGCACGACGAGCACGACGTCCACGCTGGCTCCGAAGGTCTTCGCCAGTGCGCTGGCCAGCGCGATCCCGTCGTCGCCGGTCGGGGTGGCGAGGTAGCCGACTGTGAAATGCATTGCCGCACTCTCCCTTTAGAACGTATCGGGCACCTTGACTTCGGTTTCGGCGTTCAACGTCTCACCGCGGAAGAACCGCTTGGTGCCGAACGCGAAGCACGCCAGCATCAACGGGATACCCAGGACCAGCATCCCCACGCCGAGGACGAACACTCCGCCGATCGGCCCGAAGGCGGTGTACCCGTAGTCGGGCTGGAGCATGTCCTTGGCGCTGATCCCGAACGCGGCGACCATGGACAGGCCACCCAGCAGCGGGAAGATCCCGCGGAAGAACAGGTTGCGCGCCGAGCTGAACAGCGTCCTGCGGAAGTACCACACACACGCGAACGCGGTGATGCCGTAGTAGAACGCCACCGCCAACCCGAGCGAGGCCACCGAGTCGAGCAACGCATTCTCCGACAACATCTTCAGCACCAGATAGAAGAACAGCGCCGACAGCCCCATCACGATCGTGCCGAACGCCGGCGTCATGTACCGGGGATGCACGCTGGCGAACCGCTTCGGAATCGCCTCGTACACCGCCATCGACAGCGTGCCGCGCGCGGTCGGCAGGATCGTGGTCTGCGTCGACGACAGCGCCGACACCGACACCGTCAACAGCAGCGCCGACGCCGCGATCGCCCCGGCCACCGGCTCTCCGAGCACCGTCAGGACGTCGTCGGTGTTGTTCGGGTTGTTCAACCCGATCCCCACGTAACCGAATCCCGCGAAGGACTGCAACGCGTAGGCGACCAGCACATACGTGCACACCAGGATGACGGTGGTGACCAGCGCGGCGATACCGGGCGTCTTGCCCGGATCCTTGGTCTCCTCACCGACCGCCAGGCAGGCGTCCCAGCCCCAGTAGATGAAGATGCACAGGATCACCGCCGCGGCGATCGACGACACGTCCAGCCCGCTGGGCCACAGCCACGACCACTGCGGGGTGACGGCCTGCGCGCCGGCGGTGCCGGTGAACACCCGGATCAGCGCGATCACGCTGACGGTGATCAGCACGCCGAACTGGATGGCGATCAACACGTTCTGCACCCGCTCGCTGACCACGATCCCGCGCGCGGACACCAGCGTCATCGCCACGATGAAGAAGCATCCCAGCGCCACCGTGGCGGGCACGCTCTCGGCGAGGTCGTGCAACCCGAAAAAGTTGTACAGATAGATCGCGGCGATCTCAGAGACGTTGGCCAGCACGATGATCGCCGACACCGCCAGCCCCCACCCGCCGATCCAGCCGATCCACGGGCCGAACGCCTTGGTTCCCCACGTGAAGGTGGTGCCACAGTCGGGGGTGTCCTGCGACAGTTCCTTGTACGCGAACGCCACCAGCAGCATCGGGATGAACGCCAGCACGAACATCGACGGCGCCTTCTCCCCGACGGCGAGGACGACGTAGCCGAGGGTTGCGGCCAGGCTGTACGCCGGCGCCACCGCGCCGAGGCCGATGACCACGTTGCCGACCAGGCCCAGCGCGCCTGCCTGCAGGCCTTTTCCGCCAACGGCGGGCGCCGGTGGGTCCTCCTCGATCGCCATCTGCGCAATATACGGTTCCGTCCGGCGCGGCACGGCGGAATCTACACTCGACCCATGACCGCGAGCACGCGTGTCGAGGAGTTCGAGCAGATGCGTCCGTATCTGCTGTCGGTTGCCTACCGTCTCACCGGCACCGTCACCGACGCCGAGGACATCGTCCAGGACGCGTGGCTGCGGTGGGAGACCAACCGCGCGACCGGGGTCCGTGATCTCAAGGCATGGCTGACGACGGTGGTGAGCCGACTGGCGCTGGACAGGCTGCGGTCGGCGGCGCATCGGCGCGAGACCTACGTCGGGGAGTGGCTGCCCGAACCGGTGGTGACCGGCCTCGACGGCTCCGACCCGTTGGCAGCGTTGGTCGCCGACGAGGACGCCCGGTTCGCCGCGATGGTGGTGCTGGAGAACCTGACGCCGGATCAGCGGGTCGCGTTCGTACTGCACGACGGTTTCGGGGTGCCGTTCTCCGAGATCGCCGGCGTCCTCGGGGCGACGTCGCAGTCGGCGCGGCAACTGGCCTCCCGGGCCCGCCGCGCGGTGTCGGACGCGCCGCCACCGGCCGAGGATCACGCCGAGGTCGTCGGAAAGCTGTTGGCCGCCATGGCTTCCGGTGACCTGTCGGCGGTGGTGGCCCTGCTGCACCCCGAGGTCACCTTCACCGGCGACTCGAATCGCCGGGCCCCGACGGCGGCACGGGTCATCCACGGCGCCGACAAGGTCGCGCGCTTCCTGCTCGGCCTCGCCGCCAAGTACGGCGCGCAACGGCTGCTCGCCAGCGGCACGCTCGGTCTGGTCAACGGCGAACTCGGGGTGTACTCGCCGGGTGCGGAGGCGACCGACGGCGAGCCCCCGATCATGCCCCGCATCCAGGCGTTGAGCGTGCGGGACGGGAAGGTGGTCGCGATCTACGACATCGCCAACCCGGAAAAGTTCACCGCGTCGCCGCTGGCCCCTTGACCCCCTTGTCCGCGAGCGTGCGTGTCGGCGGGCAACACGCCGCGCCGACGCCGGACTTTGCGCACTCTCGCGCGGTCAAAGTCATGCCCAGGGCACCCGGCACGCGTCGCCGGAGCTGAACCCCTGCTCGGTGATCCCCAGCGCGGCGTTCACGCGGGCCCGCATGTTCTCCACACCGATCTGATAGGTCAACTCGATGACACCCTTGTCGCCGAAGCGCCGGCGCAGATCGGCGACCTGGTCGTCGGTGACGGTGTGCGGGTCGGTGGTCATCGCCGCGGCGTAGGCGATCGCGGCGCGCTCGTCGCCGGAGAACCTCGGCGATGACGCGTAGTCGTCAATGTCCTTGAGCCGTGCCATGTCCAGACCCTCCAGCCGCATCAGCATGGCGCCGAAGTCGACACACCACGAGCAGCCGATCTGGCGGGCGGTCCAGTACACCGCGAGCTCGCGGACGCTCGCCGGCAGCGTGGTGGAGGCCTTCTCCAGCACACTTTCGTGCATCGCGCCGGCGAGCATCACGCCCGGATGATGGGCGTAGATCGCGAACGGCTCGGGCACCTCGCCGAAGCGGCGCTTGGCGTAGCGCCACATCAACCGGGTCAGCAATGAGGCGCGCTGTGGGGATACGGGCTCGATGCGTGTTGTCGACGTCATGTCATCAAGACGAGACGCGCCGACGAAACGTGACAGTGGAATCCGTCGGCGACGGGTATCAAGGGGGAGTGGACGCCCAGACCAGGTCAACTCCCGAGTCGAATCCCGAGTCGAAACCCCGCCGCGGAACGATCTTCGCCGCCCACCTGCGCTCGTCTGCGGTGGTGGCGGTGCAGTTCGTCGCGGTAGCCGCGGCCCTGTGGATCCTCGCCTGGGTGGTCGGCAAGACGTGGGTGGTCGTTCTTCCGCTGGTGCTCGGTCTGGTCGTGTGTACGGTGCTGTGGCCACCGGTGCGCTGGCTGCGCGACAAAGGCGTGCCGCCCGCCGCGGCGACGCTGCTGGTGCTGCTGGTCGCCGTCGGGGTGGTGGCCGGCGCGGTCGCCGCTGTCGCGCCCGCGATCATCGGGCAGTCCGGTGAACTCGCCCAGCAGGCATCCGCCGGCGTGGTGCAGGTGCGGGACTGGCTCGGCGGGCCGCCGCTGAACATCGGTGAGGAACAACTCAATTCGGCGGTCGCGGCGATCAACGACCGGCTCAGCTCCAGCAGCGCGCAGATCGCGGCCGGGGTGTTCACCGGTGTGAGCGCCGCGACGTCGGCGCTGGTCACGTTGTTCACGACGATCGTCGTGGTCTTCTTCTTCCTCAAGGACGGCCCGGGGTTCCTGCCGTGGCTGCGGCGCACCGTCGGAGAGCCCTCGGGTCCGCACCTGAGCTCAGTCCTCGGCCGGATCTGGTCCACGCTGGGCGGATTCATTCGGACCCAGGCGCTGGTCAGCCTGGTCGACGCGGTGCTGATCGGCATCGGGCTGGTGATCCTCGGAGTGCCGTTGGCGTACGCGTTGGCCATCATCACGTTCATCGGCGGGTTCATCCCGATCGTCGGCGCGTTCGTCGCCGGCGGTCTCGCCGTGCTGATCGCCCTGGTGTCGAACGGGCCGGTCAACGCGCTGATCGTGCTGGCCATCATCCTCGCCGTGCAGCAGCTCGAGGGCAACGTGTTGCAGCCGTGGCTGCAGTCGAAGTCGATGAAGCTGCACGCGGTGATCGTGCTGCTGGCGGTCATGCTGGGGGCGTCGTTGTTCGGGGTGATCGGCGCGTTCCTGGCGGTTCCGGTCGCCGCGACAGTCGCGGTGGTGCTGCGCTACTACGGCGAGCAGGTCGCCGAACAGGCCGGGGAGAACGCCGCCGCGCCCTGACCCCGGGCCTCAGCCGCGACTGCGCCGGTAA